>NZ_CAMFKT010000003.1:0-299050 GCF_945957325.1 Enterobacter sp. PL1
TATTCAAAAAACCCGCCCTCGTGGCGGGTTTTTGCTTTCTGAGTCAACAACTTGTTGGTTTATCAGTAGTTACCCCTCTTATCTTTCCTCCGGCCCCGCTTCCCGGTGGTACAAAATGGGCATTATGATAAAGCCTACCAAAGACCGAAACGGCACCTACTATACAGTGGACACATGCCGGATTGCCCAGGGCCTCCGAAAACGTCCAGTCGTGCTGCACATCCGGCCTGATTGATGGTGAAATTCCCGACAAAAACGGCTGGCTTTCCGCTGGTGTTGCCCTTTCCCTACTACAGCGGCCACTCAAGCGAGAACGGGCTTCTCATTGATGCCATTGAGCAAAAATCTGGCCTGATACTTTCGGTGATGCCCGGTGAAAGCCGTCTAGTAGGCCGAGGTGTGTAGCTGCAAAAAGCGACTTCTGCTTCAGACCCCGTAACCACATTGCTACTATATTGTGCATGCGTTGGCACGCATGGCAGTCAGAGGGAGCCGTTTATCAGTCTAAACAGACGCCGGTAAAGCAATTGAGAGGAATTACAATGGATGCAGCATTGCTTAACATGATGCAATCAGGTGGAAGAAATAAAGCCTGGGCGGAAACGATGGTGAATATGGAAGCCAGGAAACTGGTAAATACAGCCAACACTCTGTCGGCTTTTCATCTCAGCGATGGTCTGACTCGAATGAAGTTCATTCAGGAAATTCGGGACCTCATAGAACAACAGTTTACGCTAGCTCGTCAGGCTAAATCAGATAAAGAATGCATGGACTGCGTTAAAATACTTCGAGAAGAAAACTATAACCTCCTGGAACAAGCTCGTTTATTACGAACGAAGGCAGCGAAGCTTTACGCGAAAGTCGAGTTCATCCGAGAGAATAACAAAATTGTTGGGTATGTTATCTCGGCAGTTAGTGTTGTCCTGGCCAGTGCTGAAATAGCCGCAGGATTTACACTGATTGGCACGATGACCCCTCTCGGAGTTCTTGCTGGTGCGATTCTGGTTACTGACGGGGCAAACAGCATCAGTAAAGAAGTGGCTCGCTACGCAACGAACAACACTACCAGTGAAGGGCTGGTCGCGAATGCCGCGATGTCTACAGCTGAGTTTATGGGCTTTAGTCGTGAGAATGGTTTAGGTGTCTACAAATCAATCTCACTGGCCGCTAATGCGTATACCATTTTTGGCTTGTTACGGCGACCTGGTACCTGGCGACTGTTTCGTTATCTACCCACAGACTATTACCGAAAGGTGAGCACATTGAGCCGCCCGCAGCTTACAATGAAAATAGCAGGTTACGGCGTGAAAGCTAAGATTATTTTTGATCTGTTGTCCGTCAGCGACCCGTCTCAGAATTAGTCAGCATTTTACGGTAACGCCAGGATTTGTAGCCAAGTTTTGCTGGCGTTATATACCAGATAAAAGGTAGTACAATCAATAACGTGAGCGCAAGTGTCAGACTTGTATCCCTGGATGCAAGTAAAAGAGTTAAAGCCAGTATGATAAAGGCAATAATAGTTATCCACTTCATTGCCTTAAAACGATTGGCCAGATCATGAGTTACGCTATCAAACGAACCACCGTAATTCTCGATATTGTTTTTTAGCTTTTGAAGATCTCGTTTACTAAAACCTGATTTTAAAAGTGCTTCTTCGCTGGTCATTCTACTAACCATCCCATAACTCACTGAAACATGTGACGAAGTTTAACTGAATTTGACGGATAAATCGCTACCTGTCGATATTTGTCAAATTTATATTTATATCAAATAGTTGAAGATATCTTACAGTGGCGGTGACCAGACTCTTCAATCGTGTCCATGACAACGTCCTTGTGTCGTTTTGAGCCAGAGTAAATCCAAACCCAAGGCCAGGAAGTTGTCCTCATCCAGCGTTCTCAAACCTCAGAATACCGCCCGCAATTATGCTTTTGATCTCTCCCCAACCCAGGGATCGTTCCCACCTGCGCCCAGCAGTTTGTTTTTGAAGATAAACAAACACGCCTCGTTGAAGTTCTCCGCCCCCAGCCGTTCCGAGAGCGCCATTCGTTTGCGATAGAGACTTTTCACCGACGTATTCAGCTCGCCTGCAATCTCCTCCATTGACATCCCTGCTCTCAGCAACCGCAACATGATCGTTTCATGCGTGCTCAGCCGTAAATTCAGCAGCCACTTCGTGGTCAGGCGACGGCCCTTCATATTGAGCACCAGGTTAAACAGCGAGGCCATGTCCGGCGCCGTCAGCGACGTATTCATAAACAGCTTCATACTGAGCAGATTCTCCTCGCGATGGCGCATATCAAGCATAACGCAGCAAATCGTTTTTTTCGTTCTGGCCGGATGGCGTATCAGGTAATCATATAAACGGAGCGGCGCACGACTATCAATCAATACAGAATATTCATCTGCACCGTTATCAAATATGTTTCTGTCAATCGAATCGAGCAGGATAATATCCGGAAAAAATATCCGCATCCCCCTGACAAGGTAGCGATCCTGAGTCACTAACACTATTGAAGTTGCCACTAACCATCCCTTTTAGATTAAAGCAAGAACGATCCTACGAAAAGAAGACCGCCTTCGTTTTATAGCGCTGTAATATTAACGATAGATGTATTCTGGCTTTAGACATCCCTCAATACACACATTGATGAGCAAGACTTCCTGTAGACTATCATTCAATGTCTGTCTTTAATTATAAATAAAAAACAATCGCAGAAAAGTCACTTCTCTAAACATTAAGAATTTTTGTCATGAAACTTCCCAAACATGCACCAGAAAGTACTTTAATTGAGGCTAGCAAGCGTCATTAAAAATATATACAAAACTGTCACAATAAAAATAAAATCATTATATTTCAATGAATTGTAATTAATCACTCAATTCAAAATAAACACAAAAATCTGCTCATTACAGAATTATCTCAAAACGACACAGCCGCTTTTCAGCATATTTATCGGGCAACATATCGGGTGTACATTACCTCCCATCCAGTCCACTAAGATGAGGCGCCATAATTACCTTTAAGTAAGTACCCCTTAACGTTACTGCATTCAGATTTAATGTTCTCATTTATGGCCTTTAACGCAGAGTTAAAAGGCAGCCGTGTTATGCAATGGATTCATGATAAACAAATGGCAAATAGATATGGAAAGATCGCTTCGCTTCAGTACATTATTCTTTTATCGCACCCCAACATTATTGTTTCTGTTATTACTCTTTCCTGTTCTGGTTCAGGCGACGGAATCCGTTTATGAGCAACAGATTCAACAGGCGCGTAACGGTAATTACACGTCGTTTCTCGATTATCTTCAGCGTTATCAGCAGCAGCATGCCCTGACGCCTGAGCACGTTGCGGACTGGTTACAGGTGGCTGCCTGGGCAGGTCATGATGACGAGGTTATTCAGGTCTGGCAGCGCTACAGCATTTATATGCCGCTGCCCGCCCGCGGCGTTGCGGCTGTCGCGCAGGCCAGACGAAATCAGAAAGCGTGGGAGCCCGCTCTGGCGCTCTGGAAAGAAGCGCGCAGCCTTGCGCCGGATAACGACGATTATCGTATCGGCTACATCAAAACCCTGGCCGATGCCCGTAAAGATACGCTTGCCCTTCAGGAGGCCCGACGGCTGGTGGCGGAGGCCCCCTCTCAGGCGCATCTTCAGACGCTGGCATACGTCTGGCTACGCCAGGGAAAAAGCTGGGATCGGCTTTTAGCCGACACGCGCGCGCTGTATATCGCGCCAGAAAATCACGCGCTTCTCCGCGAGCGGGTCGACGCGCTAACGGATAACCGGGTCAATACCCCCGCGCTCCTGCTTTCACAAAAGGTGGCGCTAGCCCCCGCGGAGCGTCGTCGTCTTGAGCTGAATGCCGCCGCCGAAAGCGTTCGCCTTGCAGACGTGCCGGGCAGAACAGAAAAGGAGCGCCTGCAGCTTGCGCAATCTGCGCTGAATCGTTACGACGCGCTGCTTTCTCGCTGGCAGAGCGAGCCGCAGGCGGCGGAAGACGTCGTGCTTGCGCGTATCGACCGGCTCGGCGCGCTGTATGCCCATGCCGATTACCCGCGGGTCATCAGAGAATATCAGGATCTGACGGCAGCCCGGCATCCGGTGCCGGGCTGGGCAATCGGCTGGGTGATCTCCGCATATCTGCAGGAGAAAAACGCTGCCGCCGCCTTCGCGCTTCTGCAACGCTATCCGCAGTACGCATCCGATCCGCAGGACGAGGAGCACGCGCTTTTCTACGCCTGGCTGGATACGGGAGAGTATCCGTCCGCCCGCCGGTATGCAGAGCGCCACACCCGCAACGTTCCCTGGACCCGTTACGATTTCGGTTCCCCTACCCCTCAACCGAACGATCGGTGGCTTACCGGTCAGTCGCTCCGTTTTAACTACTTGCTGGCGACGAATGCCCTGCCGGAAGCCGAAAAGCTGGCGCGACGTCTGGCAGCAACCGCGCCGGGCAATCAGGGATTGCAGATTGACTACGCCACCCTGCTTCAGGCGCGAGGCCTGCCGCGCGCGGCCGAGCAAACGCTGAAAATGGCGGAGGCGCTGGAGCCCTCGAATCTGGAGCTTGAGCAGCAGCAGGCTTACGTCGCCATGGATCTGCAGGAGTGGCGGCAGATGGATTTACTGGCCGACGACGTCGTTGCCCGCGCGCCGCGCGATCGCAGCGCAAGGCGTCTGGACAGGCTCCGCACCGTCCACCATATGTCCGAGCTGCGCCTCAACGCGAGCAAGGGTTTGCACTCCGATAACCCTGTCAGTGGGACGCACGACCTCAACTGGGACGCCACGCTCTATGGCCCGCCCGTAGCGGATAACTGGCGGCTGTTTGCCGGCACCCGCTATGCAGAGGGCAATTTCGATGAAGGCAAAGGCACCAGCCGTCACCTGTTGGGCGGCATCGAATGGCGGCCACGCGATCTCCAGCTCGAAGCCGAGCTCTCAAGCAACCGCTATCACGGCGCGAACAAGCCGGGCGCTCGCCTCTCAACGACGTACAGCCTCACCGATAGCTGGCAGGTCAGCGGCAGCCTTGAGCGCCTGTCGCGCAACACGCCCCTGCGGGCGTTACGCAACGGGATCAGCGCCAACCGGGGGGAAGGCGGCGTGCGCTGGTATCAAAACGAGCGCCGTGAGTATCAGTTCAGCGCCGCCCTCAGCCGCTTCTCGGACCATAACCGCCGACAGGAATACACCCTCACGGGCAAGGAGCGTCTCTGGCAGACCCCATCCCTGACGCTGGATCTCGAGCCGGGGATCGCTGCCAGCAAAAACAGCCTGCAGGACACCCTCTATTACAACCCGGCGCGGGATCTCTCCGTGACGGCCGCCCTGGCCGTTGACCATGAGATGTATCGCCATTACGACACCCTCTGGAGCCAGCAGTTCGTGGCGGGAGGCGGCCGCTACTGGCAGAAAAATCAGTCCGCTGGTGCCATCGCTGTGCTGGGTTACGGACAACGCGTTCAGTGGAACAACGTCATGGATACCGGCGTGATGCTGAACTGGGACAAGCGCCCTTACGACGGCAAACGCGAGAGCAACCTCTCCGTCACGTTTGATGCGACTTTACGCTTTTAAGGATGATGATAATGAACACACGTTTTTCCGCGAGCCTGATACTCATCGGCTGGCTCTGCCTCAGCGCGAGCGTCTGCGCGCAGGCACTCTCGTTTATTGCGCCCAGCGCACGGCCGCAGCTGGAGGCGAGTAAACCCTGGCCGCAGAACCAGTTTCTGGTGCTGGCCTACCACGACGTCGAAGACGATGCCGCCGATCAGCGCTACCTCTCCGTGCGCACCAGCGCGCTAAACGAGCAGATAAGCTGGCTGCTGCACAACGGTTATCACGTCATCAGCGTGCAGGACATTCTGGATGCCCATGACGGAAAAAAAACGCTGCCGCCCAAAGCCGTTCTGCTCAGCTTTGACGACGGCTACAGCAGCTTTTACACCCGCGTCTGGCCACTGCTTCAGGCGTGGAACGTCCCTGCGCTCTGGGCGCCGGTGGGCAGCTGGGTGGATACGCCGGAAAATCAAAAAGTTAACTTCGGCGGCCTGATGACGCCACGCGATCGCTTCGCGACGTGGGACATGGTGCGCGAGC
This sequence comes from Enterobacter sp. PL1, assembly GCF_945957325.1. NCBI lineage: Bacteria > Pseudomonadati > Pseudomonadota > Gammaproteobacteria > Enterobacterales > Enterobacteriaceae > Enterobacter > Enterobacter sp. PL1. Next base: position 6,112 of record NZ_CAMFKT010000003.1, read on the forward strand.
TCAGCCGGTCTCCGCTGATTGAGATCGGGTCGCACACCTGGGCCTCGCATTACGGCATTGTTGCCAACCCGCAGGGCAGCCGCGAACCCGCCATCGCCAACCGCTTTTACGATAAAGCGACGGGCCGCTATGAAACCGATCGGCAGTTCAGCCAGCGGATCGGCGATGACGTTCGCAAAGTGACTGAAAAAATCACGCAGGTGACGGGCAAGGCGCCGCGCGCCTGGGTCTGGCCCTACGGTGCCGCCAACGGCACGTCGCTCGCCATCGCCAGACAGCAGGGTTATGAGCTGGCCTTTACCCTTGAGGACGGACTGGGGAACGTGCAGGAGCTGGGAAACATCCCCCGTCTGCTGATTGCCGGCAATCCCTCGCTCAAGGCGTTTGCCAGTACGGTCAGCCAGGCTCAGGAGCACGAACCCGTGCGCGTCATGCACGTCGATCTCGACTACGTTTACGATCCCAATCCAGCCCAGCAGACGCAAAATATCAACAGGCTGATTCAGCGGGTCTACGACATGAAAATCAGCCATGTTTTCCTGCAGGCGTTTGCCGACCCGCAGGGCGACGGCAGGATCAAGGCGCTCTATTTCCCCAACCGCCAGCTGCCGGTCCGGGCCGATCTCTTTAATTTTGTCTCCTGGCAGCTGCAAACCCGCGCGGGCGTGAAAGTCTTCGCGTGGATGCCGGTGCTCTCGTTCGATCTCGATCCTGCCCTGCCGCGCGTGCAGCGTCGGGACCGCTCGTCAGGCCAGCGACGCGCAGCCACCGATCCCTATATTCGGCTCTCCCCGTGGGACCCGCAGGTGCGCGAGCAGGTGACGGATCTCTATGAAGATCTGGCCCGCTATGCCAGCTTCAACGGGATCTTGTTCCATGACGATGCGGTGCTGACCGACGTGGACGATGGCCCTCAGAGCACAACACGTCAGAAAAGCCAGACGCTTATCGGGTTTACCCACGCCCTGAGCCTCGCGGTGAAGCATATCCGTGGCCCGCAGATAAAAACCGCGCGCAACATGTTCGCCTTGCCCATTCTGCAGCCCGAAAGCGAAGCGTGGTTCGCGCAGAATCTTGACGATTTTCTGGCGGAGTATGACTGGACGGTGCCGATGGCCATGCCGCTGATGGAGTCCGTCCCGGCAGACGAAAGTGATGCCTGGCTGACGCGTCTGGTTAACGCGGTCGCCGCGCGTCACGGCGCGCTCGATAAAACCATTTTCGAGCTGCAGGCACGGGACTGGGAGCGGAAACCGCAGCGCGCCGTCTCCGACAGCCAGCTGGCACAGTGGATGCGCGTGCTCCAGCTGAACGGCGTCAAAAACTACGGCTACTACCCCGACGATTTCATCAACAACCAACCTGATATCTCACGCATCAGGCCTGTATTTTCTTCGTACTGGTACCCTGACAATGACTGATCGCATTATCGCCTTTTCCATTTTATGTCTGGTATTCGGGTTGCCGTTAGGCGTGGCCGCCCTCTTTACCGGCGAGCTGATTCTGGATTTTGTGTTCTTCTGGCCGCTGTTCATGTCCGTGCTCTGGATAACCGGCGGGCTCTATTTCTGGTTTCAGCTTGAACGCCACTGGTCGTGGGAGAAAGAGACGCCCGCCCCGACGCTCGCCGGTGAGCCGCTCATCTCCATTCTTATCCCCTGCTTCAACGAGGGACGAAATGCCCGGGAGACCATCAGCGCCGCGCTGGATCAGCGGTATGAAAATATCGAAGTTATCGCCATCAACGACGGCTCGTCTGACAACACCGCGCAGGTGCTGCAGGCGCTGGCGCAGGAACATCCGCGCCTGCGGGTAATTAATCTCGCGGAAAACCAGGGGAAAGCGCTGGCGCTCAAAGCCGGGGCAGCGGCGGCCCGGGGAGATCTGCTGGTCTGCATTGACGGCGACGCCCTGCTCGACCGCGATACGGCAGCGTATCTGGTGGCCCCGCTGATTCAGTATCCCCACGTCGGGGCGGTCACCGGGAATCCGCGTATCCGCACGCGCTCCACGCTGATTGGCCGCATTCAGGTGGGCGAGTTCTCATCGATTATCGAGCTCATCAAGCGGACGCAGCGGATCTATGGCCGGGTCTTTACCGTCTCGGGCGTTATCGCCGCCTTTCGCCGACAGGCGCTGGCGGACGTCGGGTACTGGAGCCCGGACATGATCACCGAAGACATTGACATCAGCTGGAAGCTCCAGCTGCGCCACTGGGATATCTTTTTCGAGCCGCGGGCGCTGTGCTGGATCCTGATGCCGGAGACGCTCAAGGGCCTGTGGAAACAGCGTCTGCGCTGGGCCCAGGGCGGTGCGGAGGTGTTTCTGGTCAACCTGCGTAGGATTGTGCGCTGGGAGCATCACCGCATGTGGCCCCTGTTTCTTGAGTATGCCCTGTCAACGCTGTGGGCCTTCGCCTACGCCATGACGGTGCTGTTATTTATCCTCAGCCATATCACGCCGATTCCCGCCAGGCTGACCGTGGAGAGCCTCTTTCCACCGGAGTTTACCGGGCTGCTGCTGGGCGTGATGTGCCTGCTGCAGTTCCTGGTCAGCCTGTTCATCGAGCGGCGCTATGAACGGAAGGTGGCCAGCTCGCTTTTCTGGGTGATCTGGTTCCCGATGGTGTACTGGATGATCGGCCTGTTCACCACCCTCGTCGCGTTTCCAAAAGTCATGCTTAAACGCCAGCGCGCCCGCGCGCGCTGGATCAGTCCGGACCGGGGAAAAGGACGCATTTAATGAACGAAAATACCTTAATTCTGACCGAACATCGGCTGTTGCCACGTCTTTTCGATGCCGCGTTAACGCTGGTGGCGTGGGGAGGCTTTCTGTTTTTCCTGTATGCCCGGCTCTGGATGCAGCTCACCGAGGAGAGCGACCACCGCTGGAGCGTGATTATTGCGTCCTTTAATACGGTGTTGCTCTACCTGCTGTTCGCCGCGCTCAACGGCTGGCTGCTGATTTTGTGGTATCAGTACAATCGCCGTCGGGCCCACGCGAGGCGGCGTCAGCCGGGCTATATTCACCAGGAAGAGCTGGCCCGCAGCTTTAATGTTTCACCGCAGATCATCTCTGAGATGAGCCAGTACAACCTGCTGACGGTCTATCATGACCAGATTGGCCGCATCATCGATCTGAAGATCAACGGGCAGGAAGAGGAAGAACAGTAACGAAAAGCCCCCGCAGGATGTCCTGCGGGGGCTTTTTTATTGCGGGTAAGAACTACTTATCTTTAACCACGATCAGCGGCTCAATATCGCTCTCTTTCTTCACCACCAGCGAGTCATCGCCGCGCAGACAGGTCCCACCGTAGTTCCCGCCCACGGTAAAGGTACAGACCTGAATGTACTTGCCGTCGACGTTTGGCAGGCACCACAGTTGCTGGTAGATGTTTTTACGGTCGACAAACTTGCCGCTGGATTTATCCAGCAGTTCGTCCTGGGCGCTAATCAGGTCGATATTGCTGCCGCAGCGCCCGGCAATCGGCTTGACGGCATATCCGGTCTGCTTCAGCAGATCGTTGACCTCAAAATCGGTGTCGAGCAGGTAACGGTGATTCGGGAACAGTTGCCACAGCACCGGGAGAATCGCCTTGTTGCCGGGAATAACGGTCCACAGGGGTTCAAAGACCAGCACCTCCGGGCGCAGCAGGACGTCAATCAGGCGCACTTCGCCTTCAGGATGTCCGGTGCGGATCGGCACCGCCGCGTATTCGGTTTCGCTGACCTCACGGATCTGCTCTATCGCCGTCTCCCACGCCCAGGTTTTCCACACGCAGTTGACGTGGCGACCTTCGTCGTCAATCAGCTGTCCGGCGGCATCCCAGCTGAGCGCCCCCAGCCCGTGGAGGATTTTGGTCTCGAACCCGGCCTGCAGCAGAGAACGCTGGATAAAGAGCGCGTGATAGTCCTCTTCGACATCGTTGTCCTGCATGATGTGGACGAACGGCCGCGCGTGGCTGTGCTTCCACGCGCCGGTTAGCTCTTCCAGCAGGCCTTCCGCCGGGTTATGCCCGTTGCCGCGATAGCCGTTTTTCACCCACTCCTCAAGGATAAGCCCTCCCTCGGTATGGCAGGAGGCGGAGTCGGCGTTGTACTCGTAGACCTTGATGCCGCGCTCATCCATGCAGAAATCCATACGACCGGTGATCATATGGTGACGACGCCACTGCCAGGAGAGGCGCAGGCGCGGCCAGAGGATTTTCGGGATGTCGAAAAGCGCCAGCAGGCTATCGTCTTTCAGCACCTTATCCGTGGCGTGCAGGTACATCAGGTGCAGCTCGTTGGTGGCTTTGATCAGCTCCTGCTCGGCGCTTTCGGTAATGGTGAAGTACTGGCAGGGATCTTTGTTGATCACGTGACCGTTGGCGCGGATATACGCCTGCTGCAGCGCGTCATTTTCGTTGAGCCATTTCCCGTCGAACTGACGTGTGTTTTTCAGCCGCGCGCCGCTGATTTTCAGCAGTTCGCCGTCGATTTCCGGCTGCGGAATGCTGTGTTCTGTGTCGTCGGTCTGGATCATCCAGCCGAGAATTTCCGTGTCGCTGAAGGTGTCGTGGAGGGTGTAACACCCGTTCTCCACGCTCAGGCGCAGCTCGCGCGTCCACTGCTGCCCGAGCGGCAGCGGGGAGTGAATCACGTTCTGCTCGGCGATACGCACCTTATCGTCCAGAAGCTGGGTGATCACCGCCACGTGGCCGGTCTCGTGAAACTCGCCGCCCTTTTGCCAGATCAGCAGCGCCCCGGCGCGCGGCGCGCGTTTTGAGCCGTTGGCAAACGCCTGAAGGGGCAGAATGTTATCGTTCACCACCTGACGCAAAAAGCGCAGAGAGAAAATTTCCCACGCCATACCGACGTCGGTAAACACGAAGCCATAGTTGAGGAACAGGAAACGGCGGGCAAACTCAACGCACTGCCACTTGTGGCCCATGTATTCGTTGCCGATGTAGCTGCGGAAATCCGCATCTTCCGGATAGTTTCGCGGGTCCAGACTGCCGTAATTTGAAGAGTAAATCGCCACGCCACCGGGCGCATAGCCTAACAACGTCCCGAATGGCGCATCACTGCTTAACGTTCCTTTACGCATGTATCCAACCTAAAACAGGCAGGCGGCAATTTTTATGGGTTGTCGTCGTCTGCACGTTGTAATTAACCTGACAGAGGAGCGTTTATCATACACCTGCGTGGTAAATAATTCGCCTTACCCGGCCGACAAAACACAAACCCCTGTAGGTCGGGTAAGCGAAGCGCCACCCGACACGTTTAAGGCTCACATCTTAAACAGCCAGCACGCCGCGAAATGCCCTGGCGCGATCTCCTGCATCGCTGGCTCCTGCGTCTGGCAAACCGGCATGGCGTGCGGGCAGCGGCTGCAGAACTTACAGCCCGGCAGCGCGGACGTAGGGCCGGGCATTTCGCCGCGCAGGGTGGCGTCTTCGAGGTTGCGAATCCGCGGGTCGGGCTGGGGAACCGCCGCCAGCAGCGCGCGGGTATAAGGGTGCGCCGGACGCTGATACAGCTCATTCGCCGGGGCCACTTCCACCAGCTTACCGAGGTACATCACCCCAATGCGGCTGGAGATATGGCGCACCATCGAGAGATCGTGGGCGATGAACAGATAGGTCAGCCCCAGCTCCTGCTGAAGATCCTGCAGAATATTCACCACCTGCGCCTGCACCGAGACGTCCAGCGCCGAGAGCGGCTCATCGCACAGCACAAATTCGGGACGCACGGACAACGCGCGGGCAATACTGATGCGCTGGCGCTGCCCGCCGCTGAACTCATGCGGAAACCGCTCAAGGTGCTCCTGCTTGAGCCCCACTTTGTAGAGCAGCGTTTCCGTCCGTTCGCGCTGTTCTTCACGGCTGTAGCCGTGGATCTGCATTGGCTCAGCCACCAGCTGCCGCACCGTCATGCCGGGGTTAAGCGAGGAGTAAGGGTCCTGGAAAATCGCCTGCATCCGCTTACGCAGCGGCTTGAGCTCTTTTTCGCGGGCGTGGGCAATCGCCTGTCCGGCAAAGTGGATTTCGCCCGCGGTGATATCGAAAAGGCGCAGGATGGCGCGCCCGAGGGTGGATTTCCCGCAGCCGGACTCGCCCACCAGGCCAAACGTCTCGCCGGGCTGGATATCAAAACTCACGCCATCAACCGCCTTCACCGCCGCGCCTTTACGCAGCAAACCGCCGTTAAGCGGATAGTGTTTGCGCAGATCGCGCACGCTTACTAAAGGGGCCTGTTGTTCACTCATGCCTGAATCTCCTTATCGGCCCATAGCCAGCAGGCGGCGCGATGGCCTTCACCCATGGCGTAAAAAGCGGGCTGCCGTTCACACTGGGGCATGCGTTTCGGGCAGCGTTCGGCGAACGGACAGCCCGGCGGCGGGTTAAGCAGGCCAGGCGGCGCGCCTTCAATGGGCGATAAACGTTGGTTGACCTCATCCGGGCGCGGCAGCGAGGCCAGCAGCCCCTGGGTATAAGGATGTGCAGGACGATAAAAAATGTCCTCCACGCTCCCCTCCTCCATCACCAGCCCGCCGTACATCACCACCACGCGGCTGCAGACCTGCGCCACCACGCCGAGATCGTGGGTGATCAGCAGAATCGCGGTTTGGGTCTGCTGTTGCAGGCTTTTCAGCAGTCGCAGGATCTGCGCCTGAATGGTGACGTCCAGCGCGGTGGTCGGCTCATCGGCAATAAGCAGCTTCGGGTTGCAGGAGAGCGCAATGGCGATCATCACCCGCTGGCGCATCCCGCCGCTGAACTCGTGGGGATACTGGTCGTATCGGCGTTCCGCCTCGGCAATCCCCACCTGTTCCAGCATGGCGATCGCCGCCGCTTTGGCCGCTCTTTTGGTGAGCCCTTTATTGCGCATCAGGATCTCTGCCATCTGTTTGCCGATGGTCAGCACCGGGTTCAGGGCGGTCATCGGATCCTGGAAAATCATCGCGATCTCGTTGCCGCGAATGGCGCGCATCTGCGCAGGGGTTTTCTGCGCCAGATCGTCATTCTGGAAGCGAACGCTGCCGCCGGTTATCCGTCCGTTGCTCCCCAGAAGCTGAATGATCGACTTACAGGTGACGCTTTTCCCGCAGCCCGACTCGCCGACGATGCCGACAAGCTCCCCCGGCTGAACCTGAAAGCTCACGCCGCGCACCGCGTGAACCTCGCCCTCGCGGGTGCGGAAGGTGGTTTGCAGGTTCTCAAGCGCTAACAGGTTACTCATCGCGATTCGCTCCTGGCTCAAAGGCGGTACGGAACACATCGCCCAGCACGTTAAAGCTGAACACCGTCAGCAGGATAAGAATGCCGGGGAACATCGCCAGCCACGACGCTTCGCCAATATAAGACTGGGCGTTGTTGAGCATGCTTCCCCACGACGCCGCCGGTGCCTGTACGCCCAGCCCTAAGAAGCTGAGCGTCGACTCCATCAGAATGGCCGAGGCGATATTGAGCGTGGCGGCAACGATAATGGTCGGCAGCACGCCGGGAATAATGTGGCGCACGATAATGCGCAGCGGGTGCTCCCCCGACGCGCGGGCATAAAGCACATACTCGCGCTCTTTCACCGATAAGGTTTCTGCGCGCACCAGCCGCGACATGTTCATCCACGTCAGCAGGCTGATGATCAGAATGATGTTATCCACGCCCGGCTTGAGGTAAGCATTCACCACCAGCAGCAGGAAGAAGGCCGGAATGGCCATCAGGATATCCACGGCACGCATCATCAGGTTGTCCAGCCAGCCGCCAAAGTAGCCGCTCACCGTTCCCACCACCGTGCCGATAAGCGTGGAAAAGAGCATGGCGAGAAAACCGACCATCAGGGAGATCTGCCCGCCATACAGCGCGCGGGTGAAGTAGTCGCGCCCGTACTCGTCGGTGCCGAACCAGTGTGCGGCATCCGGCGGCAGCGTGCGTGCGCCAAGCGCCATCCGATCCGGATCGTAAGGACTCAAGCCCGCACAGAGCGCGGCGACAACGAAAATAAAAAGCACAAACAGGGAGAACTGCGCCGGACGATTGCGGCGCAGCTGGTGACGAACCTGCTGCCAGCGTCTGCTCATGCGGGTTACCTCAGCGTACGAATGCGGGGATCGGCGAAGCGATAAAGCAGATCGGCGATCAGGTTACCGACGATCAGCATCATCGACGAGAGCATGATGATCGCCATGATCAGCGGGTAGTCCAGCGAAGCGATCGACTGGATCCCGAGCAGCCCCATCCCCGGCCAGGAGAAGACGCTTTCCGTCACGTAGGCCCCCACAATCAGCTCACCGAACGACAATCCGAACAGGGTGATCACCGGCAGCAGCACGTTTTTCAGCACGTGGCGGAACAGAATGCTGGAACGCGTGGCGCCGTAGGCCAGCTGGGTCTGCACATAGTCGGCAGAGAGCTGCGAGATGGTGTTGGAGCGGATGTAGCGCACGTAGCTGGAGAGGTTGTAGAACGTGAGGGCAATGCACGGCAGCACGCCGTGGCGCAGCACGTCCAGCACATTATCCTCCATGCCGATGGTGCGCATTCCCATGCTGGGGAACCAGTTAAGCTGCACGGCAAAGACCGTAATGAGCAAAATGCCGAACCAGAAAATCGGCACCGAGATGCCGATATAGGCGAACAGGTTCAGCAGGTGATCCAGCCCGCGGTGCTTAAATGCCCCGGCCAGCAGGCCCAGCGGGATGGCCAGCACGATCGCCAGCAGCAGCGACGCGCCCATCAGCCCCAGGGTGGCCGGAATGCGTTCGCCGATCATCTCCAGCACCGGGCGGTGGTAAATCAGCGAATAGCCGAGATCGCCCTGCAGGACGTTTTTCAGCCACAGGACGTACTGCGTGACCAGCGGCTTATCCAGCCCCAGGCTCTGGCGAATACGTTCGATATCTTCCGGAGCCATGCGCGGTGTGATGTACGCCGCCACCGGATCGCCGGGCGCGAGCTTGACCAGCAAAAACGCCACCAGCGAAATGAAGAAAAGCATCGGCAGCAGCTGCAGCAGCCGACGCGTGAGGAGTGTGTTCACGACGTGCCCTTACCAAGGCCCCGACCCAACGGCCGGGGCAATCGCTTATTTCTGATAGATTTTTGACAGATCCTGGAACAGATAGACCGGTTTCGGCTCCGCTTCCTCGGTACCGCCGAAACGCTTGTCTACCGCGACGGTCGCATTGGTATAGGCGATCGGGTAGTACGTCATGTCGTTCGCCACGGTCTGCTGAATTTGCTTGTAGATATCGGCACGTTTTGCGGCGTCGGTTTCCACGGCGCCTTTATCCCACAGGGCATCAAACTGCGGATTTTTGTAGTGCGCGTAGTTATAGGCTTCGTTGCTCATGAACAGCGATTTGTAGCCGTCCGGCTCTGAGCCCATGATGTAGCCGCCCAGGTTCAGCTCCCACGCGGTGTTGTTCATATCGAGGCTGCGCTGAGACATGGCGTTGGAGTCCAGCGGCATCAGCTCCACGTTCACCCCAATGCCCTTCAGCGCCTGCTGAATGTAGAGCGCCATGCTCTCCTGGGTTTTGTTGGTATTCACATACGCCAGGCGCAGCTTGAGGTTGTCCGGCGCGCCGGACGCTTTAAGCAGCTCTTTGGCTTTTTGCAGGTCGAAGTTGTACTGTTCAACGTCATCCGTCTTGTAAAGCGTATCGGGCGTCAGGAAGGACGTCGCCGGTTTGGCGTAGTCCAGCGAGGTAAAGGCGGTCTGGGTCAGCTCGTCTTTGTTGATGGCGTACGCAATGGCCTGACGCAGTGCTTTGCTCTTCATTACCGGCACGTTCTGGTTGAACGTCATATAGGCCAGACGGCCTTCCGGATAGACCACGAAGTCAAACTTACCGGTATTTTTCAGGCGGTTCACGTCCTGCGGGTCAACCATCTTGAGGTTGATTTCACCGTTTTGCAGCGCAAGGTTGGCGGCGTTACTGTCTTTGGCGAAACGGTAGGTCACTGAATCTAGCTTCGCTTTGCCGTTCCAGTAATCGTCAAAACGGGTCAGGGCATAATATTGTCCGGCGCGGTACTCTTTAAATTTGAACGGCCCGGAGCCGACCGGTGCATCGTTTTTGCTGCTCTTTTCCAGGTCGCCTTCGCTGGCGAACACGTGCTGCGGGATCGGGTAGATCTGTACCAGCGTGCCGGTAAAGGCCGCGCTGACCTGCGGTAAGGTGAACTTAACGGTGCGGTCGTCAACCTTGCTTACCTGTACCGGCTTATCGCCGTAGGTGAACATGCTGCGGAAGAAGCTGTGCTGTTTGGCATCCAGCAGCTTATTGAAGGTGAAGACCACGTCGTCCGCCGTCAGCGGCTGGCCGTCCTGCCATTTCAGGTTCGGTTTTAACGTCAGGGTGTAGCTGAGGTTGTCGGCAGAGGGCGTCAGGCTTTCCGCCAGGCCCCATTCGATCTTACCGTTGTTGAAGCTATAGAGCGGGGCATAGAGCGCCTGCATGATCGTCAACGTGGTACGGTCGCTGGCGTAGAGCGGATTTACAGCTAACGGGTCGCCGGAGGTAATACCGATAATCAGCGAACCGCCCGCTTTTGGCGCATCGCTTTTTGCCGCTGAGGGCGTATTTGTCTCTTTATTTTTCGCATCATCACAGCCCGCCAGGCCTAACGCGAGCGAAACAACCACTGCCGATAACAGAAGCTTGCGCATCTCACTAACTCCTTGCCTTATAAAGTGTTTATGACTGCATCTTTTATTTATGTTGAAGCATCATATGCAGCTTTATCCGTTTACGCATTAATTATGAAAATGCGATTTTCGATTAAGCTTATGCCGGATTTGATATATATAAGCGCCGGAAGGAATAGCGGCAGATCGATTACGCTCAGTTCGTTAAACGCTTCACAAATCTCCTGCTACACTGCCTCAACACATCACTCAAAAGGCAGGCCAACATGTCAGACAACACGTATCAGCCACCCAAAGTGTGGGAATGGAAAAAGAACAACGGCGGCGCGTTCGCCAACATCAACCGCCCCATTTCCGGCGCGACCCATGAGAAAGATCTTCCTGTCGGTTCTCACCCGCTGCAGCTCTACTCGCTCGGCACACCGAACGGCCAGAAAGTGACGATCATGCTCGAAGAGCTGCTGGCGCTGGGCGTGACGGGCGCGGAGTACGACGCGTGGTTGATCCGCATCGGCGAGGGCGACCAGTTCTCCAGCGGCTTCGTGGAGGTGAACCCGAACTCGAAAATCCCGGCGCTGCGTGACCACTCCACGAGCCCGCCAACGCGCGTCTTTGAATCCGGCAATATCCTGCTCTATCTGGCGGAGAAATTCGGCCACTTCCTGCCGAAAGATCCGGCGGGACGCACCGAGACGCTGAACTGGCTGTTCTGGCTGCAGGGCGCGGCGCCGTTCCTCGGCGGCGGCTTTGGCCACTTCTATAACTATGCCCCGGTGAAAATTGAGTACGCGATTGACCGCTTTACCATGGAAGCCAAACGCCTGTTCGACGTGCTGGATAAACAGCTGGCGCGCGGTCGCTACGTGGCGGGTGAGGAGTACACCATTGCCGATATCGCCATCTGGCCATGGTTCGGCTGCGTGGCGCTGGGCAGCGTGTACAACGCCGCTGAGTTCCTCGACGCAGAAAAGTACACCAACGTGCAGCGCTGGGCGAAAGACGTGGCGAACCGCCATGCCGTTAAGCGCGGACGCATCGTTAACCGCACCAGCGGCGAGCTGAACGAGCAGCTTCACGAACGCCACGCGGCGAGCGACTTCGAGACCAATACGGAAGATAAGCGTCAGGCGTAATGTTCTGCCGGGCGGATCGCCGCCCGGCAACCGAGATCCTTTCGCAGGGCATGATTGGCCTAAAGGTTGAGCCGGTATTGCTGGCACTATCTGTGCGTTTTTCTCACCTCAGAGTGAGAAGCGACGTATCAACCGACAGCAGTCACAAAGGATCTGTTATGAAACTGATTAAAACAACGCTGGTTATCAGCGCCCTCATTTTTTCCACCTCGGGAATGGCCATCGATAAAACCGCCGCTGGCGCGGTAGCAGGCGCTGCCATTGGCGCGGCCACGGGCAAAGATCTGAAATCCACCGTTGGCGGTGCCGTTGTTGGCGCAGGCACAGGTGCCATGTTCAAAAACGGCGACAAAGGTAAAGCCGCGCGTAAAGGCGGCGCCGTAGGGGCTGCCGTGGGCGCAGGCGCCGCGGCGGTTACCGGCAAGAGCGTGCTGAAAGGTGCAGCCGTTGGCGCGGGAACGGGCGCGCTGATTGGTGAAGCGACGCACTGATAAACTTCGCCGGGCGTCGCAGCGCGTGCCCGGTCTCATTGCTGTTCAGTATTAATCCCGCACCCAATCTCGCATTTTTGCGAGCCGCTTTCCGAAATAGCATTTCCCCTCTGTCGCAGCGATGTTAACAATTGCCAGTCGTAGCCTGAAGATTACAATGCATTTGCTTATCGTAAACTACAGGCTACAATAATGGCTAAGGTTAAACACTACATCACAGCTGATGGGTATGACCCTTTTGATGCATATCTAAGAAGTGTGAAAGATCCCATAGCAAAAGCCATGATTGCCACGCGTGTCGCCAGAATGTCAACGGGTAACTATGGTGATTGTAAACCATGCAGAGAGAGCGTTTCAGAGCTCAGAATTAACCAGGGGCCGGGTTACCGTGTCTATTTCAGCGAAGTCTCCGATCCGGCAGATGGCGCAGTGAGTCTGGTGCTACTGACTGGAACGAAAAAAAAGCAAAGTGCAGATATTGAAAGAGCCGTTGAGTACCTCAACGACTACAAGCGCAGGATATAAAAGGAAATCGCAATGGCTAAATCAGTACTCCATGATGACGCAATGGTACAACTCCTGAAAGATTCTCCGGATTTCGCGCCCGTATATCTTCATCAGGCTTTCATTGAAATTGACGAGCCCGGAGGCTATGAGGCATTCATGCTGGCTTTACGACATGTTATAGAAGCCTCCGGCGGGATGACTGTCATTGCAAAACGCGCAGGCATTTCTCGCGAATCACTCTACAAATCACTTTCACCAAACGGTAATCCCTCATTTAAGCGTATCGCCGAAGTGGCATCTGCAACGGGATACCCAATATCCCGAATTGCAACAGCAGGATTAAACACAACAGCGTGAGAGCCACTCCAAAATAGGCCCGGATATGCGACCCGGGCAATACATCAATGGTGATCGTCATACTGATGCTCAATCACCATTCCTTCCGCCACGCTCGCCACATGGCGTGCACGCGGATGATAGACCGGTGCAGGGGCGGCATACGTTGTTTGTACAGGTGCAGGCGCAACGCTTACCGCCTCGGGAACCGTGGCTGACTGAGGAACAATCACGACCTTATACCCGGTGGGGACATCGACCGTGACGCTCTGGGCCATCGCTGTATTGACCACGGCAAAACCTGCCAGGGCAGCAAATAAAATAATACGGTTTTTCATAAATTGAATTATTTCCGGCTTCAAGAAGATAATTCATTATGTCGGCGAATTCTTAAGACAATATTAATTTTCATGTTCTGAAATGTGCAGAAAATGCCAAATATATTGTTACAAGCGAATATTTTAATATTTGAAATATATTGACTTACGCTTTTTAGAAAGGCGGCAAGAAACATGCTCGCATGCCGCCTCGCCTGTTATGTTAATACTTTATATTCCGCGCTTTTTGCCGTCCGGCCTGTTTCATCTGACGCTTGTCCTGGCGGCAGTCGTGATTACTCTGGTTATTGTTCGCCACGCAGGTCTGCTTCACCTGCCGTGACGCGTCGCGGGTTTCCTGCCTGACATCACGCGCCACGCGCCGCTCCTGCGCCTGCTGGGTCGCGCTGGTGGAAACCGAGAAAAGCGTCAGAAAAATGAGAGAAAGGACAGGGATAAAAGATAACGATCTGTTCATAGCAACACCTCGTAGAAGAGAGTCCAGAACGTCAGGGGTTAGCAAAAGAATAGCAGTTTCAGAGCACGCGGAATGGGGAAGGCGTTAATAATGTAAGGCCGCTCAAGGCGGCCTTACAACGTTGCGTTATGCCGTAAGGCGGAACTTCTGCACCGAGCGCTGAAGATCTTCGGTCTGACGCTCCAGCGCCGAAGCCGCCGCGGAAACCTCCTCCACCAGCGAGGCGTTTTGCTGGGTGACGCCGTCCATCTGGGTAATGGCGATACCGACCTGCGAAATGCCCTTACTCTGCTCCTCAGAGGCAGAGGCGATTTGCTTCATAATGGTTGTCACTTCCGTCACGTCCCGCAAAATCGCATCCATGGTCGTACCCGTGTCGCTTACCAGCTTTGCACCCTGCTCGACGCGGGAAACGGAATCGGTAATCAGCCCCTCAATCTCTTTCGCCGCGTTGGCGCTGCGGCTTGCCAGGTTGCGGACTTCGCCCGCCACGACGGCGAAGCCGCGCCCCTGTTCGCCCGCGCGCGCTGCTTCAACCGCCGCGTTAAGTGCCAGAATATTGGTCTGGAAGGCAATGCTGTTAATGACGTTGGTGATTTCAGCAATTTTCTTCGAGCTTTCCGAAATACCGCTCATGGTGCTTACCACCTCTTCCACCAGCGAACCGCCGCGGCTGGCGGTGGTTGAGGCCACATCGGCCAGCTGGCTTGCCTGGCGGGCGCTCTCCGCGTTCAGTTTCACCGTAGCGGTCAGCTGTTCCATGCTGGCTGCCGTCTCTTCCAGTGCCGCCGCCTGCTCTTCGGTGCGGGAGGAGAGATCGTTGTTACCGCTGGAAATCTCCGTCGCCTCGCGCCAGATATTTTCACTGCCGGAGCGGATCGTGCTGACCGCCTCGCGCAGGCTGTCCTGCATGGCGCTCAGCAGCGGCACCAGCTGTCCCACGCAGTTGCGGCCGAACGGCTCAATGGGCTGGCTGAGATCGCCCTGAGCAATCTGGCGGAACTGCTGGCGAATGCGGTCCAGCGGTTTGACCAGCATCGCGACCAGGTAACGGTCGGTGAAGAGCAGGATCAGCAGACCGACGATCGTAGCGACGATAATCACCGTACGGGTCATGCTGGTCAGGCCGTCCACCACCACGCGGGTGCTGTCGAGCGACTTCGCGGCAGCATTGTTGAACTCTTCAGCCGCCGCGCCGAACGCGCGGCTCAGCGTTGGCGTGACGTTATTAGCCTGCTGACGATAGCCGTCCAGCGCGCCCAGTTTCGCCTGCTGCATTTGCGGCGTCACGCCCTGTTCGAGCAGCGCCTGCCAGGCACCGATCACCCGGGAAGAGACCTGGGGGTCCATTGGGCCTGGGGAGATCGCCTTCATCTCGGCCAGCTTCTTGCCCATGTTATCCAGCGCCTGCTGGGCAGAGGCCAGATCCGGCGTGCCGCCTGCGGCTTTGACTTCCATTGCGCGGCTCAGACGGGTCACAAAGCGGAAATACTGATCGTTGCCCTGGCTGAGCACCGTCATCTGCTTGACCAGCTGGCGGTCCACCTCGTTGCCATCTGAAACGCGAGACAGAGACCAGGTGCTGTACAGCCCAACACCCGCCCACATTAAACAAAAGATCCCGAGAATCGCCAGCATGACGAAACGGATCGTGAAATTACGGAGCATATTCATAAGTCTTCCTTGCCGTGAGGGTGAATTCGCCCAGAGGCGAGTCTTACCCTCGTTATCGGCAGAAACTGACGAAGTTATACTATTTCGCGCGTAATTTTATAAAAATCTTCGCTACCCTGCCGTTCGCCGGAAAAGGATAATCACTGCGGGGAAAATCTTACTGCTCAATACATGTTTTCATATTTCAGCAGCCGTCGAAATGTAAAACAGACAAACAGTTAATTAACCTCACAACCCGAAAGGATGAATACCCTGATGAATGAGACGGTCAAAGAACCGCACGACCGGTCAAGAAACCCTTTAATTTGTATGCAAATCATTCCAAAGCATTTAGCTCATGAATTAAATTAAATTTATTAATCAGATTTAATTATTTAAACGCTAATTATTGTGCAGGATATTTTTTTAGATTTCATTACATCCTTACCTGCTGAGGAAGTTCTTATTTTAAATAAATTCATTTAAAAAGAGCCGGACAATTTTCGACTCATCCAGAGAACTTCAAATGCGCAAATTAATGAATCGAACATTGCTTTCGCAATGTGTATTAGTGGCTTTAACGTCATTTGGCGCCCAGGCTAACGTAACACCCGCTACGCCCTGCCAGCCGGGCGTGACATCGCAGACCTGCGGCTTAACGAAATATGTAGATAATAGTTTCTATGAAGATCCCGGCGTGACTAATGCCATTATGGCCGACACCACCGCAAATAATATCTTTATGGATGGAAGCCGTGAATCAGGGGATACCCAGTCATTAACCGTTTCTGGTACCGACATGTCCGGCCATTATATTCAGGGCAGCAACGGGGGGACGGCTAATATTACGGTGAATAACGGCGCCACCGTCGATATGATCGAAGTGGGCAATACCGGTGCAACCACCAATACGACGGTGACCATCGATGACGCCACGCTGAATGGCGAAAATGACGCCGGAAGTTACGAGGGCAAGAAAGCCTATATGATGGGTTCCGCCATTTATCTCGACCCCATGGATAAAGGTTACCACACCGTCAACGTTGAGGACGGCAGCATGCTGCACGGCAGTATTCTCAGTGCGGGAGCCGGTGCACAAAATATTGCCATCAGCAACAGCACGATGGATAAAGGCGGTATTTACGCGGGTAGCGATAAATCTGATACCAATATTACGCTGACTAACGCTTCCGTGGATGCCTCGCAGAGCGAAATCGCGCAGAACATCGACACGCTGGCGGTAAAACTGAGCGGATACAAGCCCTTCAGCGACATCAACCTGGATGCCTTTGGCGATGTTGCCATCGCGATGTACGGAACGAAGGCTGATTCGCTGGCGCTGGATAACAGTACGGTCACCGGCGACATTGGGGTCTTTAACGAAAACGGCACCACGCTGATTTCATTGACCAATAACAGCGTGGTAAATGGCAATGTGACCGTCGATGGTAACGCCGCAAATTCCGTTCTGGTGGATAACAGCACCGTGAACGGCGAGATAAATACCAGCCAGAGTACGGGCAATAGCACAATTACGCTGCAGAACAACGCGACCGTCAACGGTGATATTACAACGGGTGCAGGTGATGATACGGTCGTGCTGACCAATGATTCACATGTCAATGGCAATGTTAACGGTGGTGACGGCAGCGATACCCTGTCAATGGATGCGGGCAGTTCTATATCCGGACAAATAAGCCAGTTTGAAACGGTAAATACCACCAGTGATAACAGCATTGCCATTGATAAAATTAACGATGCAACCAGCTGGAGTTTGCAAAACGGTTCAACCCTGATTGCCAACACCACCGGCAGCAATGCGCTGGTTACCATGAGCACCGACAGCTACGTGAATTTCGGTAATATTACCGGCGCCAATAACGCCGTGGTGGTGAACAGCATTACGCCGTCAGCGCAAAATCAGCAGGGAATAGTCCTGGGGACCTTCACCACGTCGGGCAGCAGTGCGCCGCAGAATTATGCAGCAGCCACGTTTACCAACGGCGACCAGACCGTGGAGAACCGTAGCGGCGCCTATAACTACAACAACAGTCTGAATATTATTGCGGCCGACAGCGCGCCTCAGGCTCAGCTGACTGCAGATAATAGCCAGAGCTGGAATATTGAATTTAACAGCCAGAAGGGCAACCTTGCGAGCGATGTTCAGGGGCTGGTAGCCGGCCTGGATGCAGCGGAACAGGCCGGGCATCAGGTAGCGGATGACATCAGCAACCACATGAACCAGGTGCATCTGGCAAACCTGCTGGGAGAACAGCAGGACGGTGCGCAGGTCTGGGGCGATTTCCTTTATCAGAACGGTAATTTCAGCAACGACGTTGACTACAAAAGCATCACTCAGGGTGCGCAGGGCGGCGTAGACTGGACGGCGCATCTGGACAACGGCGACAGCGTCACCGGCGGTATCGCGCTGGCGTGGACGCGCAGCCGCGTGCAGGACACCAGCGACGGCGCGGATAGCTTCAAAGACAGCGTTTACGGTAACTACTACAGCCTGTATGGCGGCTGGCAGCAGGCGCTGAACGGCCGAACCTGGGGTCTGTTTGCTGACGGCAGCTTCAGCTACGGCGATATGCGTTACTCGCTGTCTGCCAACAACGTGACGGGCGATACCAGCGGCATGACGGAAGCGCTGCACGGCTCCACCGATGGCAGTCTGTATCTGGCGCAGGCCCGCACCGGGGTGAACGTGTTGCTGCCAGGCGAAACGCTGCTGCAACCCTACGCCACTCTTGGCTGGGATCAGACCAAAGCGAACGGCTTCTCTGACAGCGAAGTCACCTTTGCCGACAGCCAGGTCTCTTCCTGGAACGGCGGTGCGGGCGTGAGGCTCACCACCACCCTTCGCGATTTGAACAAGAACGTGAAGGTGATGCCGTGGATCGACGCGCGCTTCCAGAAAGAGTTCAGCGATGACACCGACATTCAGGCGGCGGATTATCACAACACCTCCGGTCACAACAACACCATGGGCATCTTTGGGGCAGGTATCAACGCCACCATCGCCCATAACTTCACCCTGACTACCGGCGTCTATGTCGGTACTGGCGATGTGGATAACGATGCCAGCGTACAGGCGGGGATGAGCTACAGCTTCTGATTGTCGTCTGATTGCCCGGTGACCTGCGTGTACCGGGCAGTGCGGGACTCAACGTCTGACGCATCCCGGGGAAAATTGCTGGCAGGGAGTTCTGCCATCGCTTCTCCCCGGGATTTGTGTTTTGATAAGGACAGAATGAAAACGCCGTTTCAAAAATTCCTCGATAAGAAAAGGAGACATCATGTCCTGGTACCCTGCCCCTGACCGCTACGAGAATATGCAGTACCGCCACTGTGGCAAGAGCGGCCTTCGCCTGCCCGCGCTTTCGCTTGGCCTGTGGCATAGCTTCGGCCACGTTCAGCCTCTTGATGCCCAGCGGGCGCTGCTGCGTAAAGCCTTCGACCTCGGCATTACCCATTTCGACCTTGCCAACAACTACGGCCCGCCAGCAGGCAGCGCGGAAGAGAATTTTGGCCGTCTGCTGCGGGAGGACTTTGCCGCGTATCGCGACGAGCTGGTTATCTCCACCAAGGCGGGTTACGACATGTGGGCCGGGCCATACGGCTCAGGCGGATCGCGCAAATATCTGCTCGCCAGCCTCGATCAGAGCCTGAAACGCCTGGGCGTCGACTACGTGGATATTTTCTATTCCCACCGCGTGGATGAAACCACGCCGATGGAAGAGACGGCCTCTGCGCTTGCCCACGCCGTGCAGAGCGGCAAAGCGCTGTATGTAGGCATTTCCTCCTATTCAACCGAGCGCACGCAAAAAATGGCCGAGCTGCTGCGCGAGTGGAAGATCCCCCTGCTGATCCACCAGCCGTCCTATAACCTGCTCAACCGCTGGGTCGATAAGACCGGTTTGCTGGATGCGCTGGCGGCCAACGGTACCGGGTGCATCGCCTTTACCCCGCTGGCGCAGGGGCTGCTGACCGGAAAATACCTGAACGGTATTCCTGAAGATTCACGCATGCAGCGTGAAGGCAAGAAAGTCCGCGGTCTGAACGAAAAAATGCTGACCGAAGCCAACCTGAACAGCCTGCGTCTGCTGAGTGAAATGGCGCAGGCGCGCGGTCAGACCATGGCGCAGATGGCGTTGAGCTGGCTGCTGAAAGACGCGCGCGTGACGTCAGTGCTGATTGGCGCAAGCCGCCCGGAACAGATTGAGGAGAACGTTCGGGCGCTGGATAACGTGTACTTCAGTGAGGACGAACTCAAGCGGATTGACCAGCATGTTGCGGATGGGGAGTTGAACCTGTGGCAGGCGTCGTCTGATAAATAAGGCCGCACCGAGCAGTCCCCTCTCCCCTTTGGGGAGAGGGTTAGGGTGAGGGGTAAGGCGTACTTTACTTCTTACTGATCTTATCCAGATACCCCATCACAAACGCAGACAGCACAAACGTCAGATGGATAATGACGTACCACATCAGTTTGTTATCCGGCACGTTCTTCGCGTCCATAAACACGCGTAGCAGGTGGATAGAAGAGATTGCCACAATCGACGCGGCCACTTTATTCTTCAGCGACGAGGCATCCATTTTGCCCAACCAGCTGAGCTTCTCTTTGCGCTCGTCGATATCCATCTGAGAGACGAAATTCTCGTAGCCGGAGAACATCACCATTACCAGCAGCCCGCCCACCAGGGTCATATCCACCAGCGACAGCAGAACCAGAATCAAATCCGCCTCGGCAATGGAAAAGATATTCGGCAGAACGTGCAGGATTTCCTGAAAGAACTTAATCGTCAGCGCGATAAGCGCCAGCGAAAGGCCAAAATAGACGGGAGCCAGTATCCAGCGAGAGGCGTACATGGCATTTTCAAAAAAGCGTTCCATAAAGTCCTGTTTGCAAAAGAAACCAGCGCCCAGTATATCCCAATGGCGCTGACTGTTTGCAATAGCTCACCAGTATGGTCACTCAGACGTTGTCGGGGTTAACCTCGGGACGGGCGTATTCCGGCCAGACCAGCACCACCAGCTCCGGGTAGGCTTCCAGGCTGAACTCACGAAAACACTGACGCAAATTTAATACGTCCAGATCGGAATAAGAGACCTTCTCGCCGTTAAGGCAGCGTTTTTTGATATTGTCATAATATTTATACACGGCTGAATTGAGATCGCTACAGCGACGCTGTGCTTCAAACAGTCCGGGCGTGTCATTAATTTCCGACATTTTCATGCGTTTAATTGTCGCGTGTAAAAAGTCGATATATTCATGGTTCACCCGCCAGTACCAGACAGGCGTAACGGAGTTCATCAATACAGAGAAATGGTCTTCCCCTTCCTCTTTTGTCATGAGTTCCGGTTGCGGCGGTTCACTGGTGTCTTTCGACACTTTCGTTTTATTGAACTCCTGCATCAATAAAAGCACACCAGCGGTCAGTAATAGTAATGTGATGACCGTAAAAAAGATGCTGTTCATGGGTAGGCTCCATTTTTTTTGATTTTAAATTTGCCTCATGATATTGTCAACGAATCTCACGCCTTTACCAACCCCACCCTGTTGAAATTAAAGGAAATTAAAAATGCTGCCCGACTATCTCGTCCCGGCTAAGTACCACATTACGCCTGTGGAACAGCAACCGACGGAAGCAGAAAAAGAGGTCAGTTTCACTCAGGGGAAAAGAAAGCTCTCTGATTTCGAGCCTGATATATTAATTGGTGTTTCCCGTACCGGCAAATCCCGTAATATGTTGCTGGAAGAGCACGATCGTCATATAAAAGACCGCTTATTTCGCGCCATAAAAATTGAAGCTTTTGTCCACCTGCTGAATGATCTGCAGGCCGAAGGTGAAATAGATGCCCAGAAACTAAGTCAAATATTGGCCGAAAAAACCAAAGAAATTAACGAAGCGGGCAATGAAATTTGGCTTAACTTAATTACGCGCGAAAAAAACAACCCAATTTTTTATAGCCTGGGGGAGGATTAACGTGAAGGAAGTTAAAAATAACGACGTTTATTTGACTTTGGATGATAAAAAAAGTGATGAATTTATCTTAAAGCAAAATCTCGACGCGCTGCGAAACACAAAAAATGACGAGATGACGCGCATTACACAAGACCTGGTATCGATCCCGGCGACGCTGGTGCGGCTGAAATGGCAGAATCGCCGTGAGATTTATCCGCTGCAGGTCAAAGAAGAAATTTACGGTGCCGTGATGAACGCCATCATGGAACAGCGGCCAGAGCTAAAAGAGAAGCTTCTGGGACGCCTTGAGGCCAACTACCAGTACCTGCTTGCCAGAGAGATCGCCACCCTGCGTCTGACGCGCAAACTGTCAGACGGCGAGTACCGTACCTCAAACGTCACCTGCGTTGCGCTTGATGAGGACGCGCTGGCAACCCCCTCTACCGCACCGACGGAAAATAAGAACGCATAAACCCAACAGGCATAAAAAAAGCCGGCTTTCGCCAGCTTCTTTATCACTTCGCGGCCGCTTTCTCTTCGCCGACCAGCCCAATCTTCAGATAACCCGCCTGATGCAGCGTGTCCATTACCTTCATCATGGTTTCATAATCCACGGTTTTATCCGCACGGAAGAAGACCGTGGTGTCTTTTTTACCGCCGGTAAGCTGATCCAGCGCCGGGATAACAGAGTCGGCCGTTACCGGGTCGTTACCGAGGAACATCGATTTATCGGCCTTCACGGACAGATAGACAGGCTTTTCCGGGCGCGGCTGCGGCTGGCTGGACGAGGCTGGCAGATTCACCTTCACGTCCACCGTCGCCAGCGGCGCGGCCACCATGAAGATGATCAGCAGAACCAGCATGACGTCGATAAACGGCGTCACGTTGATCTCATGCATTTCGCCGTTATCGTCCAGATTTTCGTTTAGACGCATCGCCATAATATCAACCCACGCGCAGTTTGGACGCCGCGTGCACCGGCTTAACGGCGCTGGCATTCAGGTCGAGATCGCGGCTCTGCAGCAGCAGAACCTGCGCGGCAACGTCACCGAGGGTGGCTTTGTAGCTGCCAATCATGCGCGCGAAGATGTTGTAGATAACCACCGCCGGAATCGCCGCGACCAGACCAATCGCCGTCGCCAGCAGCGCTTCGGCGATACCCGGCGCAACGACCGCCAGGTTGGTGGTTTGGGTCTGCGCGATACCGATAAAGCTGTTCATGATGCCCCAGACCGTACCGAAAAGACCGATGAACGGCGAAATCGCGCCGATGGTGGCCAGATAACCATTGCCGCGCCCCATGTGTCGGCCAACCGCCGCCACGCGACGCTCCAGACGGAAACCGGTACGCTCCTTGATGCCTTCGTTATCTTCACTGCCCGCGGAGAGTTCCAGCTCGTTCTGTGCTTCATTCACGAGCAGGGTAGTCAGGCTTTTCGCGTGGAAGGATGAGGTCATATCTGAGGCCTGATCCAGAGAGCGGGCTTCTGCCAACTGCTGCTGTTCCCGCTTGAGGCGACGCTTCTGCGAAAGCAGCTCGGCGCTCTTGCTGAAGAAGATAGCCCAGGTGACAACGGACGCCAGAATCAGGCCGATCATCACAATCTTAACCACGATGTCAGCATGCTGATACATGCCCCAAACGGAGAGATCCGCCTGCATCAAATTATTACCCACTCTGTATCTCCAGGACGCAAATCACAAAATCTGAACGTAATAATATCAAAACATCGTCGAATTGATAGTAGTTCTCATTAGTATTTGCATAGTGCCGCAATTTTCGTTCACTTTCCTTGCGCTTACGCAGTAAAAATTTCTTATGCGCTTTTTTGCTAATATTTTCTGCTTATTCGATAAGCCTGCGGGTGCAGTTTTTTCCAATCGTGGTAGTCTGGACGTCCAGACGTATAAAAACAGGGTTAGCGAACATGACAACGAAGCATCTTGATACCACGCTGGTACAGGCAGGACGCAGCAAAAAATATACTCAGGGATCGGTCAACAGCGTGATTCAACGCGCCTCCTCGCTGGTGTTTGACACCGTTGAGGAGAAAAAAATCGCCACGCGCAACCGCGCAAAAGGCGGGCTGTTTTATGGCCGTCGCGGCACGCTAACCCACTTTTCTCTGCAGGAAGCGATGTGCGAGCTGGAAGGCGGCGCAGGCTGCGCGCTGTTCCCGTGCGGCGCGGCGGCGGTCGCCAACACCATTCTGGCGTTTGTGGAACAGGGCGACCATATCCTGATGAC
Source organism: Enterobacter sp. PL1 (assembly GCF_945957325.1). Lineage (NCBI taxonomy): Bacteria > Pseudomonadati > Pseudomonadota > Gammaproteobacteria > Enterobacterales > Enterobacteriaceae > Enterobacter > Enterobacter sp. PL1. The sequence continues at coordinate 29,875 of NZ_CAMFKT010000003.1, forward strand.
CAACACCGCCTATGAACCCAGCCAGGACTTCTGTACCAAAATCCTCAGCAAGCTCGGCGTGACAACCGGCTGGTTCGACCCGCTGATTGGTGAAGGTATTGCCGAGCTTATTCGGCCAAACACGCGCATTGTGTTCCTGGAATCGCCGGGGTCACTCACCATGGAAGTTCACGACGTGCCGGCTATCGTCAAGGCCGTGCGCAGCAAAGCGCCAGAGGCGATCATTATGATCGACAACACCTGGGCGGCAGGCGTGCTGTTTAAAGCGCTGGAATTCGACATTGATATTTCCATCCAGGCGGCGACGAAATACCTGATTGGCCACTCTGACGGCATGATTGGTACTGCGGTTTCCAACGCGCGCTGCTGGGATCAGCTGCGTGAAAACGCCTATCTGATGGGCCAGATGGTGGATGCCGACACGGCGTACATGACCAGCCGCGGACTCCGCACGCTGGGCGTTCGCCTGCGTCAGCACCACGAAAGCAGCCTGAAGGTGGCCGAATGGCTGGCGCAGCATCCGCAGGTTGAGCGCGTAAACCATCCGGCGCTGCCGGGCAGTAAGGGGCATGAATTCTGGCAACGTGACTTTACGGGCAGCAGCGGTTTGTTCTCGTTTGTGCTGAAAAAACGGCTGAATAATGACGAGCTGGCAAGCTATCTGGATAATTTTAGCCTCTTCAGTATGGCCTACTCATGGGGCGGTTTTGAATCCCTGATCCTGGCTAACCAGCCGGAGCAGATCGCGGCCCTGCGCCCCGGCGGTGAAGTGGACTTCAGCGGTACCCTGATTCGACTGCATATCGGTTTAGAAAATGTTGACGATCTGATTGCGGATTTAGCAGCAGGGTTCGAGCGTATCGTGTAGAGTGCTGGCTGAAAATGTACTCTCTGGACGCTTTTGTGGACACCGCAAGCAGAAAAGTCTGCATGAGTTGCGCCCGGGATCAAACCCGACGGGCGAATTAGGGAGTACAATAGCGCTATATCTGCTGTTCCACAGGAAAGTCCATGGCTGTTATTCAAGATATTATCGCGGCGCTCTGGCAACATGATTTTGCCGCTCTGGCGGATCCTCACGTCATAGGCGTCGTCTATTTCGTGATGTTCGCAACGCTGTTTCTGGAAAATGGATTACTGCCAGCCTCGTTTTTACCCGGTGACAGTCTGCTTTTGCTTGCCGGGGCGTTGATCGGCAAAGGCGTCATGGACTTTACGCCCACGATGGTTATCCTCACTTCCGCAGCCAGCCTGGGCTGCTGGCTGAGCTATCTGCAGGGCCGCTGGCTCGGCAACACGCGCGTGGTCAAAAGCTGGCTGGCGCAGTTACCCCATAAATACCATCAGCGTGCAACCTGCATGTTTGACCGGCACGGCCTGCTTGCGCTACTGGCCGGACGTTTTCTGGCGTTCGTTCGCACCCTTCTGCCGACGATGGCGGGCATTTCCGGTTTGTCGAACCGCCGCTTCCAGTTCTTCAACTGGCTGAGCGCCCTGCTTTGGGTTGGCGTGGTGACGACATTCGGCTACGCGCTGAATATGATCCCCTTCGTGAAACACCACGAAGATCAGGTGATGACCTTCCTGATGGTGCTGCCGATGTTCCTGCTGGTGGCGGGTCTGGTGGGAACCATCGCGGTAGTGATTAAGAAGAAGTACTGCAGCGCATAATTCAACAAAGCCGGGTGGCGCTATCGCTTACCCGGCCTACGTTTTTCGTCAGACTCCCTGCATCGTTCTTATACGCGACGCATCCTCTCCCGGCGTGACGCCGAAATAGCGCTTAAACTCCCGACTGAACTGCGACGCACTTTCATAGCCCACCCGCATCGCCGCCGCGCTGGCCTTCATGCCGTCGTGGATCATCAGCATCCGCGCCTTATGCAGCCGGTAGGTTTTGAGGTACTGCAGCGGCGAAGTGCTGGTCACCGATTTAAAGTTATGGTGAAACGCCGAGACGCTCATATTGGCTTCCGCCGCAAGCTGGTCGACGCTGAGGTTTTCGGTGTACTGGCTTTCGATACGCTTGAGCACGCGGCTTATCAGGCTGAAGTGGGTCTGTCGGCTCACCAGGGCAAGTAACGCGCCGCCGCCCGGGCCCAGCAGCACGTGGTACAGAATTTCTCGGATAATCTGCTTGCCCAGTATGCGCGCGTCCAGCGGCCTCTCCATGACGTCCAGCAGACGCTCAATGGCGCAGAGGATCTCTTCCGACAGCGTTGCCGAGTTGATCCCGCTTGAGGCCATCGAAGGCTGGAAGAGTTCATCTTCGCCAATCTCCATCAGCAGCTCCTGCAGCTGGAGGATGTCGACATTGACGCGGATCCCCGCCAGCGGAACCGCCTCTGTCGCGAAGGTTTCACATTCGAAGGGTAAAGGTACTGTCAGCAGCAGATATTCATTGGTGTCGTAGCGGAACACGCGCTCGTTGATATAGCCAATTTTATGGCCTGAAAAGAGAAAAACGATGCCCGGCTGGTACATGACCGGCGTGCGCGTTCCGGGCTGCGTGCCGTAGAGCAGGCGAATGTCCGGCAGCAGATCGCTGGCACGATTTTCATTATCTATCAATCTCTTAATCTGCGCAGTGAGCTGCTGGCAGATAGCCTCACGGTTCATCTTGCGTTACTCCGGGTGCGGTTTTCGACGTTGACAGTGTGCGTTGTTTTCCGCGCTTTCTCCAGCGCTCTGTAGAAATGGGCAAGACATCGGCAGGAATGTGCATTGAGGGCGTAGCCCCGGACGGCCACAATGAGCAGCATCAGGTCGCCCTCTGCGCACCACGGTTTTTCACCCACTAAAGGGAACGAGCAATGAACAACTTTAATCTTCACACCCCAACCCGCATTCTGTTTGGTAAAGACGCTATCGCTGACCTGCGCGCACAGATCCCTGCTGACGCCCGCGTGCTGATCACCTACGGTGGCGGCAGCGTGAAAAAAACCGGCGTGCTGGATCAGGTTTACAGCGCGCTGGACGGTCTGGACGTGCGTGAGTTCGGCGGCATTGAGCCAAACCCGTCCTACGAAACGCTGATGAACGCGGTGAAAATCGCCCGCGAAGAAAACATCACCTTCCTGCTGGCGGTCGGCGGCGGCTCCGTGCTGGACGGCACCAAATTCATCGCGGCGGCAGCGCACTATGCTGACGGCATCGATCCGTGGCACATTCTGGAAACCCGCGGCAGCGACATCAAAAGCGCCATCCCGATGGGCTCCGTGCTGACCCTGCCAGCGACGGGTTCTGAATCCAACAAGGGCGCGGTGATCTCCCGTAAAACCACCGGCGACAAGCAGGCCTTCATGAACGAACACGTTCAGCCCGTGTTCGCCATCCTGGACCCGGTTTACACCTACACCCTGCCTGCGCGTCAGGTCGCGAACGGCGTGGTCGATGCCTTTGTTCATACCGTCGAGCAGTACGTCACGTATCCGGTGAATGCCAAAATTCAGGATCGTTTTGCGGAAGGCATTTTGCTGACGCTGATTGAAGAAGGTCCGAAAGCGCTGAAAGAGCCGGAAAACTATGACGTTCGCGCCAACGTGATGTGGGCCGCCACCCAGGCGCTGAATGGCCTGATCGGTGCTGGCGTGCCGCAGGACTGGGCGACCCACATGCTGGGCCACGAGCTGACGGCGATGCACGGTCTGGATCATGCGCAGACGCTGGCCGTTGTGCTGCCTGCGCTGTGGAATGAAAAACGTGATACCAAACGCGCCAAACTGCTGCAGTACGCTGAGCGCGTGTGGAACATCACCGAGGGTTCTGACGATGCGCGTATTGATGCCGCCATCGAAGCGACCCGCAGCTTCTTTGAAGGTCTGGGCGTGCCAACGCGTCTGTCTGGCTACGGTCTGGACGGCAGCTCTATCCCTGCCCTGCTGGCGAAACTCGAAGAGCATGGCATGACCCATCTGGGCGAGCACGGCGACATCACCCTGGACGTCAGCCGCCGTATTTACGAGGCGGCACGCTAAGCGTTTTTGTCCCCCCGACTTTCGTTTTTTGACATTTCGTCCAGACTTAATGCACACCCCATCGCCGGAGTCTCCCTCCGGCGATGCGCACCTGAAGGAGGAAAAATGGCAAACCAAACCGTAATCAAGCTGCAGGACGGCAACGTGATGCCCCAGCTGGGGCTAGGTGTATGGAAAGCCGGTAACGACGAGGTCGTCTCCGCCATTCATAAAGCCCTGGAAGTCGGCTACCGGTCGATTGACACCGCCGCCGCGTACAAAAACGAGGACGGCGTGGGGACCGCACTGGTCAGCGCCGGTGTCCCCCGCGATGAGTTATTCATCACCACGAAACTGTGGAATGACGATCAAAAGCGTCCCCGCGAAGCCCTGCAGGAGAGTCTGGAGAAGCTCCAGCTCGATTTCGTCGACCTGTATCTCATGCACTGGCCGGTTCCGGCCATCGACCATTACGTTGATGCCTGGAAAGGGATGATTGAACTGCAAAAAGCGGGGCTGGTGAAAAGCATCGGCGTCTGCAACTTCCAGGTTCATCACCTGCAGCGGCTGATTGACGAGACGGGCGTCGCGCCTGTGATTAACCAGATCGAGCTGCACCCGCTGTTGCAGCAGCGCCAGCTTCACGCCTGGAACGCCACGCATAAGATTCAGACCGAATCCTGGAGCCCGCTGGCTCAGGGTGGTGAAGGGGTATTCGATCAGAAAATTATCCGCGACCTGGCGGATAATTACGGCAAAACCCCGGCGCAGATCGTCATTCGCTGGCATCTGGACAACGGCCTGGTGGTGATCCCGAAATCGGTCACGCCATCGCGCATCGCCGAGAATTTCGACGTCTGGGATTTCCGTCTGGACAAAGATGAGCTGGGGGAAATTGCGAAGCTGGATAAGGGCAAGCGGCTTGGGCCAGACCCGGATCAGTTTGGTGGATAATCGCGTAAAAAAGCCGAGTGGCGGCTGCGCCTTACCCGGCCTACGCGCTGGCCTGTAGGCCCGGTAAGCGCTAGCGCCACCGGGCTTTGTTACAGGTTTAACCGATCTTACGTTTTACGTTCTTCTTCGTTCCCGCTCCACCGTTCGAACGCTGATGCACAATCGGCGTGTGCTTGGTCAGCGCCGGGCGCGTATTGCGATTCTGGCGACGCGCTTCGCGCATCTCCTCCAGCGTCGGGGCCGGTACCAGACAGTCGCGGCGCGAGCCGATCAGGTGCTTTTTGCCCATCTCTTCCAGCGCCTGGCGGATCAGCGGCCAGTTGGCCGGATCGTGGTAGCGCAGCAGCGCTTTGTGCAGACGACGCTGTTTATCCCCTTTCGGCACCACCACGTCTTCACTCTTATAACCAATCTTACTCAGCGGGTTCTTGCCGGTGTAGTACATGGTCGTCGAGTTGGCGAGCGGTGACGGATAGAAGTTCTGCACCTGATCCAGGCGGAAGCGGCGCTGCTTCAGCCACAGCGCCAGGTTCACCATGTCCTCATCACGCGTGCCCGGGTGGGCGGAGATGAAGTACGGGATCAGATACTGCTCTTTGCCCGCCTGCTTCGAGTAGGTGTCGAACAGCTGCTTAAAGCGATCGTAGCTGCCCATGCCCGGCTTCATCATCTTCGACAGCGGGCCTTCTTCAGTGTGCTCCGGCGCAATCTTGAGATAGCCCCCCACGTGGTGCGTCGCCAGCTCTTTGATGTAGCGCGGATCTTCCACGGCGATGTCATAACGCACCCCGGACGCGATGAGGATCTTCTTGATGCCTTTCAGATCGCGCGCGCGGCGGTAGAGGTTGATCGTCGGCTCGTGGTTGGTGTCCATGTGCTCACAAATGCTCGGATAGACGCAGGAGAGGCGACGACAGGTCTGTTCCGCGCGCGGTGATTTGCAGCGCAGCATATACATGTTGGCGGTTGGGCCGCCAAGATCGGAAATCACGCCGGTAAAGCCCGGCACGGAGTCGCGAATGGCTTCGATCTCATTGATGATTGAATCTTCAGAGCGGCTCTGAATAATGCGCCCTTCGTGCTCGGTAATGGAGCAGAAGGAACAGCCACCGAAGCAGCCGCGCATGATGTTGATCGAGAAGCGGATCATCTCATACGCCGGGATGCGGGCGTTGCCGTACGCCGGGTGCGGCACGCGCTTGTACGGCAGCGCAAAGACGCTGTCCATCTCTTCGGTGGAGAGCGGGATCGCTGGCGGGTTGATCCAGATAAAACGCTCGCCGTGCTTCTGCATCAGCGCGCGGGCGCAGCCCGGGTTGGTTTCATGGTGCAGAATACGGGACGCGTGCGCGTAGAGCACCTTGTCGGCTTTCACCTTCTCGAAGGAGGGCAGCAGTACGTAGGTCTTTTCCCACGGCTTCGGACGCGGCGGCTGCACGACGATCGCCTTCGCTTCCGCCTTCTTTGGCTCTACCGGTTTGTTATCGGCACACGGCAGATCGTCGCCGTACGGATGTGGGATCGGGTCGATTTTGCCCGGCATATCGATGATGCGGGAATCTACCCCGCGCCAGCCCGGCAGCGCCTCTTTCACCATAATGGCGGTATTGCGCACGTCGCGGATGCTGCTCACCGGCTCGCCTTGCGACAGGCGGTGCGCCACTTCCACCAGCGGACGCTCGCCGTTTCCGTAAATCAGCATGTCGGCCTTGGAATCCACCAGCACCGAGCGGCGCACGGTATCTGACCAGTAGTCGTAGTGTGCGGTACGGCGCAGGCTCGCCTCGATGCCGCCCAGGATCACCGGCACGTCTTTCCAGGCTTCTTTGCAGCGCTGGGTGTAGACGAGGGTTGCGCGGTCCGGACGTTTGCCCGCCACGTTATCCGGCGTGTAGGCGTCGTCATGGCGCAGCTTACGGTCGGCGGTATAGCGGTTGATCATCGAGTCCATGTTGCCTGCAGTCACGCCGAAGAACAGGTTCGGTTTTCCCAAACGCATGAAGTCGTCTTTGCTGTTCCAGTCGGGCTGGGAGATGATCCCCACACGGAAGCCCTGCGCTTCGAGCATACGGCCACAGATGGCCATGCCGAAGCTCGGGTGGTCAACGTAGGCATCGCCCGTGACCAGAATGATATCGCAGCTGTCCCAGCCCAGTTGGTCCATCTCTTCCCGGGACATCGGCAGGAACGGCGCCGGTCCAAAGCAGGCCGCCCAGTACTGGGGCCAGGAGAAGAGGTCACGATCCGGCTGGATCAGGGAAATTGCGCTCATAATGCTTCCGAAGAAAAAATAAACAAAAGGAGCGGGATTATACGCTGTTCATCTGCCAGATTTGAAGAAAAGGATGCAGGAAGCAGGCAGATATTCACGGAAGTCGTTAAAATACGCCGCCCTGATAATTTTGGATCATAATATTCACTCTATTTTCCGGTGATTTGCCCCGGAATGCGTGTTTGTGCGGAGCTCAGTTGTGAAGCCCAACGATTCGTTACATGTCTCCCAGCTGCGGGTTGTCCTGCACCTCTGCGGTTTCCTTGTACTGCTGTACAGCCTTTCCATGCTGCCGCCGATGGTTATCGCCCTGCTGAACAAAGAGCGGACCTACTTTGCCTTCCTGACCACTTTTTTAACCTTTTTTAGTCTCGGAGGCTTAACCTGGCGGGCAACCCGCCACGCCGGCATCCAGCTGCGCACCCGCGACGGTTTCGTGATTATCGTGCTGTTCTGGCTGCTTTTTTCATTGATTAGCGCCATGCCGCTCTGGATGGATGACGGGCTTCAGCTCTCCTTTGCTGACGCGCTCTTTGAGGGGGTTTCCGGGATCACCACTACCGGAGCGACGGTGATCGGGGACGTCAGCGCCCTGCCTAAGTCGTACCTGTATTACCGCGCTCAGCTGAATTTCATTGGCGGGTTAGGCGTCATCGTGCTGGCCGTCGCGGTCCTGCCGCTGCTGGGCATTGGCGGCATGAAGCTTTATCAGTCAGAGATGCCGGGGCCGTTCAAGGAGGAGCGTCTGACGCCCCGCCTTGCCGATACCGCGCGCACGCTGTGGGTGACCTACTTCGCGCTGGGCGTGGCCTGCACTCTGGCCTACTGGCTGGCGGGAATGTCCTTTTTTGACGCCGTCTGTCACGGGCTTTCGACCGTGTCACTGGGCGGCTTCTCCACCCGCAGCGAGAGCATTGGTTTTTATGACAGCCACGCAATCGAGCTGGTTGCCGGGGCGTTTTCGCTGCTCTCCGCGTTTAACTTCACCCTCTGGTACGTCGCCATTGTCCGACGTACCCTGAAGCCGATTCGTCGCAGCCCGGAGGTTAAATTCTTCCTGAGCGCCGCTGCGGCGATTATCCTCATCACCGCCTGGCAGGTCTGGCATGCAGGCATGTACAGCCCCACGGATAGCCTGGTGCACGCCTTCTTCCTTGCCAGTTCGATGATGACCGATAACGGCCTGTCGACCGCCGACTACGCCCAATGGCCCACCCACACCATCTTCCTGCTGTTGAGCGCCAGCTTTTTTGGCGGCTGCGTAGGCTCGACCTGCGGCGGGATCAAAGCCCTGCGTTTTTTGATTATGTTCAAGCAGAGTATTCAGGAGATGAACCAGCTGGCGCATCCGCGCGCGCTGCTGAGCATTAAGGTGGGCAAAAGCGTGGTGAATGAACGCGTCCTGCGCTCGGTCTGGAGCTTCTTCTTTCTCTACGTGATGATCACGGGCTTTTTTGTCTGGGCGCTTAATCTGATGGGCTACGATCTGTTTACGTCATTCGCGACGGTCGCCGCCTGTATCAACAACATGGGGCTGGGATTTGGCGAGACGGCGTCGACGTTCGGCACGTTAACAGAAGGGGCTAAGCTGTTGATGTGCGCGGCGATGATCTTAGGGCGTCTGGAAATTTACCCGGTGCTGATTCTGTTCTCGCGCTTTTTCTGGCGGGCATAAACCATTCCCGGCGAACCGGGAATGTCAGAGGTTATGGCGCGGGGTTGATCAGCATTTGCCCTACGGACCCCCTGTCCATCATCTCCAGCGTCTGGCTGTGGAACAGGAACGGGAAGTGCGGCCACGAAGGCTGGCCGTAGTAGACGAGCAGTTCAACCTGACCGTCCACCCAGACGGTATCTTTCCAGCCGCGATCTTCCGGGAACGGCATCGCGCCGTTAACGTTGCGGATCAGGAAGCTTACCCCTTCAATATGGAACGACTGCGGCATATCTGAACGCACCGTCCAGCGCTCCCAGGTGCCCTGTTGCGCGGTGATGTCGATGCGGTTGACGTCCCACAGCGCACCGTTGATGCCCGGATCGTCGCCCAGGCTGATATCACGGCTGCGCACCGGGGAGCCGCTCATGATCTCCTGCGGCAGCAGGCGCATGGGCAGGCTATCGGTCACCAGCGGCAGCAGGCCGGTTGGACGCAGGGTCAGCACCAGGGTCGAGACAAGAATGCTCGACGGTTCAAAGAACCCGCGAATACGGTCAACAATGCTTGCCGCTTCGCCGCAGGTCACAGAGACTTCATCCCCGTTGGTCATATCAATGAGAATTTCGCGACGCTCACCCGGCGCGAGCGCCAGCTGTTTGACGGACACCGGTGCCGGTAAAAAACCCTGATCGCCGGAGATGACGTGCAGCGGACGGCCATCGCTCATTTGCAGCTGATAGCGGCGCGAGTTAGACGCGTTGAGCAGGCGCAGGCGCACCCAGCCACGGGACACTTCGACATACGGGCTCTGCGCGCCGTTAACCAGCAGCGTATCGCCAACGAAGCCACCGCTCCCCGGTTCGCTGTATTCCGGCGTACCGAAATTATCCAGACGTTTGTCCTGGATGATAATCGGGAAGTCATCCACGCCGTAGTGGTTCGGGATCGGCAGGGATTTGCTGACTTCATCTTCCACCAGCCACATGCCGGCCAGGCCGTTATAGACCTGCTGCGCCGTGCGGTTAGGGGTGTTGGCGTGATACCACAGGGTTGCCGCGCTCTGGCGAATCGGCAGAACGGGCGCCCAGTCGGCGCTGGGCGACATCATGCGCGCCGCGCCGCCAATCAGCGGGCCAGGCACCTGCAGGCCGCTGATGGTCATGGCGACATTTTCAGGGGTACGGTTACTGTAGATGAGCTTTACGTCATCGCCATTCCACACGCGTATGGTCGGCCCAAGGTAACGTCCGTTAATGCCCCAGACCGGCGCACGCGTCCCCTGGGTAAAGGACCAGTGGCTGCGCTGCAGCGTCAGGAAAAGCGGCTGGCCGCGACGGGATTCAATGAGTGGCGGAATAGGCAGCGGCTGTTGCTGCCCGGCGGCGCTGGCTGTCAGCGGCATCGCACCCGCACAAAGGGCGATCCCCGAAGCCTGAATAAACTGACGCCGACTGAGTGACATATAAGCTCCATCTGAAACGACTAACAACGCGGGAATTCGTTTTCCCTTCAACGCCGGGTTAGATCTTACCGGCGGCTTCTCTCTCTGCGACTTCTTTGTCGAGCAGCGCAATATGCTCAGCCATCAGATCACGGCAGTGCGCTGCCAGCTCGCGCACCTGATCTTTACCGTATTTGCTGGTATCGACGGGTGGCAGCATTTCGACAATCACCAGCCCGTTATTCAGGCGGTTAAGATTAATCTTATTCGAAGTATTGGAAACGCACACAGGAATAATTGGAACACCTGCCGCAATTGCGGCATGAAACGCACCGGTTTTAAACGGCAGCAGGCCGCGGCCGCGGCTGCGCGTCCCTTCCGGGAACATCCAGATTGAGATCCTGCGCTTTTTAAAATGATTCACCACTTCTGCAATGGTGCCGTGCGCTTTTGCACGGTTATTACGGTCAATCAGCAGGTTACCGGTAAGCCAGTACAGCTGACCAAAAAACGGGATCCACAGCAGGCTTTTTTTACCCACCGTCACGGTCGGTGGAAGCACGATATTGGAGGCCGTCACCATATCGTAGTTGTTCTGATGGTTGGCGATATAGATGGCGTTACCGAAATTCTCCGCTCCTTCCGGCAGGCGTTTTTCAACTTTCAGACCAAACAGCGGCGCAAGACGCCCGAACATATGGCCAAAGGTGGCGACATGCTTCGGATTACGCGGGCTGAACAGGCAATAAATAGAGCCGAAAATACAGACCAGAATACAGTAGATAACGGTAAGAATAAGACGAACAATATATAGCATAGCGACCTCTGAAGCCCTGACAGCTGACAATTATACTTCACCTGTGGCCAGGTAAGGACTTTATTACGAGCGCGTATTGTTAATCGCAACGCACGAATTAACAACGATTTTACGGGAAATTTTATTGAAATTCCCCCTCCGGACAGAGGGGGATATCACGACATTACTCTTCGCTGTCACCCGCCGCGCTGCGTGCAGGAGAGTCAATCTCCACGCGGTCGATACGCTGCAGGCCGCGCATCAGCGAGCCGCGGCGACCGCGCTCGCCCACCACCTTCTGCAGCTCTTCCGGACGAAGCTTGATTTTGCGCTTGCCGACGTGAATGGTCAGCGTGCTCTGCGGCGGCAGCAGGAAGAGGTGCGCCAGGCCATCTTCGCCTTTCGCGGCCTCCGCCGACGGGATGTTGATGATCTTGTTGCCCTTGCCTTTTGACAGCTCCGGCAGATCGCTGACCGGGAACATCAGCATACGTCCGGCGGTGGTGATCGCCAGCAGCATGTCGCTTTCGTTCTCGATCACCAGCGGTGCCATTACGTGAGCGTTGTCCGGCAGGCTAATCAGCGCCTTACCGGCACGGTTGCGGGAAACCAGATCGTTAAAGGTACAGATAAAGCCGTAGCCTGCATCAGACGCCAGCAGCAGCTTCTGGTCATCGGCTTCCATCAGCATATGGTCAACCGTCGCGCCCGGCGGCAGCGTCAGCTTGCCGGTCAGCGGTTCACCCTGCCCGCGTGCGGAAGGCAGCGTGATCGGGTCAATGGCATAGCTGCGACCGGTGGAGTCGATAAACGCCACCGGCTGGTTGCTCTTGCCTTTCACCGCCGCTTTAAAGCTGTCGCCCGCTTTGTAGCTGAGCCCCGGCGCGTCGATATCGTGGCCTTTGGCGCTGCGCACCCAGCCGCTCTGCGACAGAACAATGGTCACCGGCTCGGACGGCTGCATGTCGTGCTCGTTCATCGCCTTCGCTTCTTCGCGCTCGTGCAGCGGAGAACGACGGTCGTCACCAAACGCGTCGGCATCAGCCTGCAGCTCTTTCTTCAGCAGGGTGTTCATCTTGCGTTCGGACGCGAGGATCGCCTGCAGCTGATCGCGCTCTTTTTCCAGCTCGTTCTGCTCACCGCGGATCTTCATCTCTTCCAGTTTGGCGAGATGGCGCAGCTTCAGCTCGAGGATCGCTTCGGCCTGGGTTTCGCTGATGCCAAAGCGCGACATCAGGGCGGGCTTCGGCTCGTCCTCGGTACGGATGATCTCAATCACCTCGTCGATATTGAGGAACGCCACCAGCAAACCTTCGAGGATATGCAGGCGCTTAAGCACTTTCTCCAGACGATGGTTCAGACGACGGCGTACCGTATCGCGGCGGAACGTCAGCCATTCGGTGAGGATCTCCAGCAGGTTTTTCACCGCCGGGCGTCCGTCGAGGCCGATCATGTTCAGGTTTATGCGGTAGCTTTTTTCCAGATCGGTGGTGGCGAACAGGTGATTCATCACCTGCTCCATGTCCACGCGGTTGGAGCGCGGCACGATCACCAGACGGGTCGGGTTCTCGTGGTCAGACTCGTCGCGCAGGTCGTCCACCATCGGCAGCTTTTTATTGCGCATCTGGGAGGCGATCTGCTCCAGCACTTTGGCACCGGAAACCTGATGCGGCAGCGCGGTGATGACCACGGCGCCGTCTTCTTTATTCCACACCGCGCGCATGCGCACGGAGCCGCGACCGTTCTGGTAGATTTTGCGGATTTCCGCACGCGAGGTGATGATCTCAGCTTCGGTCGGGAAGTCCGGGCCCTGCACGATATCCAGCAGATCGTCGAGCGAGGTTTTCGGCTGCTCAATCAGGGTGATGGCGGCTTTCGCCACTTCACGCAGGTTGTGCGGCGGAATGTCCGTCGCCATACCGACCGCAATCCCGGTGGTGCCGTTCAGCAGGATGTTCGGCAGACGCGCGGGCAGCATCTTCGGCTCCTGCAGCGTACCGTCGAAGTTCGGTACCCAGTCAACGGTCCCCTGGCCCAGCTCGCCCAGCAGCACTTCGGCATATTTAGAGAGGCGGGACTCGGTATAACGCATCGCCGCGAAGGATTTTGGGTCGTCCGGCGCCCCCCAGTTCCCTTGACCATCCACCAGCGGGTAACGGTAAGAGAACGGCTGCGCCATCAGCACCATCGCTTCATAACAGGCGCTGTCGCCGTGCGGATGGTATTTACCCAGCACGTCACCGACGGTACGGGCGGATTTCTTGAACTTGGCGGTGGCATTCAGCCCCAGTTCGGACATCGCATACACGATGCGGCGCTGAACGGGCTTCAGGCCATCCCCGATAAACGGCAACGCCCTGTCCATGATGACGTACATGGAGTAGTTCAGGTAGGCGTTTTCCGTGAATTCATGTAGCGCGAGGCGCTCTGCCATATCGCTCATTACGTGTGATTCCTCAACTCAGAAACCGAAGGGTTTCAGGCAATATTGCCGCAGATACTACCCTATCTGACGAGTTGAGTCACAAAGAAAAAGGGCCGCTTATGCGGCCCTTTTCGGGTTATTTGTTCAGCTTAATGACCTGCTTCACGTCGATTTCAAAATCGTTCCACTCTTTATCGACCTTGCCCTGGATTTCCACTTTATCCTGCGGGGTGACGGTCACGCCGTTCCAGCGCTTGTGGTCAATTTCCACGTTCACCGTGCCGGTCTCATCGCGGAAGGTGTAGCGGTCATCGGACAGGCGCTGGGTGATGTTCCCGCGCAGCTTCACCCAGCTGTCGTCCTTCATCTCTTTCACCTTCACCGCGGTGGTGAGGTTGGCGTCGTTATCGACAAAACCGCCTGCCTGCGTCTGGGTCTGGGTTTGCGTGGCGGACGGGCCGTTAAATCCGCCCTGCGCGGCAAAAACGGGGGCAGTGGTCATCATCATGATGGCGGCAATGACAGCGAATTTTTTCATATTAACTCTCCCTTTAATCTGGTTTCGCAGTCCATTAAACAGGGTAATCCTTAACAACTTCTTAAGGGAAAAATTTATTTATTATTGCTGTACAGCAGGCGCTTACAGAGGGTTTACTGACGGCATCAAGGAGGGAACATGCGCATTTTACTGGTAGAAGACGACACGTTAATCGGCGACGGTATCAGGGCGGGTTTAAGCAAAATGGGCTTTAGCGTGGACTGGTTTACCGATGGTAAAACCGGTCAGGCCGCGCTCGCGTCTGCGCCCTATGATGCCGTGGTGCTGGATCTGACGCTGCCGGAAATCGACGGTCTGGACATCCTGCGCGCGTGGCGCGAAAGCGGGCACAGCGAGCCGGTATTGATCCTGACCGCGCGGGATGCGCTTAACCAGCGCGTGGAAGGGCTGCGTCTTGGCGCGGATGATTATCTCTGCAAGCCGTTCGCGCTGATTGAAGTGGGTGCCCGCCTCGAGGCGCTGGTCCGCCGCAGCCACGGCCAGACGCATAGCGAGCTACGCCACGGCAAGGTCACGCTCGATCCGACCCGTCTCGTCGCCACGCTGGACGGTGAACCGCTGACGCTGAAGCCGAAAGAGTTCGCGCTGCTGGAACTGCTGATGCGCAATGCAGGCCGCGTGCTCCCTCGCAAGACGATTGAGGAAAAACTGTATACCTGGGACGACGACGTCTCCAGCAACGCGGTAGAAGTCCACGTTCATCATCTGCGCCGCAAGCTTGGCAGCGAGTTTATCCGCACCGTGCACGGCATCGGCTACACCCTGGGTGACGCATGAAGCTGACGCAACGCCTGAGCCTGAAGCTGCGCCTGACGCTCCTCTTTTTAGCGCTCTCCCTGACGGCATGGTTTGCCGCCAGCCTGGTGGCCTGGCAGCAGACCACCCACAAGCTGGATAAGCTCTTCGACACGCAGCAGATGCTGTTTGCCAAACGGCTGCTGACGATGGATCTGGACGAGATCCGCGCCCCCGAGCGGATGCGCGAGATCCCGAAAAAAGTGAAGCATGGCCGTCTCGATGACGACGCGCTGGCTTTCGCCATTTACAGCGTCGAGGGCAAAATGCTGCTGAACGACGGCGAGAACGGGCGCGATATTCCGTACCACTATCGCCGCGACGGGTTTGCTAACGGGCAGCTCCAGGACGACAACGACGAATGGCGTTTCCTGTGGCTGACCTCACCCGACGGGAAGTACCGCGTGGTTGTCGGTCAGGAGTGGGAGTACCGCCAGGATATGGCGCTGGACGTGGTCAGCTCGCAGCTCACGCCCTGGCTGGTGGCGCTGCCGGTGATGCTGCTTTTGCTGGTTCTCCTCTTGAGCCGGGAGCTGAGGCCGCTCAAAAAGCTGGCGCAGACCCTGCGCTCCCGCTCGCCGGATGCGACCGATGCGCTTGTGCTTCAGGGTGTGCCCACGGAAGTGCGCCCCCTGCTCGACGCGCTGAATCACCTCTTCGCACGTACCCAGGAGATGATGACCCGCGAGCGCCGCTTTACGTCCGATGCCGCCCACGAGCTGCGCAGCCCGCTGGCGGCCCTGAAGGTGCAAACTGACGTGGCGCAGCTCTCGCAGGACGATCCGCAGGCGCGGGAAAAAGCGCTGGCACAGCTGCATGCGGGAATCGACCGCGCTTCGCGGCTGGTGGATCAGCTCCTCACCCTGTCGCGTCTGGACTCGCTGGATAACCTTGACGATGTCGAACCGATCACGCTTGCCGATTTACTGCAGTCGGCGGTGCTGGATATCTGGCATCCGGCGCAGCAGGCAGGGATTGATATTCGCCTCAACAACCATGCCCCGCAGGTCAAACGTCAGGGGCAGCCCCTGCTGCTCAGCCTGCTGGTGCGCAACCTGTTGGACAACGCCATCCGCTACAGTCCGCGCGGCAGCGTGGTGGACGTGACGCTGGGCGCGCGTAGCTTTAGCGTGCGCGACAACGGTCCCGGCGTTGACCCCGAGGTGCTGGCGCGCATCGGCGAGCGTTTTTATCGGCCACCGGGGCAGAACGCCACGGGCAGCGGGCTGGGGCTCTCTATCGTCAGGCGCATTGCCGCGCTGCACGGGATGCACGTCTCGCTGAGCAATGCGGCGGAAGGCGGCTTTGAGGTGAAGGTCAGCTGGTAGCGGATTATTGCATCTCCAGCAAAAGACTTTGCACATTTTGCTCATTTTTCCGCTCCGTCCTCGCGCGTAGAATACCCGGCATACTCTCATCGTCGAGGACAAAAAATGAGCAACATTCTGATTATTAACGGTGCAAAAGAATTTGCGCACTCTAAAGGCCAGCTGAATGACACCCTGACCGAGGTCGCGGACGGTTTCCTGCGCGACGCCGGGCATGATGTTAAGGTCGTGCGTGCAGACAGCCACTACGACGTGAAAGCCGAAGTGCAGAACTTCCTGTGGGCTGACGTGGTGATCTGGCAGATGCCAGGCTGGTGGATGGGCGCGCCGTGGACCGTGAAAAAATACATGGACGACGTGTTCACGGAAGGTCATGGCTCGCTGTATGCCAGCGATGGCCGCACCCGCTCTGACGCGTCCAAAAAATACGGTTCAGGCGGCCTGATTCAGGGCAAAAAATATATGCTGTCACTGACCTGGAACGCGCCGCTGGAAGCCTTCACCGAGAAAGATCAGTTCTTCGAAGGCGTGGGTGTAGACGGCGCGTACCTGCCGTTCCACAAGGCGAATCAGTTCCTGGGCATGGATCCGCTGCCGACCTTTATCGTCAACGACGTGATTAAAATGCCTGATGTCCCGCGCTATATCGCAGAATATCGCAAGCATCTCGCGGAAATTTTTGCTTAACTGGTAGCCTGGAATTAAAGGAGTAGTAAACATGCTTACCGTTATCGCAGAAATCCGTACTCGTCCAGGTCAACATCACCGCCAGGCGGTGCTGGATCAGTTCGCGAAAATTATCCCGACCGTACTGAAAGAAGAAGGCTGCCACGGCTACGCGCCGATGGTGGATGCCGCCACTGACGCCAGCTTCCAGGCGACCGCGCCGGACTCGATCATCATGGTTGAGCAGTGGGAAACCGTCGCGCATCTTGAAGCGCATCTGCAGACCGCGCACATGAAAGCGTGGAGCGACGCGGTGAAGGGCGACGTGCTGGAAACCCACATCCGCATTCTGGAGCAAGGGGTTTAAGTTCGTGGAATTTGCCGGGTGGCACTGCGTTTACCCGGCCTACAAAACCTGAACCGTAGGCCCGGTAAGCGCTAGCGCCACCGGGCTTTGTTGTTTTTAGCTGCTTTTCTTCCCCGGCTTTAACCCGCGATGGAGTTCGTTGATGCGCTTCATCGACTTGATGGCGCGCTGCGGTTCGGTGGCGGCGACGGATAAAATGATCATCTCCAGACAGAGCAGCACCGTGCCGTGGAGCGGGATTTTGCCCTTTTCGCCGCCGCGCGGAACGTGGATCACCACGCTGGCCTCCTTACTGAAACGCGAATCAAGGGCGTTGGTCAGCAGGATGGTGGGAATGCCCAGACGTTTTGCTTCACGCAGGGTGGTTTGCCCTTCCCGGTGCGCGGATTTCTGCGCCATCATCACCAGCACGTCACCGCGCTGAAGCGCAATCAGCTGTTCGGCAAGCCCGATCCCGGTACGGTTGAGCGGCGTGGCGGGTAACCCCATACGGCTGAACAGCCTGGCAGTGTACTCGGCCAGAATGCCGGAGGCGCCAATGCCAAATATGGCGACCTGCCTCGCCTGGGCCAGCAGTGAGACCGCCTGCGCCATCGCGTAGCGGTTGTGGGGCTCGGATAATACCTCGCAGGTGTGTTGATGCCCCTCCAGCACAAAATCAATGCTCGCGTTGACGTCGCTGGCGAGCGTGTTCACCGTGGTGGACATCTTTTCGCTGGAGGTGACCACCGGGCCAAACCACTGCTCCAGCGTCTGCTTGAGATCGCGCAGCCCGGCGAACCCCAGCGCCTGTATGGCGCGGACCACCGTGGCATCCGAGGTTTTCACTACGGCGGCAATCTCCATGGCGGTCTGCTCCATCACCGCTTCGCGGTTGTCATGGATATAGCGTGCGACCTGCAGCAGACGCGGCGTCAGCTGATGCGCCCGCGCGCGAAAGCGGTCGCCATAGACATCCACGCGCCCCTTCTCTTTGCGGATCACCGTGAGGCCTCCGGCAGCGGACGCCCGGCAATCTGTGACTGCACCTGCGCGGCCATCAGCCCTAAAGACGCGAACGAATTCGAGATCGCCTCTTCACGCGAGATCAGCACATAATGCCCGGTTCGGCAGGCAGTCAGGAACTGACACCAGCCCGGCATCACCGCCTCCATCGCGGCCAGCTCGTCCTGCGGTTTACCGCCCGTATCCCCGCGCCAGGTAGCAAAGACGAAATCGGCATCCAGCTCCGGCAGGCGCTCGGCGCTGACGTCGATGCGCCCCCCTTCCGGGATGGACTCAATCAGCGGCGGGAATTTGAATCCGGCGTCGCGCAGAACGCGGCCCAGCGAGTGGTAGCTGTGCATGGCGTTGATTTTCCCCTGATTGGCCTGAATCACCGATACGGTGATTTTGCGCGTGTCGATGGTCGCCTTCAGCGCCTTGATTTGCTCCTGATATCGCCGCTCCAGAACCTTGAGCCGCGCCTGCGTTCCTGTCAGCTGAGCCAGCTTGCGGTAGATTTCCGGCGCGCCGCCGTCGAGATGATCGATGCTCACCGTCGGGGCAATTTTCGCTAATTGTTCCACCGGCGTGTTGCGGGTCGGCTCGGTAACGATCAGGTCAGGTTTGGCGGCGGCGATGGCTTCGATGTCAATATCCGCCGTGCCGATAAATTTGATATCGGAATTATCGAAGTCGACGCCGGTTAACATGCCGCTGGAGCGCAGAAAATGGCTGCCGTCCGGCCGCGTGCGGCCATGGCTCGCCACCGGCGGCACGCCAAGCTCAATCAGCGGAATGGTGATGTCCAGATCGTGTAAGGAGACAATCCGTTTCGGGTGCACCGGCACCACCACCTTTCGGTTCAGATCGTCGGTAAAGACCTGCGTCGGCTCCGCCGCGCTCACCGCGAACCCCACCAGCAACAGCATCGAAAACAGTACACGCATCATAATCCCCTAAAATCTGTCCCGACGCTGCCAGAGCAGCAGCAGGAAAAACGGTCCGCCAATCAATGAAATGACAATTCCCGCCGGCAGCTGCAGCGGGAGGAATGCCAGACGCCCGACGTTATCCGCCAGCAGCACCAGCAGCGCGCCCAGCACGGCGCTTCCCGTCAGGAGCGCGGTCTGACCACCGCGCAGCAGCAGGCGCGCCATATGCGGGGCAATCAGCCCCACAAAGCCAATGCTGCCCACGCAGGAGACGCAGGCCGCCGTCAGCACTACCGGGGCGAGAACCCGCAGCAGCGCCAGCCGGGTTGTGCGCACGCCAAGGCCCGCGGCGGCCTGATTGCCGAGCAGCGCCACGTCCGCTGCCCGCGCGGTAAAGAGCAGCAGCGCAAACGCGGGGGCAGCCCAGAGCGCGGCCAGCCCTACCAGCGTCCAGTTTGCCGCGTGCAGGCTGCCCGCCAGCCACAGCATCGCCGTCTGCACGTCGCGCACGTCGGCGGTGGTCATAAAGACGCCCATTGCCGCGGCAAACGCCCACGACACGCCGATGCCGATCAAAATAAACCGCGGGCGCGAGATATCGCGCGCCAGAGCTATCACCAGCAGCGCGGTGAGCAGCCCGCCGGCCATGCCAACCAGCGGACGCCAGGCCAGGCTCAGCGCCGGGAACTGAAAAATCAGCAGCAGTACCGCCGCGCTACAGCCCTCCTTCACGCCGATAAGCCCCGGGTCAGCCAGTCCGTTGCGGGTGATGGACTGCATCGCCGCCCCCGCCATGCCGAGCATCGCGCCGCACAGCACCGCCATCAGCAGGCGCGGCAGGCGGATATCCATCACGACGTAGCGCGTCTCCGCCGTCAGACTTTCAGGCGAAAACAGCGCCCGCCCGATGGCAGAGGCGGGAATGGGCAGAGAACCGTGCGTCAGGCCAAAGCCCAGCAGGCCTAGCGCCATCAGCGCGAAAAGCGACAGGTACGCCAGCGCCTTCGGGCGAACCAGCGCCGACAGGCGGCCAACACGGATCGCGCGGAGTCCGGACCGGTTCATTTGAACATCCTCGAGGCCATAAGGATGAACACGGGCGCGCCGACAAGGGCCGTCATGATGCCGGTTGCCAGCTCCCAGGGGGTAAACAGCGTGCGGGCAGCGATATCCGCCAGCAGCAACACCAGCGCGCCGCAGAGGGCCGACAGCGGCACCATCGCGCGCAAATCGACCGACACCAGACGGCGGATGAGCTGCGGCACCACAAGGCCGATAAAGCCAATCGGTCCGGCGAGGGAGACGGCCGCGCCGCAGAGCAGCGCGATGGCCAGCAGGGCAAGGAGGCGGGTTTTCAGCAGCGACACGCCAAGCCCCTGCGCCATTCTGTCGCCCAGCGCCAGCATGTTGAGCGAGGGCGACAGCCCGATAGCAAGAAGAAAACCAGCGGCTGCAGCCCACAGGGCGCTCTGGAGCATCTGCGCGTTGATCCCGGCGATATCACCCGCCAGCCAGGTGCGCAGAGAGAGCAGCGTCTGTTCATCCAGGATTAACACCGCGGCGGTAATCGACGAGGCAAACGCCGACATCGCCACGCCGCACAGGGTGACCTTCATTGGCGTGAGCCCGGTGCGACCGGTCGAGGAGAACATCAGCACCAGCAGAAACAGCGCGGCGGCACCGGCGGCGGCAATCAGCGGACGACCAAACGGCAGCGACAGCCCAAGCGCGCTGGTCACCACCACCGCGAGCGCTGCCCCGGCGTTGAGCCCCAGAATATGCGGCTCGCCGAGCGGGTTGCGGATCACGGACTGCAGCAGCACGCCCGCCACGCCGAGCGAGGCGCCGGTAACCATTGCGGCGCAGAGGCGCAGCAGCCGTAGTCTGATGATGATGTTATGGTCGAAATTGCGCGGGTCGAAGTGAAAGAATGCCTCCACTACCGTTTGCGGGGCGATAAAGCGTGCACCGATCCCCAGATGAGCAATCGCCCCCATTGCCAACAGCAGGGTGAAAATCAGGAAAGCCAGAGAGATGCGCATCATGGCTTCTGAATGCTCTGGCGAAACGGCATAAAGAACGGTTTGCCGGTCAAGGGGTTGATGGACATATGCACGTCCACATCAAACACCGCTTTGATCAGCTCCGGCGTGCAGGCGTCGCCCTCATGTAACACTCCCTCGACTTTTCCCTGGCGTAAAAAGACCAGGGAATCACCGTAGTTCACGGCAAAGTTGAGATCGTGCAGCACCACCACGACGGTACGCCCGTGCTGGCGGGTCAGGGCGTGCAGCAGTTCCAGGATCTCCACCTGGTAGCGAAGATCGAGGAACGTGGTGGGTTCATCCAGCAGGATATACGGCGTTTGCTGCGCCAGCGCCATGGCGATCCAGCAGCGCTGACGCTGGCCGCCGGATAAGCTTTCCACCGGCATATGGGCAAACGCTGCCGTGCCGGTCAGGCGCAGGGCCTCTTCCACCGCCAGTTCGTCCTCGTCGCTCCACTGGCGCATAACGTTTTGCCAGGGAAAGCGGCCGCGCGAGACCAGCTCAAAAACGGTTAACCCTTCCGGGAGCAGCGGGGACTGCGGGAGAATACCAAGCTGGCGGGCGACGGCTTTGGTCGGCTGCTCGTGGATCGCCTTGCCGTCGAGAACCGCCGCGCCGCCAAGCGGCTGGAGCAGCCGCGCAATGGTGCTCAACAGCGTGGATTTCCCGCAGCCGTTTGCGCCCACCAGAACGGTTATTTTCTGCTGGGGGATCGCAAGAGAGATATCATCAACGATGATTTTTTTCTGATAGCCCGCAGAGAGGTTCTCCAGAACCAGTCCCGGTTGTTTTGTGTTGTAAGCCACGTGAACGCCAACGTAATAAAAAAGCGCAACAAATATAAATAAAAATCATTCTCTTTTGAGAGTTTGACGCCACGCCATGTAGTAGTCAAGAGAAGAAACACCCTGAAAAAACCAGGGGTAACGGAGCGTTACCGTGCAGACCACAAAATTAATAAATCATTATTTTTCAATTGAATAATTAAGTACCCTTGTACTTTCCCGTTGCGTTTCATACATGTAGCCGATTTTTATCATTTTTCATTTACTACTACATCCCCGCATGATTGAATGATTCTCAATTACATGTTCGATGCCGGTTCTGGCTAACGAGCAGAGCATAAAAGGGCAATGACTCACACATTCTTCCGTGAAGGTGATTCACGGATATTTTGGGATAACAGATGTAATGGCTACGTTCACACCTTCACTCTCTGGGGTAAAAGGGCGCGCGCTCTTTTCACTGCTGTTTATGGCGCCGCTGGCCCAGGCGGCGGACACCACCGCGGCTAAAGACGGCGAAACGCTTACCGTCACTGCCGATCCAAATACGCCGGCGGAAGCCACCAACGGCTATCAGCCGCTGAACACCTCCACCGCTACGCTGACCAACATGCCGATGCTGGATATCCCGCAGGTGGTGAATACCGTCAGCGATCAAGTGCTGGAGGATCAGCACGCCACCACGCTGGATGAGGCGCTCTATAACGTCAGCAACGTGGTCCAGACCAATACCCTCGGAGGTACGCAGGATGCCTTCGTGCGCCGCGGGTTTGGCGCGAACCGGGACGGCTCGATCATGACCAACGGCCTGCGCACCGTCCTGCCGCGCAGCTTTAACGCCGCCACCGAGCGCGTGGAGGTGCTTAAAGGCCCGGCCTCAACGCTGTATGGCATTCTCGATCCGGGCGGCCTGATTAACGTCGTCACCAAACGCCCGGAGAGAACCTTCGGTGGTTCTCTGTCCGCCACCTCCTCCAGCTTTGGCGGCGGCACCGGACAGGTCGATGTGACCGGCCCGATCGACGGTACACGCATGGCGTATCGCCTCACGGGTGAGTATCAGGACGAAGATTACTGGCGTAATTTTGGCAACGAACGCAGCACCTTTATCGCCCCGTCGCTCACCTGGTTCGGCGATGATGCCACCGTGACCGTGCTCTATTCGCATCGCGACTATAAAACGCCGTTCGATCGCGGAACGATCTTCGATCTCAACACCAAAAAGGCCGTTGATGTCGATCGTAAAACCCGATTTGACGAGCCGTTTAACGTGACCGATGGTCAGTCCGATCTGGCGCAGCTGAACGCGGAATACCGTCTTAACAGCCAGTGGACCGCGAAGTTCGACTACAGCTACAGCCAGGACAAATACAGCGATAACCAGGCCCGCGTGATGGCCTACGATGCAAAAACCGGCAACCTGACCCGCCGCGTGGATGCGACCCAGGGCTCGACCCAGCGCATGCACAGCACCCGCGCGGACCTGCAGGGGAATGTGGATATTGCAGGCTTTTACAATGAGATCCTGACCGGCGTATCGTATGAGAATTACGATTTGCTGCGTACGGACATGATGCGCTGTAAGAACGTCAAAGGTTTCAACATCTACCATCCGGTTTACGGCAAACTCAACAAGTGTACAACCGTCTCCGCCGCAGACAGCGACCAGACGCTCAAGCAGGAGAGTTATTCGGCCTACGCGCAGGATGCCCTGTACCTGACGGATAAGTGGATCGCCGTCGCCGGGATGCGCTATCAGTATTACACCCAGTACGCGGGCAAAGGTCGTCCGTTCAACGTCAACACCGACAGCCGCGACGAACAGTGGACGCCAAAGCTGGGGCTGGTTTACAAGCTCACGTCATCCGTCTCGCTGTTTGCCAACTACTCGCAGACGTTTATGCCGCAGTCGTCCATTGCAAGTTACATTGGCGACCTGCCGCCGGAAACCTCAAACGCCTACGAAGTGGGCGCGAAGTTCGACCTGTTCGACGGCGTTACCGCCAATATCGCGCTGTTTGATATCCACAAACGCAACGTGCTGTACAACGAAAGCGTGGGAGGTGAAACCATTGCCAAAACGGCGGGCCGCGTGCGATCCCAGGGCGTGGAGGTGGATCTTGCCGGGTCACTGACCGAGAACACCAATATTATCGCCAGCTACGGCTACACCGACGCGAAGGTGCTGGAAGACCCGGACTACGCGGGCAAACCGCTGCCGAACGTGCCGCGCCACACCGGCTCCCTGTTCCTGACGTACGATATTCACAATGCGTTTGCCGGGAATACCCTGACGCTGGGCGGTGGCGGACACGGCGTGAGCCGTCGTTCAGCGACCAACGGCGCGGATTATTATCTGCCGGGCTATTTTGTGGCGGATGCCTTTGCGGCCTATAAGATGAAGCTGCAGTATCCGGTGACGCTGCAGGTGAACGTGAAGAACCTGTTTGATAAGACCTACTACACCTCGTCCATTGCGACCAACAACCTGGGCAACCAGATTGGCGACCCTCGCGAAGTGCAGTTTACGGTGAAGATGGAGTTTTGATGTAAAAAAGCCCGGTGGCGCTGGCGCTTACCGGGCCTACGATCCATTCCCTCTCCCTGCGGGAGAGGGTTAGGGTGAGGGCATCAAGCCTCAATATCCGCCATATCGCCTTTCTCCTGCAGCCAGTTACGACGGTCTTCCGAACGTTTCTTGGCAAGGAGCATATCCATCATGGCGTTGGTCTGCTGTTCGTCTTCATCGCTGATCGTCAGCTGCACCAGACGGCGCGTGTTCGGATCCAGCGTCGTTTCGCGCAGCTGCATCGGGTTCATCTCGCCCAGCCCTTTAAAGCGCTGCACGTTCGGTTTGCCCTTCTTGCGCTTCAGCTGTTCCAGCACGCCCGCTTTCTCTTCTTCCGTCAGGGCGTAGTAAACCTCTTTGCCGAGGTCGATACGGTATAGCGGCGGCAGCGCCACGTAGACGTGACCGTTTTTCACCAGCGTACGGAAGTGCTTCACAAACAGCGCGCACAGCAGCGTGGCGATGTGCAGACCATCGGAGTCCGCATCCGCGAGAATGCAGATCTTGCCGTAGCGCAGCTGGCTCAGATCGTCGCTGTCCGGATCGATGCCGATCGCGACCGAGATATCGTGGACTTCCTGCGAGGCCAGCACTTCGTCTGAAGACACTTCCCAGGTGTTCAGGATCTTACCCTTGAGCGGCATGATCGCCTGATATTCACGATCGCGCGCCTGCTTGGCCGACCCGCCCGCCGAGTCCCCTTCCACGAGGAACAGTTCGGTGCGGTTGAGATCCTGCGCGGTACAGTCTGCCAGCTTGCCCGGCAGCGCAGGGCCGCTGGTCAGCTTTTTACGCACCACTTTCTTGGCGGCGCGCAGACGACGCTGGGCGCTGGAGATCGCCATTTCGGCCAGCATCTCCGCCGCCTGAACGTTCTGGTTCAGCCACAGGGTAAAGGCATCTTTCACCACGCCGGAGACGAACGCCGCACACTGGCGTGACGACAGACGTTCTTTGGTCTGACCGGCAAACTGCGGATCCTGCATCTTCACGGAGAGCACGTAGGCGCAGCGGTCCCAGATATCTTCCGCCGACAGCTTCACGCCGCGCGGCAGGATATTGCGGTATTCACAGAATTCGCGCATCGCGTCCAGCAGCCCCTGACGCAGGCCGTTGACGTGGGTCCCGCCGAGCATGGTGGGGATCAGGTTAACGTAGCTTTCGGTCAGCAGCTCGCCGCCTTCCGGCAGCCACAGCAGCGCCCAGTCCACCGCTTCGGTATCGCCGCTAAAGTTGCCGACGAACGGTTTTTCCGGCAGCGTTGGCAGGCCGTTTACCGCTTCGCACAGGTAGTCGTTCAGGCCATCGGCGTAGCACCAGGTCTGCTCGGTATTATTAACGTGATCTTTAAAGGTGATTTCCACGCCCGGGCAAAGCACCGCTTTGGCTTTCAGCAGGTGCGTCAGGCGGGACACGGAAAAGCGCGGGCTGTCGAAGAAACTTTCGTCAGGCCAGAAGTGGACGCTGGTGCCGGTGTTGCGTTTGCCGCACGTGCCGACAACCTGAAGATCCTGCACCTTCTCGCCGTTTTCAAACGCGATGTTGTAGACCTGACCATCGCGACGGACGTTCACTTCCACGCGTTTGGACAGGGCGTTGACGACGGAAATCCCCACGCCGTGCAGGCCACCGGAGAACTGGTAGTTTTTGTTGGAGAACTTACCGCCCGCATGCAGACGACAGAGGATCAGCTCAACGGCCGGGACGCCCTCTTCCGGGTGGATATCCACCGGCATGCCGCGCCCGTCGTCAATAACTTCCAGCGACTGATCGGCATGCAGGATGACGTCAACGCGTTTGGCATGGCCCGCCAGCGCTTCGTCCACACTGTTATCAATAACTTCCTGGCCCAGATGGTTTGGGCGCGTCGTATCGGTGTACATCCCCGGGCGGCGGCGAACCGGCTCTAGCCCGGTGAGGACCTCAATGGCATCAGCGTTATAGGTTTGCGTCATGATTTAAACTAGCAATTCGCATTGATTGTCAGTGGCTGTGCAGTCCAAGAAAATCGACAATCTGGGTGAAATGATTCTCAAAGCCCGTGAAAGCATGGTTTCCGCCCTCTTCTATAGTCTGGCGGCAGGAGGCGTAATACGCCACTGCCTGGCGGTAATCCAGCACTTCATCACCCGTCTGCTGCAGCAGCCAGATGAGATCCGGCGCCTCGAGCGGGTCGACCTGCATAACTTTGAGATCGTAAATATGGCGTGACTCTAGCACATATTGCTGGCCGGTGTAGGGGTTCTCGTTTTCGCCAAGAAAGTCCCGCAGCAGCTCAAATGGCCGTACCGCCGGATTAACCACCACGGCGGGCAGCATAAAGCATTGCGAGAGCCAGGTGGCGTAATATCCCCCCAGCGATGAACCGACCACACCAAAGGTTTCGCCGCCGTGCGCAAGCACGATGGATTCCAGCATTTCCGCGGCTTCTGCCGGGTAAGGCGGCAGCTGTGGGATAATCATCTCAACGTCAGGGTGATGCTCGCTCAGCCACTGGCGAAACTGTGTCGCTTTTGCGGAGCGCGGCGAACTGTTGAATCCGTGCAGATAAAGGAGCGTAGACATCAATAGCCTTCTGAAGCGGTGTCCGGGCGGAACTGTGCGCCGGTCAAACGGCAGACTTCCGTGGTCAGCGTGCCGTCGGGATGCAGTTCCAGCCAGCGCCAGCCTGGCGCGATGGTATCCAGCGTAAAGTTGGCGCAGTGCGGCTTAAACTGAACGCAGGTCGACGGCGTCGCCAGCATGCGGCGTCCGTTCCAGTCGAGATCCTGTTCCTGGTGAATATGCCCACACAGCAGATTTTTCACCCGCGGGAACTTCGCCAGCACGCGATCCAGCGCCGCGGAGTTGCGCAGGCTGTGCTGATCGAGCCAGCTGCAGCCCGCTGGCAGAGGATGATGATGAAGCAACAGCAGCGTATGACGTTCAGGTTCAGCGGCCAGTTTGGTCTCCAGCCAGTCGAGCTGAAACTCACTGAGTTCACCGTGCGGGACGCCGAACACCTGGCTGTCCAGCAGGAGGATCTGCCACTGTTCACCCGCAAAAACACATTTCGCCGGAGAAATCCCCGCATCCTGGAGAGAACTGTACATTGCGGGCTGAAAATCGTGGTTACCCGGCAGCCAGACGCAGGGCGCGCTAAAGCTCGCGATGCCTTCAGCAAAATGCTGGTAGGCCGCGGAAGATTGGTCCTGCGCCAGATCGCCCGTTGCGACAATCAGATCGCATGCACGGTTTTCAGCGTGAATGGCGCTCAGTACCGCCTGATAACTCTCCCAGGTATTCACCCCCAGCAGCGTTTCATGCTTTTCGGCAAAAAGGTGGGTATCGGTGATTTGTAATATCCTGACTGGCGCCCCACCAGCAACAGTCAGGTTCAACAGGCTTTCCAAATGGTGTCCTTAGGTAGGTTTATGACGCTAACAAACCGGAATCGCCATTGCTCCATGTGCTAAACAATACCTTAGCCAGTCGGCTAAAAACTGGTTAATTTGATGCTTTTCGTCGCGTTGATGCAACTTTTTATTCGGGTAATCATACCGCGCCTTGAAGCGAAAGATCTGCTGGCTTGAACACACTTCAGCGACCATCGCGTCGTGATAGAGGCGTACCGTCATCGACGGCAGGCTCCAGTAGCTAATGCTGGGTGCCGTTTGCTCAATCTCCACCAGCGTAGTGTAGCGCGTTGATTCTGTTATCGTTAATCGATACTGCGCGTTGCTCACCTGATAGCTTACCGTTTCGCCGGGTGCGTCGTTTCTCGGCAGCAGGCGGCGCAATTGTGCAAAATTCGTTTCGCACAGGCGCATCATTTCTGGGAAGTCAGGCGTATAGCGCTTCATTTTTTCCACTCGTTTCGTAATGTCTGATAATGCAGCTGCAGCCATTGCAGGGCGATGACAGACGCTGCGTTGTCGATTTTCCCCTCTTCTACCCACTGATAAGCCTGTTCCCGGCTCACCACATGAACCCGAATATCTTCGTTTTCATCAGCCAGACCGTGAATGCCTTCTGCGGTCGTGGCGTCCACTTCGCCCACCATAATGGATAAGCGTTCGCTGGTGCCACCCGGACTCGCCAGATAGCTCAACACCGGTTTGGTGCGGCCCACCACCAGCCCAGCCTCTTCCAGCGCCTCGCGCCGGGCGACGTCTTCAACCGTCTCGCCTTCTTCGATCATCCCGGCCACCATCTCCAGCAGCCACGGGCTCTCACTGACGTCATAAGCGGCGATGCGGATCTGCTCCACCAGCACGACTTCGTCACGCACTGGGTCAAAGGGTAGCAAGACTGCCGCATGCCCGCGCTCAAAAATTTCGCGTCTGATTTCGCCGCTCATTTCACCGTTAAACAGGCGATGCCTGAAACGGTAAAGATCCATTGAAAAAAAACCGCTATAAAGCGTTTCTCGTGCAATAATTTCTACATCGTTTTTGGCGAATGTCACGGGCAACTTTTCTGGTTTTTGCATGAGTCGAGTCCTGGTAGCAATGGTGATGAAATTGTGAATTTCAAGGCTGTTTGGCTGCCGTTTGTAA
The DNA here is from genome assembly GCF_945957325.1 of Enterobacter sp. PL1. NCBI lineage: Bacteria > Pseudomonadati > Pseudomonadota > Gammaproteobacteria > Enterobacterales > Enterobacteriaceae > Enterobacter > Enterobacter sp. PL1. The sequence continues at coordinate 58,947 of NZ_CAMFKT010000003.1, forward strand.
GGCTATATGGTAGATTGGTGCAAATTACCGCCAGATGGCACGTAACGCCAACCTTTTGGTGTGGATGATTCTGTTAGAATCGGCAATTATTTTTTAATTAGATCAGCGCTAATACTGCTTCACAACAAGGAATGCAAATGAAGAAATTGCTCCCCATCCTTATCGGCCTGAGCCTGACGGGCTTCAGTGCAATGAGCCAGGCGGAAAACCTGTTACAGGTCTACCAGCAGGCACGTCTGGGCAACCCTGATTTACGTAAATCAGCGGCCGATCGTGATGCTGCGTTTGAAAAGATTAACGAAGCGCGTAGCCCCTTGCTGCCACAGTTAGGGTTAGGTGCAGATTATACCTACAGCAACGGTTTCCGCGACGCTAACGGCGTAAACTCCAATGCTACCAGTGCCTCACTGCAATTAACACAGACGCTGTTTGATATGTCCAAATGGCGTGCCCTGACCCTGCAGGAAAAGAGCGCGGGCATCCAGGATGTGACCTATCAGACCGACCAGCAGACGCTGATCCTGAACACAGCTACGGCGTACTTCAACGTGCTGAGCGCCATTGACGCGCTCTCCTACACCGAAGCGCAGAAACAGGCCATTTACCGTCAGTTAGATCAAACCACCCAGCGCTTCAACGTGGGTCTGGTGGCGATCACCGACGTGCAGAACGCCCGTTCACAGTACGACACCGTGCTGGCCAACGAAGTGACCGCGCGTAATAACCTCGACAACGCGCTGGAATCCCTGCGCCAGGTGACCGGGAACTACTATCCTGAGCTGGCCTCCCTGAACGTCGACAGCTTCAAAACGGATAAGCCGCAGGCCGTTAACGCCCTGCTGAAAGAGGCGGAAAACCGCAACCTGACGTTGCTGCAGGCGCGTCTGAACCAGGACCTGGCCCGCGAGCAGATTCGTCAGGCGCAGGACGGCCATCTGCCAACCCTGAGCCTGAGCGCCTCTACCGGCGTTTCTGACACCACCTACAGTGGCTCTAAAACCAATTCTGCCCAGTATGACGACAGCAATATGGGTCAGAACAAAGTGGGCCTGAGCTTCTCCCTGCCGCTGTATCAGGGCGGTCAGGTTAACTCCCAGGTGAAACAGGCGCAGTACAACTTTGTTGGCGCGAGCGAGCAGCTGGAAAGCGCCCATCGTAACGTGGTGCAGACCGTACGTTCATCCTTCAACAACGTGAACGCCTCAATCAGCAGCATCAACGCCTATAAACAGGCCGTTGTGTCTGCACAGAGCTCCCTGGACGCGATGGAAGCGGGTTACTCGGTCGGTACACGTACTATCGTTGACGTGCTCGACGCCACCACCACGCTGTACAACGCGAAGCAGCAGCTCTCCAGCGCGCGTTATCAGTACCTGATTAACCAGCTGAACATTAAGCAGGCTCTGGGTACGCTGAACGAGCAAGACCTGCAGATGCTGAACAGCGCACTGGGCAAACCGGTCTCTACCTCTCCGGACAGCGTTGCACCGGAGAACCCGGAGCAGGTTGCCGCGGTTGATAACTTCAACGCTAACAACACTACCCCTGCTGCACAGCCTGCTGCCGCGCGCACCACAGCGCCTGCCAGCAAGGGCAACAATCCGTTCCGTAACTAAGCATTGCCCGATGGCGCTTCGCTTATCGGGCCTACTGAATCGTAGGCCGGGTAAGCGCAGCGCCACCCGGCGCAAAATCACATCCGAACGTAAGCCAACGTAAAGATCCCCCTGATTCCGCCCCTCTTCGCTTCATTTTCAACCACTCATCCTCTATCCTGAGCGTTATTACCACTGGGTCCTGGAAGACAAACATGAAACGGACAAAAACGATCAATCACGCGTCGTTCCGCAAGAGCTGGAATGCACGTCACCTCACCCCTGTTGCGCTGGCGGTTACCGCTGTCTTTATGCTGGCAGGCTGTGAGAAAAACGATGAAACGGTTTCGCTGTATCAAAACGCGGATGACTGCTCTGCCGCCACCGGGAAAGCGGCCGAATGTAAAACGGCCTACACCAACGCGTTGAAAGAAGCGGAACGCACCGCGCCGAAATATGCCTCACGCGAAGACTGCGTAGCGGAATTTGGTGAAGGTCAGTGCCAGCAGGCACCGGCTCAGGCAGGCACGGCACCTGAAAATCAGGCACAGGCGCAGTCCAGCGGCAGCTTCTGGATGCCGCTGATGGCAGGCTACATGATGGGCCGTCTGATGGGCGGCGGTGCGGGCTACCAGCAGCAGCCGCTGTTTAGCTCGAAAAACCCGGCCAGCCCGGCTTACGGTCAATATACCGATGCCAGCGGTAAAGGCTACGGTGCAGCGACTCCGGGCCGCACCGTAACCGTACCGAAAACCGCGATGGCGCCGAAGCCTGCGACCACCAGCACCATCACCCGCGGCGGGTTCGGTGAGTCTGTGGCGAAACAGACCAGCATGCAGCGCAGTGCATCAGGCACCTCTACTCGCTCAATGGGCGGCTGATCATGGAACGAGTCAGTATTACCGAGCGCCCGGACTGGCGCGAAAAAGCCACCGAGTACGGCTTTAACTTCCACACCATGTACGGCGAGCCGTACTGGTGTGAAGACGCTTACTACAAGCTCACCCTGGCCCAGGTTGAGAAGCTGGAAGAGGTCACGGCTGAGCTGCACCAGATGTGCCTCAAGGTGGTGGAAAAAGTCATCGACAGCGACGAGCTGATGGCCAAGTTCCGCATTCCAAAGCACACCTGGAGCTTTGTCCGCCAGTCGTGGAAAACGAATCAGCCTTCGCTTTACTCTCGCCTGGATCTGGCGTGGGACGGCGTGGGTGAACCGAAGCTTTTAGAAAACAACGCCGATACGCCAACCTCCCTCTATGAAGCGGCATTCTTCCAGTGGATCTGGCTGGAAGATCAAATGAACGCCGGAAACCTGCCGGAAGGCAGCGACCAGTTCAACAGCCTGCAGGAGAAGCTGATCGAGCGCTTTGCCGAGCTGCGCGAGCAGTTTGGCTTCAACCTGCTGCATCTCGCCTGCTGCCGCGACACGGAAGAAGATCGTGGCACGGTTCAGTATCTGCAGGATTGCGCCGCCGAAGCGGAAGTGGCGACCGAGTTCCTCTATATCGAGGATATCGGCCTGGGTGAAAAAGGTCAGTTTACGGACATGCAGGATCAGGTCATCAGCAACCTGTTCAAGCTCTACCCGTGGGAGTACATGCTGCGCGAGATGTTCTCCACCAAGCTGGAAGATGCGGGCGTGCGCTGGCTGGAACCGGCCTGGAAGAGCATTATCTCCAACAAGGCCCTGCTGCCGATGCTGTGGGAGATGTTCCCTAATCACCCGAACCTGCTGCCAGCGTACTTTGCGGAAGATGATTACCCGCAGATGGAGAAATACGTCGTTAAGCCGATCTTCTCCCGCGAAGGCGCGAACGTGTCGATCATCGAAAACGGTAAAACGCTGGAAGCGGTTGAAGGGCCTTACGGCGAGGAAGGGATGATCGTCCAGGCGTTCTATCAACTGCCGAAATTTGGCGACAGCTATACGCTAATTGGCAGCTGGCTCATTAACGATCAACCTGCCGGAATTGGCATTCGCGAAGATCGCGCGCTGATCACGCAGGATCTGTCGCGGTTCTACCCGCATATTTTTGTGGAGTAAGATCTGCCGGGTGGCGGCTTCGCCTGACCCGGCCTACGGTTTTGTAGGCCCGGTAAGCGTAGCGCCACCGGGCATATTTTCACCCTACCTGCACCGACAGCATACTCAGACTTCCCATCTCTAATCCATCGACCGGGATCGTAACCGGCTCCTCACCGTCCCATGCGCCAAGCACGTACAGCAGCGGCAGGAAATGCTCCGGCGTCGGGTTAGAGAGCGAACCGCCCTCGTGCTCCAGATAGTTCACCAGCGGATGCGCCTCAGCCGGGCCTTGCCAGGTCAGGTTCGCTTTAACGTAGTCGTTAAAAGCGGTCGCCCACGGGTATGGCGTGTTTTCGCCATGCCAGCGCGCCGTACGCAGGTTGTGCACCACGTTGCCGCTTGCCACCAGCATGATGCCTTCATCACGAAGCGTCGCCAGCTTGCGCCCCATCTCCAGATGCCAGGCAGCCGGTTTGGTGCTGTCGATGCTCAGCTGCACCATCGGGATATCCGCATCAGGATACATTTTTATCAGCACGCCCCATGAGCCATGGTCAAAGCCCCAGGCTTCTTTATCCAGCGCAACCGGAACAGGCGCCAGCAGTTCCACCAGCCTTTGTGCCAGCTCAGGCGAGCCGGGGGCCGGATAGTGCGTGTCATACAGCGCCTGCGGGAAGCCGCCAAAATCGTGAATGGTCTTTGGCGCTTCCATGGCGGTCACGCCCGTGCCGCGGGTGAACCAGTGCGCAGATACCACCACAATCGCTTTTGGACGCGGCAGCGTCTCGCCCAGATGACGCCATGCGCGAGTATAGACGTTATCTTCCAGAACGTTCATTGGGCTGCCGTGGCCTAAAAACAGGGCTGGCATACGGGATGAAGTCATGATGATATCCTTACAGAAGGTGTCAATTTAATGGTGCTACATTACGCGCAATCGGACAAAGATGAACGCTGATAAGCGTGAAGATCATCATCAGGAATTTTGAATGTAAGGAATGTGTAAAGCCGGGGTTCGCCCCTCGCTTTGCCAGAAATGAATCATTTATATTAATGATAATCATTATCATAAGGAGCAATGCATGTCAGTCCCTCTGATCCTGACCATACTGGCGGGCGCCGCGACCTTTATCGGCGCAATCCTCGGCGTGCTTGGTCAGAAGCCGTCAAACCGCGTGCTGGCCTTCTCGCTGGGCTTTGCTGCCGGGATCATGCTGCTTATCTCCCTGATGGAGATGCTCCCTGCTGCGCTGGGCACCGACGGGATGTCTCCCCTGCTGGGCTACGGCATGTTTGTCGTTGGCCTGCTGGGTTACTTTGCCCTCGACCGGATGCTACCCCACGCGCATCCCCAGGATTTAATGCAGAAAAACGTAACGCCTGTGCCGCGGAATATTAAGCGAACGGCGGTTCTGCTCACGCTGGGAATTAGCCTGCATAACTTCCCGGAAGGGGTCGCGACCTACGTGACGGCCAGCAGCAATCTGGAAATGGGCTTTGGCATCGCGCTGGCGGTGGCCTTACACAATATTCCTGAAGGACTGGCGGTCGCCGGACCGGTGTATGCCGCCACGGGCTCGAAACGTACCGCGGTATTCTGGGCAGGAATTTCCGGGATGGCTGAAATCCTCGGCGGTGTCCTGGCCTGGTTGATTCTCGGAAGCCTGGTCTCCCCTGTCGTGATGGCCGCCATTATGGCCACAGTTGCCGGGATTATGGTGGCGCTTTCCGTCGATGAATTAATGCCGCTGGCGAAAGAGATCGATCCCAATAACAACCCCAGCTATGGCGTGCTGTGCGGAATGTCAGTCATGGGCTTAAGCCTGGTGTTATTGCAATCTGCAGGTATCGGTTAGGATTAGTCTGCCTCCGTATAATACGGAGGCAGACTTTCGAAACGTTAAGATATAGATAGAAATGATACGTTATTTTGTTGCCAACAAAGCCCTTGCAAAATATATATCTCATAGAAATAGAATGATGAAACTTTATCAGTCAATTATCTGAGTTACTGCATATATTATGAATGTTAGCCGATGCTTACAATCAACATTAATTATATATTAATATAATCTTAAAATAGCTTTAAGATGCAGTAATCGCATCTCCCCTTCGTCCTCCCATATACTCCATTTGCGTTTTGAAACTTATATTCAGAGTATGAATTCGTTTGAAAAAGGATATTTTCATGTATATGGGTAAAAAAATTCTATTAGCTGTAACTATCGCTGCCGCAGTATCGGGTTCCGCCTTTGCTGCCGAGCAGGGGTCGGGAAAAATCAAATTCAAAGGCGTTGTTATTGATGCGCCTTGCAGCATTGCACCAGACAGCGTTGATAAAGAAGTCGATCTCGGTGAAGTGACCACAGCCGTGATCAATGCCAACAAGAAGTCCTCCGCTGTTCCGGTTGATATCAATCTGGAAAACTGCCAGCTTGACGATCCGGCCGACGAGACTGACACACCAGTGACCAAAGTCGATGTCACGTTTACCAGCTCAGCGACAGACGCGACCGACACCAGTCTGATGACCAATACCTATGCAAGTGGTGCACAGAACGTGGGCGTTCGTCTTCTGAATAACGCCGAAGCCAACATTACGCTGGGTGCTGCTAATGAGGTTGCTCTGCTGGCAGGTTCAACGACTCAAACGCTGCACTTCAAAGCATTAATGGAAGTGGTAACGGGTAAAACGGCGACTGCTGGCCAGGTGGAAGCTACAGCCAACTATATTCTGGCGTATAAATAACTACGCCATGTTTCAAATTAAACCGGCTGGCATTTAATGTCAGCCGGCGTTGAATGTATTTATTTGAGTAACAGGGCGATGACATATAAATTACAATGCATAATTATTATGACGTCCCTGTTTATGGTGGAACTTGCCTCCGCTACCGAATTTAACATCAATGCCATCGATAAAGATCAGCGTGGCAGCGTTGATTTATCTCTTTTTAAAGATCAAATATCGATCACACCAGGCGACTATTTTGTTACCGTTTCAATTAATGATATCCCGCTGGCAAATGGCTGGCAGCTCCGCTGGCAGGAGATAGACAAGAGCGTACAAGTCTGTATTCCACCTGAACTGGCCGATACATTTGCTCTGCAGGACAATATCCGTAGCGCATTGGCGGAAAAAGACGGGTGCGTCGACTTTGCATCAAAACCGGATATTAAATTTAATTTTGAGCAATCCAGCCAGACGCTGAAGGTCACGATACCTCAGGCCTGGTTACAGTACCGTGCCGCAGACTGGATGCCCCCTTCAACCTGGGACAACGGCGTGCCGGGCGTACTACTGGATTACAATCTTTTTGCCAGTCATTACCAGCCGAACGATGGCAGCAGCACGGATAACGTCAACACTTATGGCACTGCCGGCGCGAATATGGGCGCGTGGCGACTGCGCGGTGATTATCAGTATACTCAAACCCATACCGACGCAGGTTCAGTGAATGACGGGCGCTTTTCACGCCTCTATATGTTCCGTCCTCTCCCCTCGCTCGGAGCCAAACTCACACTGGGTGAAACGGATTTCCAGTCCGCTATTTTTGATGCCTTCACCTATACCGGAGCCTCCCTGACTAGCGATGAGCGCATGCTGCCATGGTCGCTGCGCGGCTACGCGCCACAAATTACCGGCCTCGCGCAAACTAACGCCACGGTAACGGTTAGCCTGGCTGACCGTGTCATTTACCAAAGCAACGTTCCGCCAGGGCCGTTTGTTATTCAGGATCTAAACCAGTCTGTACAGGGTACGCTGGACGTCAAAGTGACAGAAGAAGATGGGCGCGTAAGCACCTTCCAGGTTTCTGCGGAATCGGTGCCTTTTTTAACCCGCAAAGGTCAGGTTCGCTATAAGCTGGCGGCAGGAAAAGCACGCAAAGACGCCTCGCATGACGTTGAAGATAACGCGTTTATGAGCGGCGAATTCTCCTGGGGGATGCTGTCACAAACCTCCCTCTACGGCGGTACGCTCGCCGATGGCGATCGCTACCGGTCCGTTGCCGCCGGAATAGGTCAAAACATGGAGTACCTGGGCGCGCTCTCTTTTGACGTGACGCAGGCAACCAGCCAGTTGCCCAATCAGAATAGCCAGACAGGTTACAGCTACCGTTTCAACTACAGTAAGCGTTTCGATACCACCGGCAGCCAGCTTACGCTCGCCAGTTATCGCTATTCCGACCCGCAGTTTCTCAGCTACGCCCGTTTTCTGGATGATGACAATAACGATCGGCAGTCAGAAAAACAGACGCTCAGCGTGACGGCAAGCCAGTACATTTCGGCGCTATCGCTCAACCTCTATGTGAACATGCTGCGTCAAACCTGGTGGAACGATTCCTCCTCCACGACGGGCAGCGTGACCGCAGGCTATAACTTTGATATCGGTCGCTGGAAAAATCTGGGCCTCACCGTGTCGTGGAGTAAAACCCACTATGAAGACGAAGACGACGATACGCAGTTCTATCTCTCACTGAGCGTACCGCTCGATCCCGATCATCGTCTGAATTACGACCTGCGCAACAGCGACAGTCTGAGCCAGAACGTATCGTGGTATGACACATCAGACCGCAACAACACCTGGGGCGTTTCGGCAGGTACCGAAAGCGAGAAGTCAGATGCCGGCGCGCAGGTGAGCGGCAACTATCAACATTATTCTCCTTATGGCGACCTGAATCTCTCCGGGAGCGTTAAGGCTAACGAATACAATTCCCTGAGTGCCAGTTGGACCGGTTCATTCACCTCGACGGCTAAAGGCGCTGCGCTGCACCGCCGCAGCTACGGTAACGAGCCGCGCGTGATGGTCAGTACCGATGGCGTAGGCAACATCCCGCTGAACATGTCGCGGGATGAAACCAATCGCTTCGGGATTGGCGTTTTACCGTCCATCTCCAGCTATTCGCCTTCCAGCGTGCAGGTCAATATGAACAACCTGCCCGATGGCGTAGACGTTGACACCCGCGTCGTCACCTCAACCTGGACGGAAGGCGCCATCGGGTACCGTCAGATCGCGACGCGTGCAGGCAATGATATCGCAGGCATCTTACGAACTGCCTCTGGCACGCCGCCGCTGGGCGCCGTTGTTCGCCAGCTGGAAGACGATCGGCAGATTGCCATGGTCGCCGATGACGGCCACGTCTGGCTCGGCGCCGTAGAGCCACAACAACAGTTTCGCGTGACGTGGGGAGACAATCAGCAGTGTCGCTTCACGTTACCTTCACACCTTGAAAACAGTATGCAGTTGATACTGCCATGTCAGTAAGAAATCATGATGAAATTAACCTTACTCAAAAGCCTGTGCCTGATGCTGGTCGGCACAGCATTCACCACTCACGCGGCCGTAAACCTGGACCGCACGCGCATTGTCTTTCCGGAAAGCGACAAGGCCAGCAGCCTGAAGATTGAAAACCAGAGTAAAGCGCTGCCCTATCTGGCGCTCTCCTGGATTGAAGATGAGAAAGGCCGTAAAGAAGACAGGCATTTCATGGCGCTGCCTCCGATTCAACGCATTGAAGCGGGTTCCGCATCGCAGGTCAGGATCGTTAAGCAAGCGGCCACCAGTCAGTTACCGAAAGACAGAGAATCCCTGTTTTATTTCAACCTGCGCGAAGTGCCGCCGAAAAGCACCAGCGCCAGCGATGAACGCAGCGTCATGCAGGTGGCGATGCAGAGCAGGATCAAGCTGTTCTGGCGTCCTAAAGCGATTACCAAAAAACCCGGCGAGCAGGCGGAAATGCGGATGGAAGTTTCAGCCACTGCGAAAGGGCTGACCATACATAACCCGACGCCGTACTACATCACGCTGGCGTGGCTCAGTAAGAATGCCAGAACCATGCTGCCGGGCTTCGACAGCCTGATGCTTGCGCCTTTCGCGACAGCAACAACCTCTACCGGTGACTACCACGGTAACTATTACAGCATCGGTTATATCGACGATTACGGCGCGCTGAAAAAGGTCGACGTACAGTGCGCGGGAACGGCGCAGTGCTCGCTCACCGAACGGAAGATCGAAAAAAATGCGCAATCTCGCTAACGTATTGTTCATAGTGCTGCTCTCAGTGCTGCCTTTAAGAGAAGCGCTGGCGCTCGACTGCTACCTGGGCGGTTCGGGCGGCCCCGTAGAAGAAACTAAAACGATCTCGCCGTTTGCTATCCCCAGTAATGCACAGGCAGGTGAGAAAATTTGGGAATCGGATGACATCAAAATCCCGGTGACATGCAACCACAATGTCACAAGCAGCTTTCAACCGGAGGATATTTTTGGCTGGGTGAATCCTTATCCTTCAACCTCCGATCCCTATTATGAACTGGGCGTAACCTATGAAGGGATAGACTACGATGCAAAAGGCCAGCCTAACGGCGTCGATACCCGACAGTGTCTGGACAACCAAAACATCACGATTTATACCCCCGAGCAGATCCGACAAATGGGATGGGAAAATCGTATCTGTTCCGGTAACCCGGATGATATCCACACTTCACGAACCTTCATTGCTCGTCTGCGCTTATACGTAAAAATTAAAGCCATGCCGCCTCACGGCTACGTCAGCTCGCTGAGCGATTACATCGTTGTCCAGTTTGACGGAAAAGGCGGCGTGAACCAGATGTCGGATGCGAAAAACCTCAAATATCACATCAACGGGCTGCAAAATATTACCGTTCTGGACTGCGGGGCAACGTTCAGTATTTACCCTGAGAACCAGGAGATTGATTTCGGCACCTTTAGCGCACGCGATATTGTGAATCAACAGACGCGTAAACGGACCTTTTCGGTGAAGACGACGAAAGTGCAGGATGCCCAATGTTCAGATGGCTTCAAAATGGACTCGTCGTTCTATACAAATGAAGCGCTTACGGCCAACGATACCGCACTGCTGATAGGCAATGGCCTGAAGCTGAGGATCCTTAACGGAACCGAGCCCTACACCTTTAACCACTATAACGAATACGTGGATTTTACGGGCAGCACGCTTGAGCATGAGCAGCAATACACCGCAGAGCTGTCGCCGGTCGAAGGAAAAGCGATCCAGTCCGGGCCGTTCGAAACGGTGGTGCTGTTCAAAATTAACTACCACTAAAGACAAAAAAGCCGGGTTTCCCCGGCTTTTTCACATCAGCCATTTCAGCTGGCTTTGCGCTCGTGCGCCTGGCGATACTCAATCAGATCTTCAATCGTTACCACCGGCATGTTGTGCAGACGCGCGAAGGTGATGCACTCTGGTGCACGCGCCATGGTGCCGTCGTCGTTGGTCAGTTCACACAGCACGCCCGCAGGTTTGAAGCCTGCCAGCGTCACCAGGTCGATCGTCGCTTCGGTGTGACCGCCGCGGGTCAGCACGCCACCCGCCTGCGCGCGCAGTGGGAAGACGTGGCCTGGACGATGCAGATCGGATGGCTTCGCATCATCAGCAATCGCGGCACGTACGGTGGTCAGACGGTCAGCCGCAGACACACCGGTGGTCACGCCATGCGCCGCTTCAATGGTCACGGTAAATCCGGTACCAAAGGCGCTGGTGTTGTTTTCGACCATCATCGGCAGCTCGAGCTGCTTACGACGATCTTCGGTAATACACAGGCATACGATGCCGCTGCCGTGACGGATAGTCAGCGCCATCTGTTCAACGGTCATGTTTTCGGCGGCGAAAATCATGTCGCCTTCGTTTTCACGGTTTTCATCGTCAAGCACCATCACACCGCGGCCTTCGCGCAGTGCATCCAGTGCATGTTCAACACGTTGAGTTGAAGTGCCAAAAGAGGAAAGTAGCGTCTGATTCATGGTAAAAAAACCTCATTAACATTATGGTTACCAGAATCAGGGCAGTCTTAGGAGCGCCGTATAAGCGGCAAAAAGATAACGTGAGCGGGCCCATGCCCGACTGGATCGTTACTCTCTCCCATCCGGACTCTAACCGTCGGCCCCGGAATTACACCGGATCTGCTGACCTTTGAGAATTCACCCAAAGCGCTCGCGGGCTTTCAGCGTTAAGCTGATTTACCGCCGGTGGGGAATTTCGCCCCGCCCTGAGAATAAGCGAGATAACTATAACGCTATTGATTATCCTGGGCAATGCATAAGCATCAAACAATTTTGTTTACCCCGGGCATGACGCGCTACAATGGACACTAACACCTTTTCATCAAGGGAAACGACAATGATTGACCCGAAGAAAATTGAGCAAATTGCGCGTCAGGTTCACGAGTCTATGCCAAAAGGCATTCGTGAATTTGGTGATGACGTTGAGAAGAAAATCCGCCAGACGCTGCAGGCGCAGTTGGTTCGCCTTGATCTCGTCAGCCGCGAAGAGTTTGACGTGCAGACCCACGTTCTGCTGCGCACCCGCGAGAAGCTGGCACTGCTGGAACAGCGTCTGACCGAGCTGGAAAATCGCAATGCGCCGGAAGAAGTGAAGCCAGCGCCGGCCATTCCGCCGGTGGATAACCAGGAGTAAGTGCGGCCTGTTGAGCCCGGTGGCGGCTACGCCTTACCGGGCCTGAATGAACGCGTAGGTCGGGTAAGGCGCAGCCGCCACCCGACATAAAAAAACGGGCCAATAGGCCCGTTTTTTACTGACTGTCTTTCTGGATCTTCTTAATGATGTTGGTGGTGGAACACCCATCTTCAAAGTTGAGCACCATCACCTCACCGCCGTTGGCCCAGACCTCTTCGCTGCCCGCGATTTGCTCCGGCTTGTAATCGCCGCCCTTCACCAGCAGGTCCGGCAGAATACCGGCAATCAGGCGCTGCGGCGTGTCTTCTTCAAACGACACCACCCAGTCCACGGCTTCCAGCGCGCCGAGCACGATCATACGCTGCTCAAGCGGGTTCACCGGACGCGTTTCACCCTTCAGACGTTTGGTTGAGGCATCGCTGTTGACCGCCACAATCAGGCGATCGCCCAGCTTACGCGCATTCGCCAGATACGACACGTGGCCCGCGTGCAGGATGTCGAACACGCCGTTGGTCATCACCACTTTTTCACCGCGCTTGCGCGCGGCAGCAACGGCCACTTTCAGCTCCTCTTCGGTCATGACGCCAAAGCCGGTGTCCGCACGGCCGCGCACCGCGTTTTCCAGCTCGATTGGCGAAACGGTTGAGGTACCGAGTTTACCGACGACCACACCTGCCGCGGCGTTGGCGAAGTAGCACGCTTCTTCCAGGGAGTTCCCCGCCGCCAGCGTCGCCGCCAGCACGCCGATCACCGTGTCGCCGGCACCGGTCACGTCGTAGACTTCCTGCGCCTGGGTTGGCATATGCAGCGGCGCCTTGCCCGGCTGCAGCAGCGTCATCCCCTGCTCGGAGCGGGTCACCAGCAGCGCAGATAATTCGAAGTCAGCAATGATCTTCATGCCGCGCTCAACCAGCTCTTCCTCGGTTTTGCATTTGCCCGCCACCGCTTCAAACTCGGAGAGGTTTGGCGTCAGGAGGGTTGCGCCGCGATAGCGCTCAAAGTCGGTGCCCTTAGGATCGATCAGCACCGGTACGCTGGCCTTACGCGCCAGCTGGATCATCGTCTGCACGCTGGCCAGCGCGCCTTTCGCGTAGTCGGACAGCACCAGCGCGCCGATATTGCCTAACGCCTGGTTAATGCGCTCGTGCAGCGGCTCGGGATCAACGCCTTCGAACCCTTCTTCAAAGTCAAGGCGGATCAGCTGCTGGTTACGTGACAGCACGCGCAGCTTGGTGATGGTCGGGTGGGTCGGAACAGAAACGAAGTCACACTTCACGTTCACGTCCGCCAGCGACTTGCTCAGCGCGCGCGCCGCATCGTCGATACCGGTCAGGCCAACCAGACGCGAGTGCGCGCCCAGAGAGGCTATGTTCATCGCCACGTTTGCCGCGCCGCCGGGACGCTCTTCAATGGTGTCGACCTTAACCACCGGTACCGGTGCTTCCGGAGAGATGCGGCTGGTCGGCCCATACCAGTAGCGATCCAGCATCACATCCCCAACAACCATTACTCCAGCACGTTCAAACTCTGGCAGTGTTACTTTCATTCCTGACTCCAGAAAGATTCACAATTTGCGCGCGATAATATCACACTTGATTTGTTACGCACGGTTCCACCAGCCACTTCTGCCAGCTGGCCGTTACCTGAGCGCGCTCTGCGACAAAACAGTCCAGCGCCACGTGCCCCGGCTGCTCCTGTAGCGCCAGGTGATGCAGCTCGTCGCGCAGCGTGGTGTAGGCGCGGGTTAAAGCCTGCGCCTCCTGCTCGTCCATAATGTCGTTTTGCGCCAGCAGCTCCAGAATGCGCACGTTATCCGACCAGCGGGTCAGCTTCGGCTTGTCGTGCGCGTGGAGCAGCACCAGATACTGGGTAATGAACTCAATATCGGTAATCCCGCCCTCGTCGGCTTTGATATCAAAGCGATCGCGGTGTTTATTACCCAGGTGCGCGCGCATTTTCTCGCGCATCTCGCGCACTTCCGTCTGCAGCGTACTGCCCTCGCGCGGGGTGGTCATCACATCCTTACGGACGGCATCGAACTGCGTTTTGAGCTGCGGATCGCCATACACCACGCGGGCGCGCACCAGCGCCTGATGCTCCCAGGTCCAGGCTTCATTCTTCTGATAATCGGCGAAGGACTCCGTTGAGGTGACCAGCATACCCGCCGCACCGGACGGACGCAGGCGCGCATCGACTTCATACAAAATGCCCGACGAAGTGCGGGTGCTGAACAGGTGCATGATGCGCTGGGCCAGGCGCAGATAAAACTGACGCCCGTCAATCTCACGCTCGCCGTCGGTCATCACGTCAACCGGGCAGTCGTGCAGGAAAATTAAATCCAGATCGGAACTGTATCCCAGCTCCCAGCCGCCGAGCTTGCCATAACCGACCACGGCAAAGCCTCGCCCCTCCCGGTCAGCAAGGTGCTTCGGCTGGCCGTAGCGGGACACCATCTGCACCCATGCCTGCTGCACGACCGCGTCGATGATCGCTTCCGCGAGCCATGTTAAGTGATCGCTCACTTTCATTACCGGCAGCGTTCCGGCGATATCCGCCGCCGCCACGCGCAGCATCTGGGCCTGCTTAAACTGTCGCAGCGCCTCCAGCTGCTGCTCTTCGTCCTCTTCCGGCACGCGCAGCAGATACTGACGCAGCTCGTCACGGTAGGCATCCGTCGCCGTGGGTTGATACAGGGTGTTCGGGTCGAGCAGCTCATCCAGCAGCAGCGGATAACGCGCCAGCTTGTTGGCCACCATCGGGGAGGCGGCGCAGAGCGTAATCAGGTGCTTGAGTGCCCCCGGAAACTCGCTCAAAAGTTCAAGGTACGTGGTGCGCGTGATGATCCCGCTCAGCAGCGGCATCATGCGCGACAGCGGCACCGGCGCATCCGCCCGCGAGCAGACCTCGCTCAGCAGGTGCGGCATCAGGTGATCCAGCACCTGACGGCCGCGCGGGCCAATGGCGCGCTTGTTCAGCTCAAGACGGAAATCGGCAATCAGCGCCACCACGCGATGGCGCGCGTCGTCGGTTAAATGCGTCAGCACCGGCGTGGTGTCATCTTCCTGGAGCGCGTCCTGCCACAGCTCGCGCCAGTGCTCGGAAAGGGCATCGTCCTGCGATTCGCTTTCGTCATCACCGATTAGCTCGTTGAAGATGCGGCGCACGCCTGCCATATGGGCATCGAGCCGTTCGGTCAGCGTTGACCAGTCATCCACGCGCATCCCCCAGGCCAGACGCGCCCGGTTAAGGTCATCCCCCGGCAGGGTCTGGGTCTGTTCGTCGTTGATGCTTTGCAGCAGGTTTTCCAGACGGCGCAGGAAAAGATAGGCCTCGCGCAGGGTTTGCGCGTCGCCGTCCGGCAGCAGGTGAAGCTGCTCAATGGCGCTCAGCGTCGGCAGCAGCGAGCGGGACTGTAGCGACGGCTCGCGCCCGCCGCGAATCAGCTGGAAGACCTGGACGATAAATTCGATTTCGCGAATGCCGCCCGCGCCGAGCTTGATGTTGTCCTTCAGACCGCGACGGCGCACCTCACGGGCGATCATCCCTTTCATATTACGCAGGGACTGGATGACGCTGAAGTCGATGTAGCGACGGAACACGAACGGGCGCAGCATGGCGCGCAGCTCGTTGGCGTAGGCGTCATCGCTGTCGCCCATGATCCGCGCTTTGACCATCGCATAACGCTCCCAGTCGCGCCCCTGCTCCTGGTAGTAATCCTCCAGCGCGGCAAAGCTCAGCACCAGCGGCCCGCTATCGCCGAACGGACGCAGGCGCATGTCCACGCGGTAGACAAAACCGTCCTGCGTGGGCTGGTCCAGCGCCTTAATCAGACGCTGGCCGAGGCGGGTAAAGAACTGGGCGTTGTCCAGCTCGCGACGGCCGCCGCGCGTGGAGCCGTTCTCAGGCCAGGCGAAAATCAGGTCGATATCGGAGGAGAAGTTCAGCTCGCAGCCGCCCAGCTTGCCCATCCCCAGGATCAACAGCGGCTGAGGAACCCCTTCCTCGCTGCACGGCGTGCCCCACTCTTTACAGCAGGCGGCGTAGAGCCAGTCGCGCGCGGCGACAATCAACGTCTGCGCCAGCTCGCTTAACTGCTGCAACGTACTCTCTTCACTCACCAGTTCCAGCGCCTGCGCCCAGGCAATGCGCACCATCACACGACGGCGGAACTGACGCAGGACGCGCATCAGCGTCGCCTCATCCGCGACGTCTTCAAGCGCGGCCTGCAGCCAGCCGGCATAGTGCCGCCACTCGTCCGCCTGCGGCGGTGCGTTCTCAAGCTCCGCCAGCCAGTCCGGGTAGACGGCAATGCTTTCCTGCACAAAATCACTGAAGACGAGCACGCTTTTCGCCTGCTCGCTTAACGATGACGCCGGTAATGACTCAGGCAGACGTTCGCAAACGGTCTGCCACTGCTGCTGTAACGGTGAAGAAAGCGGCATTCTAAGGGTTCCTTGCCAGAGTTAACGTTTTCCGCTGTGCAGCCAGTACGGCTCCTGCGAAATGGCCTCGTTACGGAAATGCTCTATCTCAATATGCTGACGGGTTTCGATGGCATGCTTCAGCCCCTGCCAGTTTTCCAGCCACGCCTGCGCCTGTGGCCCGTCGTAGGCACCGGAAAGGAGCAGCATGCTGTCGATGTTGCGCGAAAGACGGGGAAGCTGATCGCCATACTTATCGCCGAGCGGATACGCAAAGGTGCTCTTCAGTTCGGCCGCATGACGGGAAAGATGAATATCTGCGAAACGCTTAAAGTTTTCCGCGATTTTGGCCTCGGCTTTCGCATCCAGGAAGGCGCGCCAGCCGCGCGTCACCAGAAACTCGGTCAGCGCCAGTTTTGCCGAAGCGGCTTGCGGACTGTAGATCGCCGTTTGCGCAGATACGTCCGAGAGCATCAGCGTTTCGGTTTGCGTCAGCAGATCACGTAAGTGAGCGCTCGCTTTGCGAGGAACAATACCGCCGAAGAGCGTCAGGGTATGGCGCACCAGGGCAATGGCCGCCAGCACGTGGGATTTGGCGTTTTTCACATTTCGTACCCACAGCTCTTCATGGTACTGCCACTGAGAAAGCGCCAGCTCCAGCGCGGCTTCCAGCCCCTGCTCAACGCTGGCTTTCGGCGCAACGCGCAAAATGGTCGTCTCTTTCAGCACGCGCGGCGCATTTCCGGCGGCCAGATGGTAACCCCGCGCGGCTTTGCTCAGGCTCCCCTGGCGCAATCCGGACTGGTTCACCAGCCTGCGCGCCAGCTTCAGCACGTCATTTGCGTCCCCTTCCAGCAGCTCAAGCTCCAGTTCGCAGATCGGCTCCTGGTACTCACCCGCCTTCACCTCACCCAGATCGAGGGCGATTTCGATGCGGCTTTTACCTTCCGTCACCAGCCATTTCTCGCGCCAGAAATCGGTGCTGAACAGCGGCTGCACCTGCTCCGCCAGCGTGGCAGGCAGCTCGCCTTCCGGCCAGACGTCCGCCGGAAAACGTTCCAGCTCAAGTTCTGGCTGACTGATGTCGATATTGTATTCCGGACGCTGATGTAACCCGCCGACCACGCGGCCGGCAATTTTCATCGTCATCTCGTAGCGCCCACTCGCGCCACGGATGCGCAGCCCCATATCGTGGCGGCGTAGCCAGTTATCCGGCGTTTCGTAATAGATATTAAGCAGTTGTACCGGTGCATGGTGTTCGCCGGAGAGCGTATGCAGATGCTGGCGGAGTGCGTCAACGCTGTCTTTTTCGACGATAAATTTTAATTCGATTTCCTGAGCCATAGCCTTGTACTTTTGCGGGCGTCACAGACGCGTCAATGAGGGCGAACTTCCTCGCCATTTGTTTGTCAGTACATAGTATTTTGCGCCAAATTGCCATGCAATGAGCAATTTGACGGGCGTAAATGTGTAGAGTCGTGACACAGATGATTCTGATTGCTGATGAATGCTTTGCGTAGAGACACTGTTGCCACTACTATCGTTCCACTATTTATGAAAATAACGACTAATGATGCTTAAATTACGCCTGATTGGACTTACTTTACTCGCTTTTAGCGCCGCAACCGCAGTGCACGCTGAAGAGAAGCGTTACGTTTCTGACGAACTGAACACCTGGGTACGCAGTGGCCCCGGAGATAATTATCGCCTCGTGGGCACGGTAAATGCCGGCGAGGAAGTCACCCTGTTACAGACCAACGCGGACACCAACTACGGTCAGGTTCGCGACAGTTCTGGCCGCACGTCCTGGATCCCGCTGAAAGAGCTGAGCACCGTGCCAAGCCTGCGCACCCGCGTACCGGATCTGGAAAATCAGGTGAAAACCCTGACCGACAAGCTGAACAATATCGACGGAACCTGGAACCAGCGTACCGCCGAGATGCAGCAGAAAGTGGCGCAGAGCGACGGGGTGATTAACGGCCTGAAAGAAGAGAACCAGAAGCTGAAAAACGAGCTGATTGTCGCGCAGAAGAAAGTGAATGCCGCCAACCTGCAGCTCGATGACAAACAGCGCACCATCATCATGCAGTGGTTTATGTATGGCGGCGGCGTGCTGGGCGTCGGCCTGGTGCTGGGTCTGGTTCTGCCGCACCTGATCCCAAGCCGTAAACGTAAAGATCGCTGGATGAACTAATTCGTCTTCTCTGCCAGACTTACGTATCATTCTGGAAAAGAGAAAACGGGAGTGTCAGGCGTGAAGAGTTATCTGGTCGGTGGTGCGGTACGTGATGCGTTGTTAGGTCTGCCGGTCAAAGATAAAGACTGGGTGGTGGTGGGCGCCACCCCGGAAGAGATGCTCGACGCGGGCTACCAGCAGGTAGGCCGCGATTTTCCCGTCTTTTTACACCCGAAAAGCCGCGAAGAGTACGCCCTGGCGCGTACCGAGCGGAAATCAGGTTCGGGCTACACTGGCTTTACCTGCTACGCCGCGCCGGACGTCACGCTGGAGGACGATCTCCTGCGTCGCGATCTGACCATTAACGCGCTGGCGCAGGACGAGCACGGCCAGATTATTGACGCTTATGGCGGCCAGGACGATCTGCGCAACCGTCTCTTACGTCACGTCTCCCCGGCGTTTTCTGAAGATCCGCTCCGCGTGCTGCGCGTGGCGCGTTTTGCCGCGCGTTACGCCCATCTCAGCTTCCGCATTGCCGATGAGACCATGGCGCTGATGACCGCCATGACCGAGGCGGGCGAGCTTGAACACCTGACGCCAGAGCGCGTCTGGAAAGAGACCGAGAATGCGCTCACCACGCGTAACCCGCAGGTCTTTTTCCAGGTTCTGCGCGACTGCGGCGCGCTGAAGGTGCTGTTCCCGGAAATAGACGCGCTGTTTGGCGTACCGGCTCCGGCGAAATGGCATCCGGAGATTGACACCGGCGTGCACACGCTGATGACCCTGAGCATGGCGGCCATGCTCAGCCCTGACGTGGACGTGCGCTTTTCCACCCTGTGCCACGATCTCGGCAAAGGCTTAACGCCAAAAGAGCTCTGGCCTCGGCACCACGGGCACGGTCCGGCAGGGGTGAAGCTGGTCGAAGGGCTGTGCCAGCGCCTGCGCGTGCCGAACGAAATCCGCGATCTGGCGAAACTGGTGGCCGAATTCCACGACCTGATCCATACCTTCCCGATCCTGAAACCGGCCACCATCGTTAAGCTGTTCGATAACATCGACGCCTGGCGCAAACCCCAGCGCGTGGAGCAGATCGCGCTCACCAGCGAGGCTGACGTGCGCGGGCGTACCGGATTTGAAGCCTGTGACTACCCGCAGGGACGTTTACTGCGTAAAGCCTGGGAGGTAGCCAAAGCGGTGCCGACGAAGGACGTTGTCGAGGCGGGATTCAAAGGCCCGGACATTCGCGAAGAACTGACGAAACGGCGGATTCAGGCGGTATCAGAGTGGAAGGAAAAGCATTGCCCTCAGCCAAAAGACTGAGGGCAGTCGGTCAGAAGAAGACCACGTAAACCGCAGCGGCAACGATAAAGCGGTAGATCGCGAACGGAATGAACGAGATACGCTTAATCAGCTGCAGGAAGGTTTTGATGGCAATCAGCGCCACGATAAACGCGGTGATGAAGCCGACGGCGAACATCGGAATGTCGCCCGTGGTGAGGAAACCGATGCTTTTATAGAGGTCAAGCGCGGTGGCCCCCATCATCATCGGCACCGCCAGCAGGAACGAGAACTCTGACGCGGCGTAACGGCTTACGCCCATCAGCATCCCACCGGAGATGGTTGCGCCTGAACGGGAAAAGCCCGGCCACAGCGCCAGACACTGGAAGCAGCCAATGATAAACGCCTGACGATACGTCATATCGTCCAGCCCTTCCGCGCGCGGCGTTTTTGGCTTCAGCACTTCCGCGGCGATCAGCAGGAAGCCGCCCACCACCAGCGCGTACATCACGTTAATCGGGTTAAACAGCGATTTGATGGCGTCGTGGAAAACCAGGCCCAGCACCACCGCCGGGATCATCCCGAGCAGAATATGGATCAGCGACAGGCGGCCTTTACTCATCCCTTCGTGCTGCGACGGACGGCCAAAATGGATACCGATCAGGCCAAACAGACGGCGCCAGAACATCACCACCACCGCAAGAATCGAACCCAGCTGGATAACCACTTCGAACGTTTTTGCAGTATCGCCTTCAAAGCCCAGCAGATGACCAACAATGATCATATGGCCGGTACTGGAAACCGGTAAAAACTCCGTCAATCCTTCGACCACACCCAGTATTGCCGCCACCAGCAGCGAGTGCATATCGCTCATCTATAAACCCCTAAAAAAATATAAAAAAAACGGTCGCCCCAACGGCTACCGTGAAAGATACAGCTATAAGACAGATATAACCTAAAAGGGTTTAGCTATTATGACGTTAAATCCTGCCTTTCAGATTTGTGCCACGCTCGATAATGACGCCCACGTTGGCCGCGCGCGCCACCGCGCCCGGTTTGCTCAGCTTGATGCGCACCCACGGTGAGTTGAATTTTTTCAGCAGCAATTCTGCGACTTCTTCCGCCACCCGTTCGACCAGCGCAAAACGTTGCCCTTCCACGTGGCCGATGACCGTTTCACTGATGTCGGCGTAGCTGAGACAGTCGTTCACGTCATCGCTTTTTGCCGACTTGCGGTTATCCCAGCCCATTTCGATATCGAACACCAGCTTCTGCTCGATGGTCTGTTCCCAGTCGTAAACACCAATAGTGGTGATTACCGAAAGTTGCTCTATAAATACAATATCCATCACGACCTGCCTGCTTTTTGGCTAAACCGGATACCACTTCCGGCGAATTATGCGTATTATCCACAGATGCTGAGAATACAGATACATTTTCAAAACGGAACAGCGTTATGAGTGCAATCGCGCCTGGAATGATCCTCCTCGCCTATCTTTGCGGCTCAATCTCCAGCGCCATTCTGGTCTGCCGCATCGCCGGGTTACCTGACCCGCGTGAAAGTGGTTCCGGGAATCCGGGAGCGACCAACGTACTACGAATTGGCGGCAAGGGAGCAGCCGTAGCGGTTTTGATTTTTGATGTTCTGAAAGGGATGCTACCCGTCTGGGGCGCGTATGCGCTGGGCGTCACGCCGTTCTGGCTGGGCCTCATTGCCATTGCTGCCTGTGTCGGCCACATCTGGCCCGTATTCTTCGGTTTTAAAGGTGGTAAAGGTGTGGCGACCGCCTTTGGTGCCATTGCGCCTATCGGCTGGGATTTAACCGGCGTGATGGCTGGCACCTGGCTGCTCACCATTCTGCTGAGCGGCTATTCGTCGCTGGGCGCGATCGTCAGCGCGCTGATCGCCCCGTTCTACGTCTGGTGGTTCAAACCTCAGTTCACCTTCCCGGTATCGATGCTCTCCTGCCTTATCCTGCTGCGTCATCACGACAATATTCAGCGCCTGTGGCGTCGTCAGGAGACCAAAATCTGGACGAAGCTCAAGAGGAAGAAAAAAGACGTCCCGTAAGGTTAGTTATGCCTTATAGCCAAATGTGATTTTGGTCACCTTCTGCCTGTGGTAACTGTTAATGACACAACACAACCACATAAGAAGAAAATGGCAGAAATCACAGAAACAACTCCCCTTTCAACGGCAGGAAAACGTTCCGATGGCGACATCCAGTGGGTGCGCAGCGCATCGGATGTTTCACGCCTCGTTAATGATGGTTCTCAGGGCCGGGCCAATGCTCGCATCGTGATCGGTATCGCGCTGGGCGGGATTTTCCTCGATGCCTACGATCTGGGCGCGCTGGCCTTCGGCATAAAAGATATCACCCGCGAATTTGACCTGACGCCCGCCGGTACCGGCATGGTGGCGTCCGCCATTACGTTTGGCGCGATTGTCGGGGCGCTGCTCGGCGGTTATCTCACGGATAAAATCGGGCGCTATCGCGTCTTTATGGCCGACATGCTCTTCTTCGTGGTGGCCGCCATCGCCTGTGCGCTGGCCCCGAACGAATATGTGCTGGCGGGTGCCCGCTTTGTCATGGGGCTTGGCGTCGGGATCGACCTTCCCGTGGCGATGGCATTTTTAAGCGAGTTCGCCAGGCTAAAAGGCCCCGGCAATAAGGCCTCCAGCGTCGCCATGTGGTGCCCCACCTGGTATGCCGCCATCAGTATCTCCTACCTGCTGGTGCTCTTCTTCTACGCCGTGCTGCCGGAAAGCCACAGCGACTGGCTGTGGCGCCTGATCCTTGGCTTCGGCGCGGTACCCGCGCTGGTGATTATCGCCATCCGCAGCCGCTATATGAGCGAATCGCCGGTCTGGGCGGCAAATCAGGGCAACCTGAAGGAGGCGGCGTCTATTTTGCGTCAATCGTATAACATCAATGCCCACGTGCCGCAGGATGCGCTCAGCCAGCCAGCTCCCGTCGTGAATAAAGCGAAATGGTCCAACTATCTGAACCTGTTCCGCGGCGTCTACTTACGCCGCACGACGCTCGCCACGCTGCTGTCCGTCGTCTCTTCGTTCGCCTATAACGCGGTGGCGTTTGGTCTGCCGGTGATCATCTCCAGCTTCTTCGTCCAGTCGATGCTGACCACCATCCTGATTTCTCTGGTGCTTAACCTGCTGTTTGCCTTCGTCGGCGGACTGCTGGCGGTACGCTACGTGCCGCGCTTCGGCGCCTGGCGGATGTCGCTGGCGGGTTACGCCTGCCAGCTGGTCGCGCTGCTGGGCCTGGGGCTAATTGGTCGTCCGGAAGGCGCCACCGAAGGCGTGCTTGCCGTGGCGATGCTGGCGCTCTTCCTGTTCGGCCAGGGCTTCGGCCCGGGCGCGCATACCATGACGTTTGCCTCGCTGAGCTACCCGACCTCGCTGCGCGGCGTCGGCGTTGGCCTTAACCAGACGCTGATGCGCAGCAGCTCGACGCTGTCGCTGTTCCTGTTCCCGCTGCTGGTCGCCTCGCTTGACACTGCCGTGTTTTGGGTGATTGCGCTGGCGCCGTTTATCGGCCTGGCCTCGCTGCTGGCGATCCGCTGGGAGCCGTCGGGGTATGATGTGGATGCGGAGGATTACCGCTAGCCTTTCCTGCCGGGTGGCGCTGCGCTTACCCGGCCTACATTGCGCATTCTCTTGTAGGCCCGTGCAAGCGTAGCGCCGCCGGGCGATTATCAAAAGTTTGAAACCGGCTCATATGAGCCGTTTTTTTATCCATAAGCGACTCATATGACAGCCTTCAATTCTGCCAGGGCATACTGAAACGACCCCGATGATGCGCAGATGGATGCAGCATGTTAGCAGCTCAGGTCACTGATAATTCGTACAAAGGCTGGCAGGCGTCGCTTGCCCTGCAGTTTTGTCACACCCCTGAGAAAACCCTCCTGCACTCCGCTCATCACGTCGGGCCGCTTACCGTTCAGCGTCCATTTTATCCCGAAGGCGAGACCTGCCACCTCTATCTTCTGCACCCGCCGGGTGGGGTTGTGGGCGGGGATAGGCTGGATATTACCGTGCGTCTGGACGCCAAAAGCCATGCGCTTATCACCATGCCCGGCGCCAGCAAGTTCTATCGCAGCAGCGGCCCGCAGGCTCGCCTGCATCAGCACTTTTATCTCGATGAGGGATCCACGCTGGAGTGGCTGCCGCAGGACACCATTATCTTCCCCGGGGCGAATGCCGCGCTGCGCTCCGTCTTCCACCTGAAGGCCTCCAGCACGCTGCTGGCGTGGGAGCTGTACTGTCTGGGACGACCGGTGATCGGTGAGACCTTCAGCCACGGCACGCTGGAGAGCCGCCTTGAGGTGTGGGTGGATGACGAACCGCGCCTGATAGAGCGCCAGCACCTCGGCGACGGCGATCTCACGCCCGTTGCCGGACACCCGTGGATCGGCACACTGCTGTTCTATCCGGCCAATGAAGAACATCTCGACACGGTGCGCGCGCTGCTCGCGCCTCTGGGCCATTTTGCGGGGGCAACGCTCACCGACGAGCTGCTGTCGGTGCGTTTTCTCTCCCACGATAACCTGATTTGCCAGCGGGTGATGCGCGATATCTGGCAGTCGCTTCGCCCGCTTCTCACCACCAAAACCGCCTGTTCGCCGCGCATCTGGCAGACATAAGAGAAACGCTATGGAACTGACTCCCAGAGAAAAAGACAAGCTGTTGCTGTTCACCGCCGCGCTGGTTGCCGAACGCCGCCTTGCGCGCGGGGTAAAGCTCAATTACCCGGAATCGGTCGCGCTGATCAGCGCCTTCATCATGGAAGGCGCGCGCGATGGCGAAACCGTCGCCTCGCTGATGGAGGCGGGCCGCCACGTCCTGACGCGCGACCAGGTGATGGAGGGCGTGCCGGAGATGATCCCGGACATTCAGGTGGAAGCCACCTTCCCGGACGGATCCAAGCTCGTCACCGTCCACAACCCGATCGTCTAAGGAGCGCGTGATGATCCCAGGCGAATACCAGATCCAGCCCGGCACGATTGCTATCAACGTCGGGCGCGAAACCCAAACCGTGATTGTCGAAAACCACGGCGACAGGCCGATCCAGGTCGGATCGCACTATCACTTTTACGAGGTCAACCCGGCGCTGAAGTTTGACCGTGAGGCGACCCGAGGCTACCGGTTAAACATCCCGGCAGGCACCGCCGTGCGCTTTGAGCCCGGCCAGAAGCGGGAAGTGACGCTGGTTCAGGTCTCGGGTGCGCAGCGCATTGTCGGCTTTCGCGGCGAGGTAATGGGCGAGGTGAAACATGGCTGAGATTTCGCGCCAGGCTTACGCCGATATGTTCGGCCCCACCACCGGAGATAAAGTCCGGCTGGCCGACAGCGAGCTGTGGATTGAAGTGGAAGACGATCTCACGATCTACGGCGAAGAGGTCAAGTTCGGCGGCGGGAAGGTGATCCGCGACGGCATGGGTCAGGGGCAGATGACCGCAGACGACTGCGTGGATCTGGTGCTGACCAACGCGCTGATCGTCGATCACTGGGGGATCGTGAAAGCCGATATCGGCGTCAAGAACGGGCGGATCTTTGCCGTCGGTAAAGCCGGGAACCCGGACATCCAGCCCGGCGTGACGATCCCGATTGGTGCCGCAACCGAAGTCATCGCCGCCGAAGGGAAGATCGTCACCGCAGGCGGGATCGACACCCACATCCACTGGATCTGCCCGCAGCAGGCGGAAGAGGCGCTGGTCTCCGGCGTTACCACCATGATCGGCGGCGGCACCGGTCCGGCGGCAGGCACCAACGCCACCACCTGTACGCCGGGGCCGTGGTATATCGCCCGCATGCTGCAGGCTGCCGATACGCTGCCGGTGAATATTGGCCTGCTCGGCAAGGGGAACGGCTCCAACCCGGATGCCCTGCGCGAGCAGATTGCCGCGGGCGCCATCGGGCTGAAGATCCACGAAGACTGGGGCGCGACGCCTGCGGCGATCAACTGCTCGCTGGAGGTGGCCGAAGAGATGGACATTCAGGTGGCGCTGCACAGCGACACGCTGAACGAGTCCGGGTTTGTCGAAGACACGCTGGCGGCTATCGCCGGGCGTACAATCCACACCTTCCACACCGAAGGGGCGGGCGGCGGCCACGCGCCGGATATCATCACCGCCTGCGCGCACCCGAATATTCTGCCCTCTTCCACCAACCCGACCTTGCCCTACACGGTGAACACCATCGACGAGCATCTCGACATGCTGATGGTTTGCCATCACCTCGATCCGGATATCGCCGAGGACGTGGCGTTTGCCGAATCCCGCATTCGTCGGGAGACCATCGCCGCGGAAGACGTGCTGCACGACATCGGCGCGTTTTCGCTCACGTCGTCAGACTCGCAGGCCATGGGCCGCGTCGGGGAAGTGATTATCCGCACCTGGCAGGTCGCGCACCGCATGAAGGTCCAGCGCGGCGCGCTGCCGGAAGAGACCGGCGAAAACGACAATTTCCGCGTCAAGCGCTACGTCGCCAAATACACCATTAACCCGGCGCTGACCCACGGTATCGCCCATGAAGTCGGTTCGATTGAGGCGGGCAAGCTGGCAGATCTGGTGGTCTGGTCCCCGGCGTTCTTCGGCGTCAAGCCCGCCACCATCGTCAAGGGCGGGATGATCGCCTGCGCGCCGATGGGCGACATCAACGCCTCGATCCCCACGCCACAGCCGGTGCATTACCGCCCGATGTTTGGATCGCTGGGCGCCGCGCGCCACGCTACGCGGCTGACGTTTGTCTCGCAGGCCGCCAGTGCGAACGGCATCCCGCAGCAGCTCAACCTGCAGAGCGCCACGGCGGTGGTGAAAGGCTGCCGGACGGTGAAAAAGGCCGACATGATCCATAACGCTCTGCAACCGAACATCACCGTCGACTCGCAAACCTACGAGGTGCGCGTCGACGGCGAACTGATAACCAGCGAACCGGCTGACGTTCTGCCGATGGCGCAACGCTATTTCCTGTTTTGAGGAGTGATGATGATTTATCTGACCCAACGTCTGGACCACGCGCACCCGACTACCGCCAGCGTCACGCTGCCGATTGACGTGCGGGTGAAAAGCCGCGCCCGCGTAGCGCTGAACGACGGGCGCGAAGCCGGGCTGATGCTGCCGCGCGGCCTGCTGCTGCGCGGGGGGGACCTGCTGACCACCGACGACGGCAGCGAAGTGATCGAAGTGATCGCCGCGGCTGAGTCCGTCTCCGTGGTGCGCTGCGCCGACCCGTTCCTGCTGGCCCGCGCCTGCTACCACCTGGGCAACCGCCACGTGCCGCTGCAGGTGATGCCCGGCGAGCTGCGCTATCACCACGATCACGTTCTCGACGATATGCTGCGCCAGTTTGGGCTGGAGGTGACCTACGCCAGCCTGCCGTTTGAACCGGAAGCGGGCGCGTATGCCAGCGATGCCCACAGCCATAGCCACGCTCACGCCCATTCACATTAAGGATCCATCATGCGCAAGTTACTCCCCCTGTTACTGCTGGCTTTTTCCGTTCCCGCGCTCGCGCATCCCGGCCACGGTGCCGACAGCTTTCAGGCCGGTTTTTTCCATCCGCTGACCGGGCTCGATCATCTCCTGATGCTAGCGGGCGCAGGCGTGCTCTCGGCGCTGAGCGGCCGCAAGCTCCTGCTGCCGTTTGCCACCCTCGGGATGATGCTTGTCGGCGCCATCGCAGGCAGCCTGCTCGGCGGCTTTAGCGGCATGGAGATGCTGATTATCGCCTCGCTGGCGGTCAGCGGCGTGATGATGTTTAAGACTGAAAACCGTCTGCTGCTCGCGGTGCCTGCCCTGGCGATGTTCCACGGCTGGGCGCACGGCGTGGAGATGTCCGGCCATAGCTTCTGGCTGTTCACCAGCGGGTTTATGTTCGCCAGCGCCACGGTGCTGTGCGCCAGTTTCGCCGCAGGCTTGCTGCTGCGCCGTCACGACGGTCTGCGTAAAACCTTCGGCGGCGGGCTGATCGTCTCCGCCCTGCTGGCGCTGATGAGCTGATGGAGCACGCCCGCCAGTGGCTGCGCCTGATGCAGCTCTCCAGCAGCAGCCTGCCGGTCGGGTCGTTTACCTGGTCGCAGGGGCTGGAGTGGGCCGTGGAGGCGGGCTGGGTCGCGAACGTCGACGCCTTTAAACGCTGGCAGATCCAGCAGATGGAGCAGAGTTTTTTCTGCGTCGATCTGCCGCTGTTTCACCGCCTCTGCCAGGCCTGCAATCGGAACGACCTGGCGACGGCCAGACGCTGGACGGCATACCTGCTCGCCTGTCGGGAAACGCGCGAGCTGCGCGAAGAAGAACGCAACCGCGGAGCGGCCTTTACGCGTCTCATCAAAAGCTGGGAGCCGGACTGCCCGGCAGAATGGCTGGCGCTGTGCAGGCAAAGCCAGCTCTGCGGCATGGCGTGGCTCGGCGTGCGCTGGGGCATTGACGTGCGCGAGCTGGCGCTGAGCCTCGGTTACAGCTGGATTGAGAGCGCGGTCATGGCAGGCGTCAAGCTGGTGCCGTTTGGGCAGCAGGCGGCGCAGCAGCTGATTATCGAGCTGAGCGACTATTTTGCCGCCGGGCTTGAACAGGCCTTTTTACGTCGCGACGACGCGCTGGGAGCAGCTACGCCGCTGTCCGCCATCGCCTCCGCGCGCCACGAAACCCAATATTCACGACTATTCCGTTCCTGAGGAGTCAACATGGCTGATTACAAACATCCCCTGCGCGTGGGCGTGGGTGGCCCGGTAGGGTCGGGCAAAACCGCGCTGCTGGAAGCGCTCTGCAAGGCAATGCGCGACACATATCACCTGGCGGTGGTGACCAACGATATCTACACCAAAGAGGATCAGCGCATCCTGACCGAGGCGGGCGCGCTGGCACCGGAGCGCATCGTGGGCGTGGAGACCGGCGGCTGCCCGCATACCGCTATCCGCGAAGACGCCTCGATGAACCTGGCGGCGGTGGAAGCGCTCAGCGAGAAGTTCGGCAATCTGGATCTGATCTTCGTGGAAAGCGGCGGGGACAACCTGAGCGCGACCTTCAGCCCGGAGCTGGCGGATCTGACCATCTACGTGATTGACGTGGCCGAAGGGGAAAAAATTCCGCGCAAGGGCGGGCCGGGGATCACCAAGTCCGATTTTCTGGTGATTAACAAAACCGATCTCGCGCCGTACGTGGGGGCGTCGCTGGAGGTGATGGAGCGCGACACCAACCGCATGCGCGGCGAGCGTCCATGGACCTTTACCAACCTGAAAGCGGGAGACGGTCTGGGGACAATTATTGCGTTTCTGGAAGAGAAAGGGATGCTGCGGGTGTAGTGCAGGTTATTGCCGGGTGGCGGCTTCGCCTGACCCGGCCTACGGTTTTGTAGGCCCGGTAAGCGCAGCGCCACCGGGCAAAAAAACTCACGCCTCAGGCAGTTCCGCCAGCGGCCAGCGCGGACGCACGGACACGCTCAGGTCAGACGTTGCGCCAGCGTTCAGGCGCACCATACCGGCGTAGGCAATCATCGCCCCGTTATCGGTACAGAATTCGGGACGGGCGTAGAACACTTCCCCACGACGCTTTTGCATCATCTCGGCGAGCTTCGCGCGCAGCGTGCGGTTGGCGCTGACGCCGCCCGCCATCACCAGACGCTTGAAGCCGGTCTGATCCAGCGCGCGCTTGCACTTGATCATCAGCGTATCCACCACCGCATCTTCAAACGCGCGGGCGATATCGGCGCGGGTCTGCTCGCTGTCGTCGTTATTGCGGATCGTGTTGGCCGCGAAGGTTTTCAGCCCGGAGAAGCTGAAGTCCAGCCCCGGACGGTCGGTCATCGGACGCGGGAAGACAAAGCGCCCTTCCGTTCCCTGCGCCGCCATTTTGGACAGCATCGGGCCGCCTGGGTAATCCAGCCCCAGCAGCTTGGCGGTTTTGTCGAACGCTTCACCGGCAGCGTCGTCGATTGACTCGCCCAGCAGCTCGTACTTGCCAATGCCCGTGACGCTAATCAGCTGCGTATGGCCGCCGGAGACCAGCAGCGCCACAAACGGAAATTCAGGCGGATTCTCTTCCAGCATCGGCGCCAGAAGGTGCCCTTCCATATGGTGAACCGGGATGGCCGGCACATCCCACGCGAAGGCCAGCGAACGGCCAACCGTCGCGCCAACCAGCAGCGCGCCGACCAGACCCGGCCCCGCGGTGTAGGCCACGGCATCAATATCGGTTGAACTTAACCCGGCCTCTTTCAGCGCCGCCTGAATCAGGGGAACCGTTTTACGCACGTGGTCACGAGAGGCCAGTTCAGGCACGACGCCGCCGTAGTCAGCGTGCAATTTCACCTGACTATACAGTTGGTTGGCCAGAAGCCCTTTTTCGTCGTCGTAAATGGCGATGCCGGTTTCATCGCAGGATGTTTCAATACCCAGTACACGCATGACTTGTTTTACCTCGTTTCAATACCGCGCAGTGTAGAGCCTGGGCGGGTTGATGTAAAACTTTGTTCGCCCCAGGAAGAAGGCTCGTGTATACTCCTCACCCTTATTAAAGTCCCTTTCAAAATCGCATCGGTGCTTTACAAAGCAGCAGCATTTGCAGTAAAATTCCGCACCATTTTGAAATAAGCTGGCGTTGATGCCAGCGGCAAACCGAATTTATTAAAGGTGAGAGTTACATGCCGGTAATTAAAGTACGTGAAAACGAGCCGTTCGACGTAGCACTGCGTCGCTTCAAACGTTCATGCGAGAAAGCAGGTGTTCTGGCTGAAGTTCGTCGTCGTGAGTTTTATGAAAAACCAACGACCGAACGTAAGCGCGCTAAAGCTTCCGCTGTGAAACGTCACGCGAAGAAACTGGCTCGCGAAAACGCACGCCGTACTCGTCTGTACTAATTGGTTGAGGGCCTCAGCCCTCAATTGACAGACAGAGTAGTAGTCGTAAGGCCGTGCTTCCGGAAGGAATGCGCGGCTTGTTTTCGTTTATAAGTCGCTTAAATTTTGGGGCATATGGCCGGAAGAATCCCACGCGTTTTCATCAATGACCTGCTCGCCAGAACCGACATCGTCGATCTCATCGACGCGCGGGTAAAGCTGAAGAAGCAGGGCAAGAATTACCATGCGTGCTGTCCGTTCCATAACGAAAAAACCCCCTCCTTCACCGTAAACGGTGAAAAGCAGTTTTACCATTGCTTCGGCTGTGGTGCTCACGGTAATGCCGTCGATTTTTTAATGAACTACGACAAGCTCGAGTTCGTTGAAACCGTCGAAGAGCTGGCGGCAATGCATAACCTTGAAGTGCCGTATGAAGCAGGCAGTGGGCCAAGTCAGATCGAGCGCCATCAACGGCAAACGCTGTATCAACTGATGGATGGCCTGAATTCGTTTTACCAACAGTCTCTTAAGCACTCTGCGGCTGAACCTGCGCGTCAGTATCTGAACAAGCGCGGACTGAGCGACGATGTCATTGCGCGTTTCGCTATTGGCTACGCCCCGCCCGGCTGGGACAACGTGTTAAAGCGTTTTGGCGGCAATAGCGAAGATCGTAAGTCTCTCATCGATGCAGGCATGCTGGTCACCAACGACCAGGGACGAAGCTACGACCGCTTCCGCGAACGGGTAATGTTCCCAATCCGCGACAAGCGAGGCCGGGTAATTGGTTTTGGTGGTCGCGTGCTGGGTGATGCCCTGCCGAAGTACCTCAACTCCCCGGAAACCGATATTTTCCATAAGGGCCGCCAGCTTTACGGCCTTTATGAGGCGCAGCAGGATAACGCGGAACCTCCGCGTCTTCTGGTCGTCGAAGGCTATATGGACGTCGTTGCGCTGGCGCAGTACGACATTAACTACGCGGTTGCGTCGTTAGGAACGTCCACGACGGCGGATCACATCCAGCTGCTGTTCCGCGTGACCAACAACGTGATTTGTTGTTACGACGGAGACCGCGCCGGACGCGATGCCGCCTGGCGCGCGCTGGAAACCGCGCTACCCTATATGACCGACGGGCGTCAGTTGCGCTTTATGTTCCTGCCCGACGGTGAAGACCCGGATACGCTGGTGCGTAAAGAGGGCAAAGCGGCATTTGAAGCGCGGATGGAGCAGGCACAGCCACTCTCCACGTTTTTGTTTAACAGCCTGATGCCGCAGGTTGATTTGAGTACCCCTGACGGGCGCGCGCAGCTCAGCACGCTGGCGCTGCCGTTAATCAGTCAGGTGCCCGGCGAAACGCTGCGCATCTACCTGCGTCAGGAGTTAGGCAACAAGCTCGGCATTCTGGATGACAGCCAGCTTGAACGTTTAATGCCTAAACAGGCTGAAAACGGTGCGGTTCGCCCCGCGCCTCAGCTAAAACGCACAACCATGCGTATACTGATAGGGTTACTGGTACAAAACCCCGAGCTGGCGCCACAGGTGCCGTCGCTGGCGGGTTTGAACCACGAAAAATTGCCCGGGCTTGGCTTATTTTCAGAACTGGTTAACACGTGTTTGTCTCAGCCAGGTCTGACCACCGGACAACTTTTAGAGCATTATCGCGGCACAAAAGAGGCCGCTACCCTTGAAAAATTGTCGATGTGGGACGATATAGCAGATAAGGACATTGCAGAAAAAACGTTCACCGACTCACTCAACCATATGTTTGATTCGATGCTTGAGCTGCGCCAGGAAGAGTTGATAGCTCGCGAGCGCACACACGGTTTGAGCAGCGAAGAACGCCGGGAGCTCTGGATGATTAACCAGGAACTGGCGAAGAAATAAATAAATTTAACGGCTTAAGTGCCGAATATCGATCGGGAAGCCCCCGGCAGCCGCACTGAGAGGCAGCGGCAAAAATATAAGTACGCCCTCGCTTTAAAGGTTGGCAGCCCCATCGCCGACACCAATCAAACGAATTAAGTGTGGATACCGTCTTATGGAGCAAAACCCGCAGTCACAGCTGAAACTTCTTGTCCAACGTGGTAAGGAGCAAGGCTATCTGACCTATGCCGAGGTCAATGACCATCTGCCGGAAGATATCGTCGATTCAGATCAAATCGAAGACATCATCCAAATGATCAATGACATGGGCATTCAGGTGATGGAAGAAGCACCGGATGCCGATGATCTGTTGCTGGCTGAAACCTCCAACAACACTGACGAAGATGCGGAAGAAGCTGCTGCACAGGTACTGTCCAGCGTGGAATCTGAAATCGGGCGTACCACTGACCCGGTCCGCATGTACATGCGCGAAATGGGTACCGTTGAACTGTTGACCCGCGAAGGCGAAATTGACATCGCAAAACGCATCGAAGACGGGATCAACCAGGTTCAGTGCTCTGTTGCCGAGTACCCGGAAGCGATCACCTATCTGCTGGAGCAGTACGATCGCGTTGAAGCGGAAGAAGCGCGCCTGTCTGACCTGATCACCGGTTTTGTCGACCCGAACGCTGAAGAAGATATGGCGCCTACCGCCACTCACGTCGGTTCTGAACTGTCTCAGGAAGAGATGGATGATGACGAAGACGAAGATGAGGAAGAGAGCGACGACGACAGCGCCGATGATGACAACAGCATCGACCCGGAACTGGCGCGCGAGAAGTTTGCCGAGCTGCGTACTCAGTACGAAGTGACGCGTGACACCATCAAAGCGAAAGGCCGCAGCCACGCAGCCGCTCAGGAAGAGATCCTGAAACTGTCTGAAGTGTTCAAACAGTTCCGCCTGGTGCCAAAACAGTTCGACTACCTGGTGAACAGCATGCGCGTGATGATGGATCGCGTACGTACCCAGGAACGCATCATCATGAAGCTGTGCGTTGAGCAGTGCAAAATGCCGAAGAAGAACTTCATCACCCTCTTCACCGGCAACGAAACCAGCGAAACCTGGTTCAACGCGGCTATCGCGATGAACAAGCCGTGGTCTGAAAAGCTGCACGACGTGAAAGAAGACGTGTATCGCGGCCTGCAGAAGCTGCAGCAGATTGAAGAAGAGACCGGCCTGACCATCGAGCAGGTTAAAGATATCAACCGTCGCATGTCCATCGGTGAAGCGAAAGCCCGCCGTGCGAAGAAAGAGATGGTTGAAGCGAACTTGCGTCTGGTTATCTCTATCGCCAAGAAATACACCAACCGCGGTCTGCAGTTCCTGGATCTGATTCAGGAAGGCAACATCGGTCTGATGAAAGCGGTAGATAAGTTTGAATACCGTCGTGGTTACAAGTTCTCCACCTACGCAACCTGGTGGATCCGTCAGGCTATCACCCGCTCTATCGCGGATCAGGCGCGCACCATCCGTATTCCGGTGCATATGATTGAGACCATCAACAAGCTCAACCGTATTTCCCGCCAGATGCTGCAGGAGATGGGTCGCGAGCCGACGCCGGAAGAGCTGGCCGAGCGCATGCTGATGCCGGAAGACAAGATCCGTAAGGTACTGAAGATCGCCAAAGAGCCAATCTCCATGGAAACACCAATCGGTGATGATGAAGATTCGCATCTGGGTGATTTCATCGAGGATACCACCCTCGAGCTGCCGCTTGACTCTGCCACCACCGAGAGCCTGCGTGCCGCAACGCACGATGTTCTGGCTGGCCTGACCGCCCGTGAAGCGAAAGTCCTGCGTATGCGTTTCGGTATCGATATGAACACCGACCACACGCTGGAAGAAGTGGGTAAACAGTTCGACGTTACCCGCGAACGTATCCGTCAGATCGAAGCGAAGGCGCTGCGTAAGCTGCGTCACCCAAGCCGCTCTGAAGTGCTGCGTAGCTTCCTGGACGACTAATCTGTTCTGACAGTGAAAAAGCTCCCCTCGGGGAGCTTTTTTTATTGCCTCGACCTGTGGGAAAGGGTCAGGGTGAGGGCATCAGGCCGTAGAGGTCCCTAAAGCCCCCGCACCATCAGCGCCTCATCCAGCTCCCTGTAGGCCTCCACCAGCTTGTCCAGCGTCGCCCTGTTGAGCCCGCTCGGGTTCGGCAACACCCACACCTGCGTAACGCCAATCATGATGCTCTGCTTACCCCACTTAGCCCCACGCTGGCTGAATGCCTGCTCGTAGGCCTGCTTGCCGAGGATCGCCAGCGCGGCCGGCTGGTAGTCTTCAATCTTCTTCACCAGCTCCCGCCCGCCGCTGCGCAGTTCATGCAGGTTGACCTCGCTTGCCTGTACCGTCGGCCGCTCGACCAGCATGGTAATTCCGCAGCGCGTGTCCAGCAGATGCTGCTCCTCTTCGGGCTTGAGTAACCTGTCGGTAAACCCGGCCTGGTAGATCACCTTCCAGAAGCGATTGCCCGGATGGGCAAAGTGAAAACCGGTGTGCGCCGAGGACTTGCCCGGGTTGATTCCGCAGAACACCACCCGCAGGCCAGGGGCCAGAATGTCGTTGATCATCTTTACTCCCGCTGATACATCGTTATGGAAGTATAAAGGATTGATTATGCGTTGTTTATAAAAACAGCAGGCAGGTGTGAATGGCTGGATTGCTGCGGGGAGTTACTTTATAATTCACCGCCACGGCCCCTTAGCTCAGTGGTTAGAGCAGGCGACTCATAATCGCTTGGTCGCTGGTTCAAGTCCAGCAGGGGCCACCAAATTTTCCCTTTAGTATCAGCAATATATCCATCGCAAATCCTTGTAAAACTAGCTGTTCTCTTCCGTTGTGTCGCAAAAGTGTCGCACGACTTAGCCACTGCGAGCCAACGCACCAACATTTCAAACGACGAGTTAGAGGAAAATGGAAAGAAAAATTCCGCAGCCTTTAGTGTCAGTTGTAGCCGATCACATATCATCCGTAGAAACCCACGCTAGTTTAGATAGTCTTTTTTTCTATGCCGATGCTCCGGGAGATGCTCCCGAAGGTTCAAAGCATGTAAAAGCTTTAGAATGGTTACGTAGAATTAATAAAGTATGCGAAGACCCTTTATCGGTACTCGGCAAGTTGATCGAGGGATACATGGAGAGTGAGGAATCTTACCCTACACCATCGCCGTTCAGCTTTCTTGCAGATAACAAAAACGAGCCAACCTTCAAAGAAAACGTAAATAAAATGTTGGCTAAATACGGTTTTTCTTATATGACAGGCGGCTTTATTGCTTCTGGTGGATCGAAGCCATCGCTATCATTGCAAGAGGCAATTGTAGGTAGAAACATGCCCGCGATTGAAATGGAATTCAATCGAGCCCTGGAGCACATTCAAAAAGAGCCAAAAGAATCAGTTTCGGCTGCATGTAACATTCTTGAATCTGTATGCAAAATTTATATTACAGACGAAGGTTTACAAATGCCCGCCAAACAAGACCTTCAGAGCGTCTGGAAGGTAGTGAAAGATAGTTTAGGTATGAATCCACAAGTCATTGAGGATAATGATCTGCGCAGAATCCTCACAGGATTGTTCTCTATAGTAGATGGTATTGGCGCTTTTCGTACACATGCCAGCACAGCACACGGCGCAGGAAGAAAGTCCTATAAGGTTCTGCCTCGCCATGCAAGGCTTGCAATTAACTCAGCTCATACGCTTGTTTTGTATATTCTTGAGTCATGGGACGAGAGGAAAAAGAAAGAATAGATTTCAGTTTTTATATAACAGATTACTGTCCACAAACCCGCACCCTACTTGGTTTCGCGGGTTTCTATTTCCCTCCTCGCACCAACATAACTTGATCCATTCAACTCACAAAAATCAAAAAATATTCATATTTTTCTGGATGTTAAGCTCACAATCAGATCCTGTTAAGATCCACTAAACTGAAAAATACTGAAATTCTTTTCACTCTTTTCAGTTCTGGTTTTACGCAAAGGCGCCAGCACTGGCGCGGTCTGGCGGTCTGGTTTGAAGAAAAATAAAACTGAAAATATTTTTATGATCCAAAAACCGCAGGCGGGTGCGGTAATGTTTGGGGCGCACTCACGCCGGTTGCAGCTAGTGGAGCAAACTGCATAAACCACAATAATTAAAATGATATTATGTTCTGCGCCCGGCGTGTCCATCATCACATTTTAGAGATTCATGCTGTGAACTGTTATTTGTGACGAGCGCCAGAACCTTAGCAAAACTTAACATTTCAAATTGCGAATTCGTAATTTTGACGGATCCGCGTGTCGGTTTCGTTTTTTAACGGTAATTTTCTGCGAATTCGCAGATCGTATGTGGGGGATTCTGGCTGTAATTTTTGCAGGGAAGTTCTTCCCTGACAATATCAACCGGATCTCCCCCTCGCCCCAGCCATTAACCTGCATGGGTAATACCCGGCGGGCAATCACAATGTACTTTTGATCCATGAACCGCTACGGGTACGCCGTGAAACTTACACGCGGCTCATCGAGTCATTGACACGACCGCAGGGGATTTTTAAATAAATAATTATCTATCGACTAAATTTCCCCTTGCCCCAGCCCTCGCCACGGGCCGTTAAGTCGATTGACGGCGCGGCAGCTATTCCCTCAGCATCATAAAAAAATGCGGACGTTGTAAAGCTGTACACGGTGCCATAAACAGTAAATGAGATATTGTTGCCTATGCCGTCAACTTTCGCACGGGCGGTGTTCGCGGTAAGCGTTGGGGCGATATGTTGTTTTTCGAGAGCCGCCAGCGGATCGCCGTCAATCTTACTTGCTAAAAAATAACGATATACTTCCCCTGTGGTCATGTTCGAGCCTTCATATTCAGTTATATATAACCACGTACGGGGCGTGAGTTGGCGAACCTCATAAAGTTTGTCACTCACCGTTAAGCGCTGGATATGCTGAAAATAACAGTATCCCGCAATCACGATAGCCATGGTGAATGTAGCCACCCAATGCAACGCCTTAAACGCCTTAATAGTGGTGCTGCTTAACATAGTCTATGCCTTGCTTTATCCAAAATTGGTCCATCGGATCATCACCAAACGGCGGGGCTCCCGTAAAATTGCCCCATTCCGGCCTTGATGTGCCGGCCTTCCACTGCGCCGCGCCAGCGGCAATAAGCAAAATCTTTTCAGGGATGCACGCTGCATAACCCACAGCGCCGTAATGAAAATTTCCGAAGTCAGCGTAAGCCCGTTTTTGTTGTTTGTAATCCCACGGTCCGCCGTTCCTTACTCGCTCATAAAACCACGTATACGTAAGCGGGGTGGCCATGTCCTGAACTCCGTGACGCGCCCGCGCAAGCCTGATGTGTTCGCGCAATATCTCCAGCCCGCGGGGCGGGTAAATCGGTATACATGCCATCGTTATTCCCTTTTGCCTGGCAAAACCAGCAACATAAGAGCAACAGCACGGCGCGATACTGTTTGAGTATCAATCTATTAATTTTATTTGCAACATCAATAAGTAACCCGATTAAATAACACGAATCTATAACACAATTTGTATCACCTGCGATCGGTTTTTAGCCGTT
The DNA here is from genome assembly GCF_945957325.1 of Enterobacter sp. PL1. NCBI lineage: Bacteria > Pseudomonadati > Pseudomonadota > Gammaproteobacteria > Enterobacterales > Enterobacteriaceae > Enterobacter > Enterobacter sp. PL1. Next base: position 97,225 of record NZ_CAMFKT010000003.1, read on the forward strand.
AATGAGGGTTTATTCTCTTTACATAAAATGGAGTTTTAAAAATGGCTATTCCTGCTTACCTGTGGCTTAGAGACGATGGCGGCAACCCGATTTATGGATCTGTGGATGTTCAAAACCGCGAGGGAAGCATTGAGGTGCTTTCTTTTAGTCACGGCCTGTTAGTTCCTACCGATAACAACACGGGCAAAATCACCGGTACACGCTTACATGCGCCGCTCGTAATAGAAAAGGAGTTTGATAGCTCCAGCCCATATCTTTATAAGGCCGTAGCTACCGGGCAGACGCTGAAAAGCGCGGAAATTAAGTGGTATAAAATCAACGATGCGGGGCAAGAGGTAGAGTATTTCAACATGCTGTTGGAAAACGTCCGGATAGTCAGCATTAACCCCGTTATGCATAACTGCAAAGAGCCAGGTTTACAGATGCATAATCATAATGAGGGCGTACAGCTGCGCTATGAGCGGATCACCTGGAAGTATTGCGATGGGAACGTCCAATATTCAGACGCGTGGAACGAGCGTGTAACAGCGTAAAAAAAAGGGCGGTTAATCCGCCCTATATTGTTTTTAGTGCCAATTCTTTCGCACCTTGGGTTTGCCAGCACGTAGCCTCCCTCGATGGCAATACCTCGCGCGATCACCCGGTGCCGGCTCTCCGCACTTCTTACACGTTTGGGGTATTTTAATCATGCTTAATGCTGTTAAGCATTCTCTGGCAGTTACCGCCTCTGATTTTTGCTGCACCCTATGCAAGCACATACGTAATCAATCACACATAGTCCGGCCTGCCGCTCACCCTCACAAACCCTAAAAACTAAAGAAATCCCCCATCGCGCCGATCATCATCCGTGTGTATTATTTCCTGTAGCTTTTACAACAACTAACCTTAACTCAAATACTTAAGCGCCAAAGCGAAAGGCATCATGAGCACACCGATCAAACGGCTAGAAATCATTAAAAATGCCATTGAGCTGGAAGATGACGACATCATCCAGAGCCAGCTGACACGCCTGAAAAATGAAGCGTTTGACGATGAGCTACAGGCAATCGTCGTGGCGCTTGAGGAGAAGAACTACACCGCGGCCATGGCGGCCATTACCGCCTGGCTGCAGGGCCAGCGCGCCGTGACGCCGTGGCGCGATCCGCAGGTGGCGGCCAGCAAGCTGGAGCTGAAGGCGCTGGAAGAGCGTCTGCGCGATCTGATTGACCGCCGCAACGCGCGGGTGCAGCAGCTTGATGAGTTCAACGATCTCTATTTCTCCCGCCTGGGGCCGCTGATGCAGCAGATCCTCGCCCTGCGTAAAACGCTGGCGGAGCTGAACCTGCGTCGTCAGCAGGCGGAAGCGCGTCGTCGCGAGGAGGATTACCGTCGCTGCCAGCACTATATGGCGCAGGCGGTAGAGGTGCTGGCGACGCTGACCCAGCGCTGGCGCGATCTCCCGGCGGACTCCGTGCAGGCCGCCGAGGCGCGTAAGCATCTTGAGCAGCAAAGCAATCTGATTGCCAACCTGCTGGCCGAAGCGCAGGAGCTGGAGAGCGGCTTAACGCGCGAAGAGGAGCCTGCGCGTCAGGCTCGCGACGAGGCCAACGAAGAGTACGAGAAGTATCGCGAACAGCATCACGATGCCGAAGTGCGGCTGCGCAAAGGTAAGCATCTTTCACAAGAGGACCAGAACGAACTCAAGCGTCTCTGGCGGCAGGCGAGCAAGCTCTGCCACCCGGATCTGGTGGCGGACGATTTGAAAGAAGAAGCCAACAGCATGATGGTACAGCTTAACCAGGCGAAGCAGCGCGGCGATGTGAAAGCCATTCGTTCGCTGGTGGCCCGCCTGCAGCAGGGCTTCGAGCCATTGATGGCAAGCGACAGGCTGAACGATCTGGAACGTATCCGCAAAAAAATGGCGCAGGTTCGCGAGCAAATCGACATTTTAGTGAACGAGCTGGCGGAGCTGGAGAAAGAGGAGTCCTGGCTGCTGGTCTCCTCGCTGAGCAATATGGAAGCGTACTTTGCTCAGCAGGAGAAAGCGCTGCACGAGGTCCGCGCCTCGCTCGAACATCAGGTGAGCGAAGCGCAGCTGGATTCGGCAGCCTGATTATTTGGCGTGCCAGTATGCGCTGGCACGCACCAGCTGTGGGTCAATCGCGTCGGTTTCAAACTGACGGCTCAGGCGTTTCACCACCTTCCCTTCCCCGGTCAGCCAGATGAAATAGTCTTCCCCCGGAACGGTCAGCGCCGCCAGATGGTCTACGACCGCCTGCGCGTTGTGGCCCACCACCCAGGTGATGTTGAACGCGCTCAGGTGCGCCAGATAGTCCTTATACGATTCATCCCCAACCATCACGACCGCGTGTATGTCCGGGCGAACCGGCAGTTGAGCAATGCTCTCTAAGCGTCGGCGCAGCGCGGGCATGCCGGATTCATCGCACACGTACAGCTGCCAGGCGTAATCCTCCGGCACCACCAGCGAACCGCGCGGGCCGCCGATGGTCAGCTTGTCTCCCGCTTTCGCCTCAACCGCCCAGCTGCTGGCAATGCCGCCGTCATGAATGAAGAAATCGAGAACCAGCTCATGATTTGCCTCATCGTATAGCGGCGTATAGTCGCGCGCCTGCGGACGCACGCCGTCGCCCCAGTCGATGCCTTCATCGGTGACCACCGGCGGCGTAAACGTCGTCCCGGGTGCCGGGAAAAAGACTTTGGTATGGTCGTCGAAACCGCGGGAGCTAAAGCCCTCCAGCGCCTCGCCGCCTAAAACAATGCGCTGGAAACCCGCGCTGGCGCGCTCAACGCGGAGCACCGTCAGCTCGCGAAAACGCAGGTCATTACGAACACGCTGTGGATAACGAGTAGATGCCATTTTTAGACCCTTTTCTGGTGAATACGATATATCTAAATCAATTTTCAAATGATAATGATTACTAATAAGGAAAAATGCAAGATCTTTTAGATTGCATCTGAATATATCTTAGATATAGTTTAGATATATCAAAAAAAGGGAATACTATGCGACACGAACACGAGGGCGGCGGACGTCGGCCGCGCTTTTTCGGCCACGGCGATTTGCGGCTGGTGATTCTGGATATCCTGACCCGCAACGCGAGCCACGGCTATGAGCTGATTAAAGAGATCGAGAACCTGACCCAGGGGAACTACACCCCGAGCCCGGGCGTCATCTATCCAACCCTGGATTATTTGCAGGATCAGGCGTTTATCACCATTACAGAAGAAGAGAACGGGCGTAAGCGCATTGCGATTACCGCTGAAGGACAACGCTGGCTGGACGAAAACCGGGAACAGCTGGAACAGATCCAGGTGCGTATCAAAGCGCGCAGCGTCGGCTTTCAGCTGCGCAAAAACCCACAGATGAAGCGGGCGCTGGATAACTTTAAGGCGGTATTAGACCTGAAGGTGAATCAGGGAGAGCTCAGCGACGCGCAGCTTAAGCAGATTATCGGCGTGATTGACCGCGCGGCGCTGGAGATCTCCCAGCTGGATTAAGCCGGTGCGTGCTCGCTCACGCGGAAGACGCGTACCAGCTCTTTCAGGTGCATCGCCTGTTCGTTAAGCGATGCCGCCGCCGCGACGGATTCCTCCACCAGCGCGGAGTTTTGCTGGGTAGTGGCATCAATCAGGCCAATCGCGCTGTTGATCTGCGAGATCCCCTCCGTCTGCTCATGGCTGGCCTGACGGATCTCGCGCAGGATCGCATCCATCTCCTCCACGTTGCCAACCATGCCGTTGATCAGCCCACTCGCTTTTTCGACCAGGTTCATCCCGTCCTGGGTCTGGCTGGTGGAGCTCTCAATCAGCTCGCGGATTTCGCTGGCAGACGACGCGCTCTTCTGAGCAAGCTGGCGCACCTCTCCTGCCACCACCGCAAAGCCGCGGCCGTGCTCACCGGCGCGCGCCGCTTCCACCGCCGCGTTCAGCGCCAGAATGTTGGTCTGGAACGCAATAGCGTCGATCAGGTCGATAATGTCGGACATCCGGTTGGAGGTCTCGTTAATCAGGCGCATTTTGCTGGTCACCTGCTTCATCATCTCACCGTTGTTTTTGACCACCGTGGCGGCATCGGCAGAAAGGTTGGTCGCTTCACCGGTATGCGAGGCGGTATTTTTCACCGTCGCGGTGATCTGCTCCATCGAGGCGGCAGTCTGTTCAACGGAGCTGGCCTGCTCTTCCGTGCGTGCGGCCAGATCTTGGTTCCCGGCGACAATCTGCGCGGCTGCGCTGGAGATATTCTCCGAGCCGGTCTGCACCTGCTGCACAATGTCCAGCAGACGCGTCTTCATCTCCATCAGCGCATGCAGCAGCAGGCCCGTTTCGTCTTTGCCGTGCGGCGTGATGCTGCCCGTCAGATCGCCCTCTGAAATCGCTTTTGCGAAACTCACCGCCTCACCGAGCGGGCGGGTGATGGCGCGCACGATAAACCAGCCAATCAGGCTGCCTGCCCCAACGCTAAAGAGCGTGAGGAGGATCAGCAGCAGACGGTTAGACCTGAAATCTCCTTCCACCTGCGTGCCCGCACGCTGCATTTCGCTGTTCTGAATGGCGATCAGCTCCTTCACCTTCGCTTTATAAGCCTGCTGCACGGCGAGGGTGGTAGTCATCATTTCCTGTATGGCGCCCGCACGGTTGTTGTTCTGCACCGCCTGCAGAATGCGGTAGCGTGAATCCAGGTACTGCTGGCGCACGCTGCGGATATCCGCCAGCACCTGCTGAGACTTTTGATCCTGCAACGCGGTGTTCAGCTCGCCCAGGATCACCGTGATATGCTCGCTGATCTCTTTCAGGCGCTGCTGAGATTGCCCCGTGTAGGTACCCTGCTCGTCCAGCAGCATCAGCTGTTGAGTGCTAATAAATTCCTGGAAGTTATCAATTAACTGGTTCGCTTTTACCGTGGTCGGATAGTCATGGGTAACAATGGACTGCATCCCATTATTTGCCCGGTTCAGGCTCAGCAAAGACACACTTGCGCTGATCGCCATCAGGACAATAAAGAACCCAAACGCCAGAAATAATTTTGTGCCGATCTTTACGTCATGAAAGAACATATTTTCTCCATCGATGTGATTATTTCTCAGACGATCGCTGTTATCGGTAACGATTTCGCTAACTTTATGAGTTTGATCGTTTTTTTATTTCATAATCCTCACAATACATAGGTGCAGGCTATTAATATGGCCTCATCGATCGTTACCAGACCGCCAAACGGGGTATTTTCGAAATAGCATTCTGAAGAACTGACTTAGGCAGGAATAAATAACTGACGCACTTTCTTTAGTTATTTAATATTAAATTAACAATAAACCCCATTAATAGTCACAATCAGAAAAATAAAAAGCCGTTTATTCCCTACGGTATAAACGGCTTTTTTGGAACATGACTGACTCAATGGAGCACGGTCACCGCATCCTTAAGGCGTCCGGCGCGGTGCTTCACCATGGCCGAAATGTGCGCGCTCTCCTCGACCAGATCGGCGTTTTTCTGCGTGATGCTGTCGAGTTCAGCTACCGCGCGGGTTAGCTCTGATAAGCCGGTTGCCTGCTCGGAGGTCGCGTGGCTGATCTGGGCGATAAGCTGGGTCACGTTTTTCACCTGCACAACGATATCATCCATCGTACGGCCCGCGGCGTGAACCTGCTCAGAGCCGGACTGCACCTTGCTGGCGCTGGCATCAATGAGTTTACGAATATCATTAGCCGCACTGGCGCTGCGGCTGGCGAGATGACGGACTTCGCCCGCGACCACGGCAAACCCTTTGCCCTGCTCCCCTGCCCTTGCCGCTTCAACCGCCGCGTTCAGCGCCAGAATGTTGGTCTGGAACGCGATATCGTTAATCAGAGAGGTAATCGAGCCAATGCGCTGCGTGCTGTCGGCAATGTCATCCATCGTTTTAACCACGGTTTGCATCGCGTTGCCCCCTTTCGTCGCCGCGCTGCTGGCGGCCACGGAGAGTTTGTCCACCTCGGCGGCGGTTTCGGAGTTACTCTGAACGGACGCGGCCATCTGGTTCATTGTCGCGACGGTCTGCTGCACGTTCGCGACGGTCTGACGGGTCCGATCGTTCAAATCTTCATTCCCCTGCGCCAGCCTGTCGCTGCCGTCACGGACGCTCACCACCTGGCTCGACACGTCATTGATCAACCAGCGGCACATCAGGCCAAGTTGTCCTACCGCGCGCAGCGTCAGGCCCAGCTCATCGCTGCGGTTAAGATGCTGCACGCTGTTGCGCTCGCCGGTGGCGACCTTCAGCGCCTGTCGCGCCACATTCTCTATCGGGCGGACAATCTGTTGCTCAAACAGCAGCGTTCCCATCAGCATCACCACCGCAGCGGCGGCAAGCGGTAACCAGCCTGCGGAGGTGGCGGCCAGCGTGGCGGCGAGTCCAGCAAAGAGCACCGCCATCACGCTGCGCACGCGCCAGCGCAGCGGCATGGCCGGGAGTTTACCCAGCCAGCCCTTTCCCACCACCAGCCCTTTGTGAATACGTTTTTTACAGCGCCCGTCGTTCAGCGCCCGGTAGAGCGGCTCCACGGCGGCGATCTCCTCCGCTGTGGCTCTGGTGCGAATCGACATATAGCCCGTCACCTGCCCGCGGCGCACCATCGGCACCGCGTTAGCACGCACCCAGTAGTGGTCACCGTTTTTGCGCCGGTTTTTGACAATCCCGCTCCACGGCTCGCCCTGCTGCAGCGTGTACCACATATCGGCAAACGCAGCTTTTGGCATATCGGGATGGCGCACCATATTGTGCGGCTGGCCCGTCAGCTCATCGAGCTGATAGCCGCTCACCTGCACAAAGGTGTCGTTGGCGTGGGTGATGTAGCTGTGGACGTCTGTGGTAGACATTAAGGTGGTGTCATCGTCCAGAGGATATTCATTCTGGGTGACATAGGTTGGAGAGGACATCGTGAGCATCCCTTGCAGGTTATTTGAATGTTAATTTTGTGGGTCAATGTTTTTTCGGCGGTAAACAATTTATCTTTAGTTGTTAAACTTGATGAAGATCGCAGATTTGACTTAAACCATACTTTTTGTACGATATTTTAATTCATTGATTTCAAATACTTTCGCAAAGAAATTACCGACAAAGTATGACCTGTTAATGCCCGCTTAAGTTGCAGCGTATGCACCTCTTTAGTGCAGCGACGCTCTTCCCCCCTTTCTTTATACTTGCTGCCCCGTACCGCTAAATCCCGTTTGGCTTCTATCGGCATGATTAAATATTGTGCAACATTATTTTAACCTGGCGTTTATCCCGATTTTCGTTAAGGCCTCTGAAGTGGCGTAATCCCTGCAATACTTAAACCAGTATCATGTGATACGCGATCCCCGGGAGCACATTTTGAACAGGTTACCTTCCAGCGCCTCGGCTCTTGCCTGTACCGCGCACGCACTGAATCTCATTGAGAAGCGAACGCTTGATCATGAGGAGATGAAACAACTTAACCGTGAGGTCATCGATTACTTTAAAGAGCACGTCAATCCAGGGTTTCTGGAGTATCGCAAATCTGTTACCGCCGGCGGGGATTACGGAGCCGTAGAGTGGCAAGCGGGAAGTCTCAACACGCTTGTCGACACCCAGGGACAGGAGTTTATCGATTGCCTGGGAGGTTTTGGAATTTTCAACGTGGGGCACCGTAATCCAGTTGTGGTTTCCGCCGTACAGAATCAACTTGCGAAACAACCTCTCCATAGCCAGGAACTGCTCGACCCGCTTCGCGCCATGCTCGCGAAAACGCTGGCGGCCTTAACGCCCGGCAAACTGAAATACAGCTTCTTCAGCAACAGCGGCACAGAATCGGTCGAAGCGGCGATTAAGCTCGCCAAAGCGTACCAGTCGCCGCGCGGGAAATTCACCTTTATCGCCACCAGCGGCGCGTTCCACGGTAAATCCCTCGGCGCACTGTCGGCGACCGCTAAATCCACTTTCCGTAAACCGTTTATGCCGCTGCTGCCGGGCTTCCGCCACGTGCCGTTCGGCGACATTAACGCCATGCGCACCGTGCTGAGTGAATGCCGTAAAACCGGCGATGACGTGGCGGCGGTGATCCTGGAGCCCATTCAGGGTGAAGGCGGCGTCATCCTCCCTCCGCAGGGCTATCTGCCTGCCGTGCGTCAGCTGTGCGACGAGTTTGGCGCGCTGCTGATCCTCGACGAAGTCCAGACCGGCATGGGGCGTACCGGCAAGATGTTCGCCTGCGAGCACGAAAACGTGCAGCCGGACATTCTGTGCCTGGCGAAAGCGCTCGGCGGCGGCGTGATGCCGATTGGCGCGACGGTCGCCACCGAAGAAGTCTTCTCGGTGCTGTTCGACAATCCGTTCCTGCATACCACCACCTTTGGCGGTAACCCGCTGGCCTGTGCGGCGGCGCTGGCGACCATCAACGTGCTGCTGGAGCAAAACCTGCCTGCGCAGGCGGAGCAAAAAGGCGACATGCTGCTGGACGGCTTCCGCCAGCTGGGCCGGGAATACCCTGACCTTGTGCAGGAGGCGCGCGGCAAAGGGATGCTGATGGCGATTGAGTTCGTTGATAACGAAATCGGCTACAGCTTCGCGAGCGAGATGTTCAGGCAGCGTGTGCTGGTGGCCGGGACGCTTAATAACGCAAAAACCATTCGTATTGAACCGCCGCTTACGCTGACCATTGAGCAGTGTGAGCAGGTGCTAAAAGCGGCACGTAAAGCGCTGGCAGCACTCAGAGTGCGCGTAGAAGAGATCTGATTAATCCCCCCTCTTAACCGAGGGGGATTTCATTTTTCTGGTATAAATATTACAAATTGAAATAAAAGTATTATATTTCAGACATACATTTATACTTTTAAAATTATAAAGTTCCTTTTCTCTTACATGATTTTTTTTGCAACCAAACCGATATCCATACACCACCTTTATCTATTTGACCGCAAACAGGCCGCCCATTGTTAAAATCCGGTAAAAACACCACTACTTACATCATTTAAAAATATTAATTAATTCTAATATTATACCTAAAAAAAACTAACGGCATATTATACCACCATACATTGAAATAATATTTCACGACTCCTAGAATACCTGCCGCGGAACATCATAAACATGATGAAAAGAGCTTTTCAATAAGCCCGTCCATTATGCGAAATGCATATTCTAAATAACGGAACTTGTTAAACGTTATTCAAGTTCACGCTGTGAAAGCATATAGCTTTTACTCAATTTCAATTTGACAGAAAGATGTTTATTTAAAAGGATTTGTATGAAAAAGCACGTTTTAGCAATGGTCATTGCAACGGCAATGGTAAGTGGCGTAGCGATGAACGCACAGGCAGACACCGTCACGGTTTCTGGCGGTACGGTTAACTTCGTTGGCCAGGTTGTTAATGCTGCATGTTCGGTCGCAGCTGACTCCGTAGATCAGACTGTAACGCTGAGCCAGGTTCGTACTGTGAAATTGACGACAAAAGGAATGCAGGCGAACCAGAAAGAAGATTTCAAAATCGTTCTGGAGGATTGTGACACCACGGTAAGCCAGAACGCCGCTGTGATTTTCAACGGTCAGCAAGACGCAGCACTGGCAGGTTCACTGGCTAACACAGCGGGCGCTGGCTCAGCAACTAACGTCGCACTGCAACTGTTCGGACCGGATGGTAACGTACTCAATATCGGTGATACCTCCTCCAACGTGAAGCTGATCAATGGCGAGAACACCATCCCGCTGAGCGTTGACTACATCGCTACCGGTGCGGCCACGCCGGGTAACGTATCCTCGACTGCAACATTCCAGATGGTTTACTCCTGATTCGTTAGCTGCAGTAACACCCTCGGAATCTGATTCGGGGGTGTTTTGCCGATCCATCGAAACGGAGTCACTATGCGACAGGTCACCAGGCAATCAGTGCTGTTTTTCAGCGTATTGCTGTGCGTTGCACTGCCCGCCTCGGCAATTGACGACGGAAGCGTGCATTTTCAGGGGCAAGTCGTCAACACCGGCTGTTCCGTCAGTGCAGAAAGTCAGGACCAGATTGTGCGTATGGGCCAAATACGCAATAACGAATTTGCCGCAACGGGCGATTGGGCAGCACCAACAGCCTTTCAGATAACGCTAGAAGACTGCGATACCAGCGTCAGTCAACGTGCGGGCGTACTGTTCAGCGGCGAGTCCGATGCAAAAGACCCGCAAATTTTTCGCGCAGGTTATGGCGCAGGCGCAGCGCAGGGGATTGGTGTGGGAATATTTGACGCAACCGGTCATCTACTTATTCCGGATACAGCCCCGCCCTGGTACGCCCCCTTGCAGAACGGCGCCAATGTTCTGCGTTTTATGGCGAAATACCGCTCCACACAACCGCACGTTCAGGCTGGTACGGCCGACGCCCAGGTATGGTTTAACGTCGTCTACCAGTAAAACACTCAGAGGCCCGAGTGCCTCGTCATGAGAATTGAGGGAACAATGCAAATGAACACATCACCTACGTCTTTGTCTCGCCTGATGATGGCTGGTACGTTGCTGCTGACAATGGGTCTGGCAACGAATGCCTCTGCAGGTGGAATTGCTTTAGGGGCTACCCGCGTCATTTATCCGCAGGGGGATAAACAGGTTTCATTACCGGTGATCAATTCGTCGGCAGACAATACGTTCTTAATACAATCATGGGTAGCCAACGTTGAGGGTATCAAGTCACCAGACTTTATCCTTACGCCACCGTTGTTTGTTATCCACCCCAAGAAAGAGAACACGCTGCGTATTATGTATATCGGCCCCGACCTTCCTGCCGATCGCGAAACTGTTTTCTATCTGAACAGCAAGGCTATTCCGTCTGTCGATAAAAATAAGCTTCAGGGCAATACGCTGCAAATAGCAACACAGAGTGTGATTAAGTTATTCATTCGCCCTAAGAAATTAACATCCCTTTCCGTGGATGCGCCCAAAACGCTGACGTGTCGGACAGAAAATGGAAAAGTCATCATAACGAATCCATCACCGTATTACGTATCGTTGGTGCAGTTCTTTGTTGGGGGAACCCGTCTTCCCAATTCAATGGTCGCACCTAAAAACACGTTGACGGTGGATATCCCCGGCGGCGGTTCCGGCAGTGTGAAATTCCAGACAGTGAATGATTTCGGCGCAAATACCCCTACGCAGATTTGTTCCCATTAACAACCTGAAATGAAATAGCAGACCTGCATTTTGTCTTCAAGGAAGGAAGTACTTAGCATTTACTGCAGGGAAAAGAGATGAAACGTAATACTTCACTGATTTTTAGCACATTTTCTTTAACATCCCTTACGCCAGTGGCGATGGCGATAGCAGGATTGCTATCGCCATCAGATGCAAGTGCAGAATATTTTTTCAACCCGGCATTTTTGTCTAGCGATCCCTCTGCCGTTGCTGACCTGTCGCGGTTTTCCACCAATGGCCAGGCACCAGGCGTTTATCGTGTTGATCTCTGGCTTAACGGGGCGTTTGTGGCGACTCGCGATATCACCTTTACGGCAAGAAATACCGCGTCGACGGCACAACCGCAGGCGGATGATACCGGTCTGACCGCCTGTTTATCAGCAAAAGCGCTGGAAAACCTGGGCGTTAACCTTCAGGCGTTTCCTGCCCTGACGGCGGAAAAGACGGACAGCTGTATTGATATTGCGTCAATCATTCCCGCCTCATCAACCACCTTTGATTTTGAGCATCAGCGGCTGGATATCAGTATCCCGCAAGCCGCCCTGAGGAATAGCGCACGCGGATACATTCCGCCTGAACAATGGGATGAAGGCATTAATGCCCTCCTGCTGAATTATAACTTCACCGGCTCTCGTAGCCGCGATCGGGGGGAGAGCAACTCAACCAGTAAAAGCTATTTCCTCGGGCTTAACAGCGGGTTGAACCTTGGCCCGTGGCGGTTAAGGGATTACTCAAGCTGGAATTATCACAACAGCGATGACTCACGCAGCGACAACTGGCAGCACATTAATACCTATGTTGAACGCGCGGTCATTCCGCTGAAAGGAAGACTGACGCTGGGTGACAGCTACACCCCATCAGACGTGTTTGACAGCCTCCCTTTTCGCGGTGCGCAAATCGCCTCTGATGACAATATGCTGCCCGATAGCCTGAAGGGTTTCGCGCCCACGATCCGTGGTATCGCAAAAAGCAATGCTCAGGTAACCATTAAGCAAAATGGCTACACCATTTATCAAAGCTATGTTCCACCGGGTGCATTTGCGATTAGCGACCTGTTTCCCACGTCCTCAAGCGGTGACCTCAGTGTTGAGGTAAAAGAATCTGACGGTAGCATCAACAGCTATTCCGTGCCTTATTCCACCGTTCCCGTACTCCAGCGTGAAGGCCGCGTAAAGTACGCATTAACAGCGGCCGAATACCGCAGCAGCAGCGATCAACAGGACGAGGTTAATTTCGTTCAGGGGTCTCTAATCTGGGGGCTTTCACATGGCTTCACGCTGTATAGCGGATCGCAGATAACCAACAATTACCACTCGCTGGCATTCGGCACCGGCCTGAATATGGGTGAACTGGGCGCTATCTCTGCGGATGTGACTCACGCGAAGAGCACGCTGGCGGATGACAGCACGCATTCAGGGCAATCGATCCGTTTTCTGTATGCAAAATCCCTTAACGGCCTCGGCACTAACTTTCAGCTGCTGGGCTACCGGTACTCGACATCGGGATTCTATTCACTGGATGAAACAGCCTATAAGCAAATGCGCGGCTACACGGGTGACCACGAGGACAACGATACCGAACAGCAAAATCCCTGGATGGATTATTACAATCTGTACTACACCAAGCGAGGAAAGGTTCAGTTCAACATCTCTCAGCAGCTTGGTCATGCAGGTTCGCTCTTTGTCACGGGCAGCCAACAGACCTACTGGCATACCGATGAAAAAAATACGCTACTCCAGGTAGGCTTTAGCGGGACCATTAAAGATGTGTCCTACAGCCTGTCCTACAACTACAACAAATCACCGGGCATGTCGAAAAGCGACGAGATTTACGCGCTGAATTTGTCGCTGCCATTGAGCCTGTGGCTGCGTCCACAAAACGATGTCAGCCAGAAGCATAACTATGCTTATGCCACCTACAACATCAGCACCGACAAAAAGGGTGAAACCTCGCAAAATGCCGGGATCAACGGCACATTGCTTGAGGATAACAACCTGAGCTACAGCGTTCAGGAAGGGTATTCAAGCCAGGGGACAAAATCACAAGGCTCCAGCAGCCTTGAATACGATAGCGCCTATGGCAATGCGAACGTGGGCTATAACTACAGCGGAAACGGCGACTACCAGCAGGTGAACTACGGTTTGAGCGGCGGCGTCATTGCTCACCGGAACGGCATCACCCTTAGCCAGCCACTGGGTGATACCAACGTGCTGATTGCCGCTCCGGGCGCGAGTAACGTCAAGGTCGAGAACGAGCCAGGTATTCATACCGACTGGAGAGGCTATGCCGTGGTTCCCTACGCTTCCTCGTATCATCTCAACCGCATGGCACTGGACATCAACTCACTGGCTGACGATATGGATATCGATGATGCCGTAACCAATGTGGTCCCAACCCGTGGCGCGGTTGTGCGTGCAACCTTCAAAGCCCGGCCTGGTACGCGTGCGTTAATGACCTTAACCCATCGGGGCAAACCCGTTCCTTTCGGTGCCATGGTGTCACGTGATGACAATGGCAGCGATACGATTGTGGGTGAAGACGGAGAGGTCTATCTCTCTGGCCTGAGCCCGGCGGGAACGCTGAAAATTCAGTGGGGTGAAGGGTCAGACAAGCAATGTAGCGTGAAGTATCAATTACCTGAAAGTAAACAGCCGCTGCTGCGGTTGAAAACGGAGTGTATATAAATGAAATTATGGATGATTTTATTTTATGTGGTCGGGCTGGCATTCTCACCTTATGGAATAGCCGATATTTGTAAAAATGCTAACGGTGGCATCTCGATTGTTAACTATGATTTGACCACCACGCTGAACACCAATCAGAACATTAAAGGTGGCTCCACAGAGCTGGAAAAAAATCAGGATGTGCAGGTTAACGCCACCTGTCCACCGGGTGAGTGGGAAAAACGCACCTATCGCTCCTATTTGAGCCCTTTTCCGGTCGTCAAAACGGATGGTGAATGGAAATATCTCCAGCTTGACCCGGATTATATTATTGGCGCCATGAAAATAAATGACGCAACCATTGGTGAGTTTTATCCCCCCATTGAGTACGTTCACATGGGCGGCCACGATGAAGTGGATACCGGCGGCGTTTTCCCGGTCAACGATAATGACCTGATCTTTAAATTACAAATTGTCAGGCCTTTTATCGGCACCGTGGTTATCCCGCCAAAATTGATGTTCAATGTGTACGTCACCACGACGAATAACGATCGCCTGACCAATATTGTCTACCAGATTACCTACAGTGGCGTTATTACCGTGCCGCAAAACTGCGTCATTAATGCCGGGCAAACCGTGACGGTGGATCTGGGTTCTCTTTATCACGGTGATTTTACGCGCGCCGGGCAGATGCCGGACAACGCTCAGCCCAAAACCTTTAATGTGCCCATTGAATGTAATGCTGACGTGAACTCGCCAGCACAATTAACCTTGCGCGTTATGGGCACATCGGACCCTCGCTACCCGGAAGCGCTGGCATCGGATAATCCTGATGTTGCCGTCGTGGTTACCAGTGAGCAAGACAACATACTGAAACCGAATGTCTTTTCAAGTAGCGCACCTTTTACGACTGATGAGGCGGGCAAGGCCAACGTGACGCTGAAAGCATATCCTATCAGCACAACGGGCAATTCCCCGGAACTGGGCGTGTTCACCGCTCTGGCCTTGTTACGCGTTGATTTCGCATAAGGATTGGGTGATGAAAAAGCGCTATTTTCTCCTGTTTCTGCTGGCAAATCTGGCGTTGTCCTTACAGACCGCCAGAGCAGATAATGACAGTTTCAATGTTCAGTTTATCGGCACCATCGTGGGGGAGTCCTGCAACGTCGACACAGGCAGCGTTGAGCAGACGGTCGAACTCGGTGACTTTACCGCGGATGATTTCCCGTCGGTTGGCACCACAACGCCGGATACAAAGTTTGAAATCACGTTGAAAGGTTGCACCCGCGCCATTACCGGCACCAAAGTTTGGTTTACCGGGAATGTGGATGCGAACAACCCGACATTGCTGGCACTTTCAGATAACGGAAAGGGAACGCCTGGCAGGATGGCAACGGGCCTCGGCGTCGAGCTACTGGATTCCAATCGCACCCCAATACCGATCAATAATACGGAGTCCTCGCTTTATCCGCTGCTGCCTGGGGATAACACGCTCACGTTTTATTTGCTCTATAAATCCACGCTGCCCGTCGTGACGTCAGGAAATGCGACTGCCGTTATGTATTTTGACCTGCTTTATCAGTAAGGAATATGAATGAAACCGTTTCTCCGGTTATTTTTCTTCTGCATTATCCTGATGCACCTGGGCAGTGCGAGTACAATGGCGCACGACGGGACCGTTTATATTGTAGGCACCGTAAAAAGCAAAACCTGCATCATATCGCCTGATTCGGAAAATCTTATCGTTCGTATGAGCGACGTCGCCACAGGGCAATTTACGAACCAGAAAAATAATACGCCATGGGAACATTTTGCTATCAATCTTGAAAACTGCGGCGCAGGGTTGAATAACATCAGTACCCATTTTGAAGGCACGCCCAATCAGGGCAACGCAGATTTGCTTTCGCTGACAGGCGGTCCGGGTTATGCCAGCGGCGTGGCTATCGGTATTTATAATCCGGACAAAACGCTTATACCGCTGGGCGATGAAAGCCAGCTGTTTACGCTGTCAAATAACCAGCTTACTGCCACCCTTGATTTTTATGCCCGTTATCTTGCTGACGGAGGCGCTGTATCGCCTGGAACAGCCAATGCTGCAGCAACCTTTATTTTGACTTATGCCTGATAACACCGTGATGAAACTGCGCATCCTGATCCCTGTTTTAGCACTCTTAACGTTCATCTCTTTTGCGCATGCAGGCGTCGTGATAGGGGGGACACGCTTCGTCTATCCTGAAAAACAGCACTCCATTACCGTTTCAGTGCGCAATAAATCCACGCTTCCCTGGCTGGTCAGCGCAAAAATTTATGCTGGCGGAAACTGGCCAGGGGCAACCTCTGCCCCCCAGGCGACCTCGGCGCTTGTTGCAACGCCCGCGCTTTTTGCACTACAGGGCGGACGCGAAAATAGCATCAGGATTTTTCGTGCCGATGAGGGTTTGCCTGCTGACCGTGAAACGCTTTTCACCCTCAGCATCTCAACCATTCCAGCCAGTAAGACCAGCAGCGACAACGTGCAAATGGCCGTACGTTCAAGCTTCAAAGTGTTCTATCGCCCTGAGGGATTAAACGGCAATCCAGAAAACGCGTATCGGGAAATCCTCTGGTCATATTCAGCAAACCAGCTCGTGGTGAAGAACCCGACCCCCTACTACGTGACGCTCTTCCAGACGCGTATTAACAACAAATCCATTGATAACGCGGGCATCATTGCCCCTTTTAGCCAGCGAACAATGGACGAGTGCCAGAAGGCGCCTCGCTGCGAAATACGCTGGCAAACCATAAACGACTATGGCCGGGTTATGCCGCCCGTGGTTAACATCCTTAATCTGAAATGAGTACCCATCATGTTTTTCATAAAGCACCCCTTCCTCGTTCTGACCGTTTTCGTCACACTGACCGCACCGGCGCTGAGCCAGGCCGCTGAGTTTACCGCTGAGCAGAAGACGGAAATCGGCAAAATCGCCGAGGATTACTTTATCGCCCATCCGGAAAAAATGGGTGAAGCGATATCTATCTACCTGGCTAATCATCCTGAGTTTCTGGTTGCCGCGAGCGAAAACCTACGCCAAAGCCAGCAAGCGGCCTCGCAAAAAATGAAAGAGATGCAGGACGCAGCCAAAAAAGCGCAGTAAAGCAAAATCTAAAGCCGGGCGGACTACGCTCATCCGGCCTACAAAACCATTCCACCTTTTCCCCAAAAGCCCGGTAAGCGCAGCGCCACCGGGCAAGACCATTACTCCGGCAATAACCCGACAAAGCTGCGTTTTTTGCGCGGCTCCGACATCAGCTCCTCCAGCTTGTCCACGCACGCGAGATAGTGCGGGGTTTGCTTATGCGCCAGCACCGCCTCTTCGTCTTTATAGGCTTCGTAGATAAAGAACCGGGTTTTCACCCTCGGGTCCTGCAATACGTCAAAACGCAGGTTCCCCGGCTCCTGGATTGCGCCCTCGTGGTTGGCGCGAAACACCTCCAGAAACTCGTCCACCCGCTCGGGCTTAATGTTGATCTCTACCAGCGTCACGTTCATTTTGCTTCTCCCTGTTTCTCTTCCTGCCAGAACTGGAACGCATCACGGGCATTCCAGTTCTCGTGCACCACTTTCTTCACCGCCTTCAGCATGGCGAGCGGCGCACTGGACTGGAAGATGTTGCGCCCCATGTCCACGCCGGACGCGCCCTGGTCTATCGCGCGCCAGCACATCTCCAGCGCCTCGTGCTCCGGCAGCTTTTTGCCCCCCGCGATAACGATCGGCACCGGGCAGCTGGCGGTCACTTTTTCAAAACCCTGATCCACGTAGTAGGTTTTGACGAACTGCGCCCCCATTTCGGCGGCGATGCGGCTTGCCAGCGAGAAATAGCGCGCGTCACGCGCCATCTCTTTCCCCACGCCCGTTACCGCCAGCGTCGGCATGCCGTAGCGCGCCCCTGCATCGACAAGCTTGATGATGTTGTTGATCGACTGATGCTCAAACTCGCTTCCGATGTACACCTGCGCCGCCACCGCGCAGACGTTCAGGCGCAGGGCGTCTTCCATCGCCACCGCCACGCACTCGTTGGAAAGTTCGCCCAAAATCGAGTTACCGCCGGAGGCGCGCAGCACCACCGGTTTGTTCGTCGCGGCGGGCACCTGGCTCCTGAGGATGCCGCGGGTACACATCAGCACGTCGGTTTCACCAAACAGCGGCGCGATAGAGAGGTCGATACGCTCAAGGCCGGTAGTCGGCCCCTGAAAGTAGCCGTGGTCAAAGGCCAGCATCACCGTACGGTTGCTCTGCGGATTGAAGATGCGCGCCAGCCGCGACTGCATGCCCCAGTCCAGCGAGCCGCAGCCCTTCAGGGTGAACGGCACATTTTGCTGCGGCGTGCCGATGCCAAAATCCTTGCCGTCTTTGATGTCGTCTAAATCAGCCATTTGCTCCCCCGTCAGAAATCGTATTTGCTGATGTTCTCTTTGGTGAACACCACGCGTTCCGGCAGCAGCACGATGCCGTTGCCCTTCGCCTCATACTGGTAGCCCTGCACGCTGTTCGGCTCGACCTTCAGCGTCCCGATATTTTTCACGTCCACGCTGTCGCCAACGTTAAGATCGCCTTTTTTCAGCAAACGATCGGCGACATTGACCGCAATTTTGCCCTGTTGCACCACGTCCCACAGGCCGAAGGCCTTCACCGTGCCGCGCTCAACGTACGGGCGCATCACGTTCGGCGTGCTGAACCCGACAATCGCCACCCCTTCCCGCTTCAGGTTTTCTGCCGCCTGCGCGGCAGCAGGAAGCGCGTTGGCGTCCGGGGCGATAATCGCATCCAGATCCGGATACGCTTTTAAGATCCCTTCGGCGGTCTGCAACGATTTGGTGGCGTCGTTATAGCCAAACTGGGTGGTGACGATCTGCCACTGGGGATGGTCTTTCTCGATTTTGGCCTTCGCCTCTTTCACCCACTGGTTCTGGTCGGTGACGGTCGGGCTGGAGTAGAAGAACGCCACTTTCGCGTTCGGTTTGGTGACCTGCTTGCCCGCCATCTCCACCAGCAGGCCGCCCAGCTGTTCCGGCGTCCCCTGATTGATGTAGATGCTGCGGCACTCCGGTTTGGTGTCGGAATCCCAGGTCAGAACCTTGACGCCGCGCTGCATCGCGCGCTTCAGCGCCGGACACAACCCATCCGGCGACACGGCGGAGACGATAATGGCGTTATAGCCCTGGTTGACGAAGTTATTGATGAGCTGCACCTGGCCGGAGACGCTCGGCTCGGTTGGGCCGTCGTAGGTCACGTCCACGCCAAGATCTTTCCCCGCCTCTTTCGCACCGTTGCCGCCGCTGGTGAAGAAGCCGACGCCCACCAGCTTCGGGATAAAGGCAATGCGGTCCGCCGCCTGCGCCGAAGCGAAGCTGAGGGCCATTGCCAGGACGAGCAGTTTTGTTTTCATCTTACGCTCCGGATAGTTTTCTAAAGAGAGATCGCACCCATTCGCGGTGCAGACTCAGCGAACGCCCCATCACCACCACAACCAGCAGCGCCCCCGACAGCGCGCTCGACACCTGGTTGGGGATGCCGACCATCTGTAAACCCTGTTGCAGGTACCCCACCAGCAGCGCCGCCAGCGCCGTACCGACAACCGAACCTGACCCGCCGTAGATATTGGCTCCGCCGAGCACGGCGGCGGTGAGCGCAGGCATTAAAAGATCGCGCCCCAGATCCGAACGCGCGGAGCCGAAATAGGAGACCATCACCAGCGCGGCAATCGCCGAGGCCACGCCCACCAGGCCGTACAGCACGTAGGGCATGCCGTTCACCGGCAGCGCCGCATAGCGCGCCGCGCGCGGGTTCTGCCCAATCAGGAACAAATGACGGCCAAAGCGCCCGCGGTGGGTAATGAGCCAGAAGAAGACGGTGATTACCGCGAACAAGACCAATGGGATCGGCAGACCCAACACCGTGAGGTTAGCGAACGCCGTGAAGCTGTCCGGGAAGCCGCCGATGCCCTCGTAGCCCGTCGCGCCCGCCATGCCGGAGAGCAGCAGCGCGCCGCCGCCGTAGAGGTAGAGCGTGCCGAGGGTGATCACCAGCGGGCTGATGCCGGTGTAGTGGATCAGCGCCGCATTCACCAGCCCGCACAGCAGACCCAGCAGCAGCGTCAGCGGAACGGCAACCGCCATCGGCCACCCGGCCTGCATCATCACCCCCAGCGCAATCGCGCACAGGCCGATGGTCGAGCCGAGGGAGATGTCGATCCCGCCGCTAATGATCACCAGCGTCAGCGGCAGCGCCACGATACCGATGCAGATGAAGTCGCTGGTGCTGAACAGCAGCATGTTGACGTCGAGCATGCGCGGGTTGATGGCGCCAAAGAGCAAGATCTCCAGTACCAGTAAAATCAGCAGCGCGCTTTCCCAGTTAAGCCTCATTTACGCCACCTCTTTTTTGCGTTTGGGAAACGGGGTGACGTGCTTTCCCCCTCTGTTGCCCGGCTGGAAACGACCGTACTTCAGCGCCCGCTGGTGACGCGCCAGCGCCTGACGCAGACGCCCGTCGAGCACCAGCACGCCCAGCAGCACCAGCCCGGCGATAAAGTCGTTCCACCAGGCCGGAAGCCTGAACAGCACCAGCACGGTGTCGATTTGGGTGAGGAAGAACGCACCGAGCAGCGCGCCGATCAGCGTGCCCGTGCCGCCCAGCAGTGAAATGCCCCCCAGTACGCAGGCGGCGATGGCTTTCATCTCCAGCCCGCTGCCGGTCTGGTTGGGCACGAAGCCAATCTGTGCGGCAAAGACAATCCCAGCGCAGGCCGCCAGCATGCCGTTGAGGGTAAAGGCGATCATGCGGGTGCGATTCACCGCCACGCCCAGCTGGCGCGCGGCGGCGAGGTTATCCCCCACCGCGTAGAAATCACGCCCGAACGCGGTGCGCGACAGCGTCCACGCGCCGGTGACCACGATAATCAACACCACCATGCCAAGGGGCGACACGCCGATGGCCGCAGGCTCAGAGAGGGATTTCAACCCCGGCGGCAGCCCTTCAATCCACTTTCCTCCCGTCCAGAGCAGCATCGCTCCACGGTACAGCCCCAGCGTGCCGAGGGTGGCGACAATCGCCGGGATGCGTAATCCCACCACCAGAAAACCGTTGAATGCCCCCGCCAGCGCGCCAACTGACAGCGCGAAGAGAATGGAAACGGGCAGGCTGTAGCCACTGTTCAGCGCCACGCCGACGGCGATGGCGGACAGCCCGACGGTTGACCCCACGGAGACGTCGATATTGCGGGTCAGCATCACCAGCGCCGCGCCGATCGCCAGCAGGATCAGGATCTGCGAGCTGGCGAAGATCATCCCCAGCGTCTGCAAACTCAGGTACGACGGATTGAGCGCCACCAGCACGGCGAACAGCGCCAGAATGGCGAGAAACGCGCTCAGCTCGCGGTTTTTCAGTATGATCTTCATGATTGCCCTCCAAACGCCAGCGCCA
This sequence comes from Enterobacter sp. PL1, assembly GCF_945957325.1. Taxonomy (NCBI): domain Bacteria; kingdom Pseudomonadati; phylum Pseudomonadota; class Gammaproteobacteria; order Enterobacterales; family Enterobacteriaceae; genus Enterobacter; species Enterobacter sp. PL1. Next base: position 118,512 of record NZ_CAMFKT010000003.1, read on the forward strand.
TCATGCGATCGAGGCTGACCGCATGGCGCGGCAGCTCGCCGCTGAGTACGCCCTGATGCATCACCAGCACGCGATCGGCAAGGCCGGGAAACTCATCAAGATCGCTTGAGATCATCAGCACCGCCACGTTCTGCGCCGCCACGCTTTTGATAAGCTGGTAGATATCGGCGCGCGCCGAGACGTCCACCCCGCGCGTCGGTTCATCGACGATCAGCAATAACGGGTTGGCTTCCAGACAGCGTGCCAGCAGCACCTTCTGCTGGTTGCCGCCGGAGAGCGTGCGCACGGATTGATCCGCATGGTTGAGCTTGATCCCCAGCGCCCGGTGATAGCGCTCCACCACCGCGGACTCTCTTTTCCGCTGCTGCCAGAGCGACGGCTCGTTCAGCGCCACGGTGTTCCAGCGGATCGGCGCGTCGAGGAACAGGCCGGACACCTGCCTGTCTTCCGGCAGGTAGACCAGGCCTTTGTCCAGACGTGAACTTACCGGTGCGGCGGTGATGTCCTGGTTCTCCAGCCAGACGCGCCCCCCGCGCACAGGCCGCAGGCCATAGAGCGTTTCGGCAAACTCGGTGCGCCCGGAGCCTACCAACCCGGCCAGGCCGACGATCTCCCCGGCGTAGATCTCAAGGCTCAGATCGATAAACCCTTCCCCGGTAAGATCCTCCACCCGGAGCACCGGAAAGTCCTGCGGCTGGGTGCGACGATTGCCCGGCAGCGCCAGCCACAGCTTTTGCGTATCGCTGAGGGATTTCTCGCGGCTTACCGGCGTCATGGCGGCGATCAGGGCGCTATCGTCGAACTGCGCGGTTTCACCGCTGAGCACCACCGCGCCGTCGCGCATCACCGAGACGTGGCTCGACAGCATGCGAATTTCCGGCAGCTTGTGCGAGATAAACACGATCCCGACGCCGAGCGCCTGCAGAGCGCGGATCTGACGAAACAACCGTTCGGTTTCACCCGGCGTGAGGGAGGCCGTGGGCTCGTCGAGGATCAGGATCCGGGCGTTGCGCATTAATCCGCGCAGAATCTCCACCATCTGCTGATCCGCCACTTCCAGGGTGCTGGCGGCGGCGTCGAGGTTCAGCCGGCACTGCAGCTGCTCAAGTTTCTCCGCCAGCCGCTTTTCCCGATCGAGTTCGCGCGGCAGGCGGAACAGGATGTTTTCCCGCACCGTCAGGTTGGGGAACAGCAGCGGCTCCTGCGGCACGAGGTAAATGCCGAGCCTGTGCGCCTGCACGGGCGTCAGCCGCGCATATGACTGCCCCTCGACGGAAAGTTCACCCTCATCCGGCGTCTCGACTCCGGCGATGATCTTCATCAGCGTCGATTTTCCCGCGCCGTTCCCGCCCATCAGCGCGTGCACCTGGCCCGCAAGCAGCGTGAAATCAATGCCTTTTAGAACCGGCACGCCTGAGAACTGCTTGCTGATACTTCGCGCGTCGAGAAGTGGGATCATCATCGCTCCGCTATTGAACAAATGATTTTTAGATTTAATAATGTTCAAAAGCGTAGACGGTGAACTATATTTACAACCGTGCAGGGATCACAGTTTTATCGATTGAGATTCAGATAAACCAGAAACGATCGAAATGATCCGTTTTGTCGCGTGGCTCACAATTTCCCTCCGCGTCATCACGAACATATGATCTAAATTTTTATAAGAGTTCAATTATGAGCGATAAACGCACTGCGGAAGAAGGACGGTTTGCCGGGCTGGCGCTGGCGGAAGAGGAGCTGGTGGCGCGCGTGGCCTGGTGCTACTACCACGACGGGCTGACCCAGAACGATATCGGCGAGCGGCTCGGGCTGCCGCGATTAAAAATCTCCCGCCTGCTGGAGAAAGGCCGCCAGTCCGGGGTGATCCGCGTGCAGATCAACTCCCGCTACGAGGGCTGCCTGTCGCTGGAAACCGAGCTACAGCAGCGCTTTGGCCTGAAGCTGGTGCGCGTGATGCCTGCCCTAAATACGCCGCCGATGAACGTGCGGTTAGGCATTGGCGCGGCGCAGTCGCTGATGGGCGTGCTGGAGCCCGGCCAGCTGCTGGCGGTGGGGTTCGGTGAAACCACCATGAGCAGCCTGCAGCACCTGAGCGGCTTTATCAGCTCGCAGCAGATCCGCCTCGTGACGCTCTCCGGCGGCGTCGGGCCGTACATGACCGGTATCGGCCAGCTGGACGCGGCCTGCAGCGTCAGCATGATCCCCGCCCCGCTTCGCGTGTCTTCCGCCGAAGTGGCCGGGATCTTAAAACGCGAGACCAGCGTGCGGGACGTGATCCTCGCCGCCACCGCAGCCGACGTGGCGGTAGTTGGTATTGGTTCAGTAAACCAGCGCCGTGACGCCACGATCCTGCGCTCCGGCTATATCAGCGAAGGTGAACAGCTGATGTACGCCCGCAAAGGCGCGGTCGGCGACATTCTCGGCTATTTCCTCAATGCCGAAGGGGAGTGCGTTGAGGAGCTGGAGATCCACAAAGAATTACTCGGCGTCTCACTTGATGAGCTGGCGCAGCTGCCCACCATCGTTGGCGTGGCCGGCGGGGAAGAGAAAGCCGATGCGATTTATGCCGCACTGAAGGGTCGCCGTATCAATGGCCTGGTGACGGAAGAGACGACAGCCCGCGCGGTGCTGGCTCTGGCCAAATAAGAGCCCGCCCTGCGCTAACAGCGAGGCAAGCTCATGAGTTACCTTTTAGCGTTAGATGCAGGGACCGGCAGCGTTCGCGCCGTGATTTTCGATTTGCAGGGCAACCAGATTGCCGTCGGCCAGGCCGAGTGGAAACACCTGAGCGTGGAAAACGTGCCGGGGTCGATGGAGTTTGACCTCGAGACCAACTGGCAGCTGGCCTGCCGGTGTATTCATCAGGCGCTGACGCGCGCGAATCTGGGCGCGGCGGATATTCAGTCCGTCGCCTGCTGTTCGATGCGCGAAGGGATCGTGCTTTACGACCGTAACGGCGAGGCCATCTGGGCCTGCGCCAACGTCGACGCCCGCGCCAGCCGCGAGGTGGCCGAACTCAAAGAGATCCACGACAACCGTTTTGAATCCGAAGTGTATGACGTCTCCGGCCAGACGCTGGCGCTGAGCGCCATGCCGCGCCTGCTGTGGCTGGCGCACCACCGTCCGGATATTTACCGCAGGGCCGCGACTATCACCATGATCAGCGACTGGCTGGCGGCGAAGCTCTCCGGCGAGCTGGCGGTCGACCCGTCGAACGCGGGCACCACCGGCATGCTGGATCTCTTCTCCCGCGACTGGCGTCCGGCGCTTCTCGACATGGCCGGGCTGCGCGCCGATATCCTCTCCCCGGTGAAAGAGACCGGCACCGTACTGGGTGCTATAACCCGGGAGGCCGCGCAGCAGAGCGGCCTGCGCGAAGGCACGCCGGTGGTGATGGGCGGCGGCGACGTGCAGCTGGGCTGTCTGGGGCTGGGCGTGGTTCGCGCCGGACAAACGGCGGTGCTGGGCGGCACCTTCTGGCAGCAGGTGGTCAATCTGCCGCAGGTACGCACCGACCCCGACATGAACATCCGCGTGAATCCGCACGTCATCCCCGGCATGGTGCAGGCGGAGTCGATCAGCTTCTTTACCGGGCTGACCATGCGTTGGTTCCGCGACGCCTTCTGCGCGGAGGAAAAGCTGATTGCCGAGCGGATGGGGATGGACACCTATTCCCTGCTGGAAGAGATGGCCAGCCGGGTGCCGGCGGGCTCCCACGGGGTAATGCCGATCTTCTCCGACGCGATGCATTTCAAGCAGTGGTACCACGCCGCGCCGTCGTTTATTAACCTCTCCATTGACCCGGAAAAATGCAATAAAGCGACGCTGTTCCGCGCCCTGGAAGAGAACGCGGCGATTGTTTCGGCCTGCAACCTGGCGCAGATTTCACGCTTTTCCGGCGTGACGTTTGAGAGCCTGGTGTTTGCGGGCGGCGGGTCAAAAGGTGCCCTGTGGAGCCAGATCTTAAGCGACGTCACGGGCCTGCCGGTGCGCGTGCCGGAAGTGAAAGAAGCCACGGCGCTGGGCTGCGCGATTGCTGCGGGTACGGGCGCGGGGCTGTTTGCCGATATGGCCTCGACGGGCGAGCGGCTGGTGAAATGGAGCCGCGAGTTCACGCCAAACCCGGCGCACCGCGAGCTGTACGACGGCATGATGCAGAAATGGCAGGCGGTATACGCGGACCAGCTCGGGCTGGTGGACAGCGGACTGACCACGTCGATGTGGCAGGCGCCGGGGCTGGTGCGGGCAGCAGCGCCGTAAATAACGCCGGATGGCGCTACGCTTATCTGTCCTGGGGATTTGTAGACCCGGTAAGCGCAGCGCCACCGGGGAAGTTCTTTGAGATCTATCACAATCATTCGATCCCGCTTTTACCTTTCCGCTGCCGCTGGCTAAATTAGTAACTCATCCGACCACATAACAATAATTTTACACTGGAAGAGACTATGAGCCGCTACCCGTCGTTATTCGCCCCTCTCGATCTGGGGTTCACCACACTCAAAAACCGCGTGTTGATGGGCTCGATGCACACCGGGCTGGAGGAGCATCCGGACGGGGCCGAGCGTCTGGCGGCCTTCTATGCCGAGCGCGCGCGCCACGGGGTGGCGCTGATTGTCACCGGCGGCGTGGCCCCTTCCCCTTCCGGCGTCGGCATGGAGGGCGGTGCGGTGCTGAACGATGCAGCACAGCTGCCGCATCACCGCATTGTGACCGACGCGGTACACAACGAGGGCGGTAAAATCGCCCTGCAAATTCTGCACACCGGACGCTACAGCTACCAGCCGAATCTGGTTGCGCCATCGGCCATTCAGGCGCCGATTAACCGCTTCACTCCGCATGCTCTGAGCCACGACGAGATCCTGGCGCTGATTGACGACTTCGCCCGCTGCGCCGCGCTGGCGCGTGAAGCGGGCTATGACGGCGTTGAGGTGATGGGCTCCGAAGGCTACCTGATTAACGAGTTCCTCGCCGCCCGCACCAACCAGCGCGACGACGAATGGGGCGGCGACTATGCCCGCCGGATGCGCTTTGCCGTGGAGGTGGTGCGCGCGGTACGTAAACGCGCGGGCGCGGACTTTATCATCATCTTCCGCCTGTCGATGCTCGACCTGGTGGAGGGCGGCGGGACGTTTGACGAAACCGTGCAGCTGGCGCAGGCGATAGAAGCCGCGGGCGCCACGATTATCAATACCGGCATCGGCTGGCACGAGGCGCGCATTCCCACTATTGCCACGCCGGTGCCGCGCGCGGCGTTCAGCTGGGTAACGCGCAGGCTGAAAGGAAAAGTCTCTGTTCCGCTGGTCACCACCAACCGCATTAACGATCCGCAGGTGGCGGACGATGTGATTTCACGCGGCGATGCCGATATGGTGTCGATGGCGCGGCCGTTCCTCGCGGATGCCGAGCTGCTGTCGAAAGCGCAAAGCGGACGTGCGGATGAGATCAACACCTGCATCGGCTGTAATCAGGCCTGTCTGGATCAGATCTTCGTCGGGAAGGTCACCTCCTGCCTGGTTAACCCGCGCGCCTGCCATGAAACCAAAATGCCGGTGATCCCGGCGACAGCGAAAAAACGCCTGGCGGTTGTCGGCGCAGGACCTGCGGGCCTGGCGTTTGCGGTCAATGCCGCCTCGCGCGGGCACGGCGTGACGCTGTTTGATGCGCAGGGGGAGATTGGCGGGCAGTTTAATATCGCCAAACAGATCCCCGGCAAAGAGGAGTTCTACGAAACGCTGCGCTACTACCGCCGGATGATCGAGCTGACGGGCGTCGAGCTGCGGCTTAACCAGTTTGTCCACGCGGCGGATCTGGCTGATTTTGATGAGGTGATCCTGGCGAGCGGGATCGTACCGCGCACGCCTGCGATCGAGGGTATCGATCATCCAAAAGTGCTGAGCTATCTCGACGTGCTGCGTGACAAAGCGCCGGTTGGCGAGAAGGTGGCGATTATCGGCTGCGGCGGGATCGGTTTTGACACCGCGATGTATTTAAGCCAGCCGGGCGAAGCCACCAGCCAGAACATTGCCGAATTCTGCGTGGAATGGGGTATCGACACCAGCCTCAGCCAGTCCGGCGGCCTGCGACCCGAAGGGCCACAGCTGCCGAAAAGCCCGCGCCAGATCGTGATGCTGCAGCGTAAAGCCAGCAAACCGGGCGAAGGGCTGGGGAAAACCACCGGCTGGATCCACCGCGCCACCCTGCTCTCGCGCGGGGTGAAGATGATCCCGGCGGTGAGCTACCAGAAGATCGACGACGACGGGCTGCACGTCACGATCGGCGGCGAGCCGCAGCTGCTGCACGTGGATCATGTGATTTTGTGTGCCGGGCAGGAGCCGAAGCGGGATCTGGCGGATCCGCTGCGCGAGGCCGGTAAAACGGTGCATCTGATCGGCGGGTGCGACGTGGCGATGGAGCTGGATGCGCGGCGCGCGATTGCGCAGGGAACGAAATTAGCTCTGATGATCTAGAACATTGCCGGGCGGCGCTGCGCTTGCCCGGCCTACGGGTTCGAGGCCATTGTAGGCCCGGTAAGCGCAGCGCCACCGGGCAAAACAATCTTACCGACGACGTCCCAGCTTCACCGCCTTCAGCACCACGAACTTGTTATTGGTCGCAATGGTGACGCAGTTGCCGAAAATCTTCTTCAGCTTGTGGAAGTAGTCCAGGTGGCGGTTCGCCACGATGTACAGCTCGCCGTTAATCTTCAGGCAGCGGCGCGCGTGGTGGAACATCTCCCAGGCGACGTTATCCGTCAGGGCGTGCTTCTGGTGGAACGGCGGGTTACAGAACACGGCGTTGAAGCGGAACGGCTCTACCCCCGACAGCGCGTTGTTGATCATAAACTCGCAGCGGTCCAGCGCGTCCGGCATGTTCGTTTCAACGTTCAGACGGCTGGAGGCCACCGCCATCGGCGATTCGTCGCTGAACACCACGCTGGCCTCCGGGTTCTTCGCCAGCAGCGTCAGGCCAATCACGCCGTTGCCGCAGCCCAGATCGACAATTTCCCCTTCCAGATTTTCCGGCAGGTGTTCCATAAAGAAACGCGCCCCGATATCCAGACCGGTACGGGAGAAGACGTTCGCATGGTTGTGGATGGTCCAGTCGGTCCCTTCCAGTTTCCAGCTCAGCGTGTCCGGCGCGTCGGCCAGCTCGGGTGCGGCGAACGTACAGTTGATCAGGCGCGCTTTTTTCCAGGCCAGCGTCGTGGTGGTTGGGCCAAGGACCTTCTCAAACAGCTCCAGCGTCGAAGTGTGAATATCACGCGCTTTGGCACCCGCGATGATGCGGGTTTCTGGCGTGACGACCTTACGCAGCGCGCGCAGCTGTTGCTCCAGCAGCGCCATGGTTTTTGGCACTTTGATGAGCACCACGCCCGGCGCCTGCGGGTAGTCCGCGGTGCTGTCGAGGAACTTCACGCTGGATTCGTCGATGTCGTTATGGCGCAGGTTTTCACGCGTCGCCAGCTCGCTTAAGTAGGAATCGCCGATGCTGTACGGCGTGTGCTCCGCCAGGGCGCAGCCCAGCGCGCCGAAGGCGTCATTCAGGATCAAAACCGGGCCGCGGATTTCAGTGTCATCCAACTGCTGCAGCAGATATTCATCCGCCGCTTCCCACGCCTGAAGCGGGTTAACGTCGTCCGTTTCCGGGAAACGTTTAAGGTTGAGTGAACGGAAACCGTTGTCTAAGTGGCTCATCGGCCCTCCTGAATGGTAAAATTTGGCGTATCCCTGAAAAGGGTGCGTGAGTATACCCGTTTTATTGTCGATTTGGGGCGTTGATGAACCAACTTACTTATCTCCAGGGCTACCCGGAGCATTTACTTTCTCAGGTTCGCACCCTGATTGCCGAGCAAAAGCTCGGCGCGGTGCTGGAAAAACGCTACCCCGGCACCCACGATTTCGCGACCGATAAAGCCCTCTGGCAGTATACGCAGGATCTGAAAAACCGGTATTTGAAGAGCGCGCCGCCGATCAACAAGGTGATGTACGACAACAAGATCCACGTGCTGAAAAACGCGCTCGGCCTGCACACCGCCGTCTCCCGCGTGCAGGGCGGCAAGCTGAAGGCCAAGGCGGAGATCCGCGTCGCGACGGTTTTTCGCAACGCGCCGGAAGCCTTTCTGCGGATGATTGTGGTGCACGAGCTCGCACACCTGAAAGAGAAAGAGCACGACAAAGCGTTCTATTCTCTGTGCTGCCATATGGAGCCGCAGTACCACCAGCTAGAGTTTGATACCCGGCTGTGGCTTACGCATTTATCGTTAAAAGGTAATGCGGAATAGCGCACGCGAATTGTCATGATGACGTGCTACAGTGGCTAAAGGTTCCCCGCTACGGAGTACGTAAACGTTTATGATACGTTTCGCAGTCATTGGAACGAACTGGATCACGCGCCAGTTCGTCGACGCCGCCCACGAAACCGGCAAACTGAAACTTACCGCAGTCTATTCCCGCAGCCTTGAGCAGGCGCAGAGTTTTGCCAACGATTACCTGGTCGAGCATCTCTTCACCTCGCTTGATGACATGGCGCAAAGCGACGCCATTGACGCGGTCTATATCGCCAGCCCGAACGCCCTGCACTTCCCGCAAACGAAGCTGTTCCTCAGCCATAAAAAGCATGTGATTTGCGAGAAGCCGCTGGCGTCGAACATCGAAGAAGTGGAAGCCGCCATCGCGCTTGCCCGCGAAAACCAGGTGGTGCTGTTCGAAGCGTTCAAAACCGCCAGCCTGCCGAACTTCCTGCTGCTGCAGCAGTCCCTGCCGAAGGTGGGCAAAGTGCGCAAAGCGTTTATCAACTACTGCCAGTACTCGTCGCGCTACCAGCGCTATCTCGACGGCGAGAACCCGAACACCTTTAACCCGGCCTTCTCGAACGGCTCGATTATGGATATCGGTTTCTACTGCCTGGCCTCTGCCGTGGCCCTCTGGGGCGAGCCGCACGGCGTCACGGCCACCGCCAGCCTGCTGGAGAGCGGCGTGGATGCGCACGGTGTCGCGGTGCTGGATTACGGTGATTTCAGCGTGACGCTGCAGCACTCCAAGGTGAGCGATTCTGTCCTGCCGAGCGAAATTCAGGGCGAAGCGGGCTCGCTGGTTATCGAGAAGATCTCCGAGTGCCAGAAGGTGAGCTTTGTCCCGCGCGGCGGCAAAGCGCAGGAGCTGACGCAGCCTCAGCATATTAACACTATGCTCTATGAGGCAGAGGTCTTCGCCCGTCTGGTGGAAGACAACGAAGTGAATCACCCAGGCCTTGCGGTGAGCCGCACCACGGCGAAGCTGCAAACGGAGATCCGCCGTCAGACCGGCGTGGTGTTCCCGGCAGACGGCGTGAGCGCGGAAGTTATCGCGTAAAGCTGTGTAATGAAACGGCGCAGACCATTGACGAAACCGATGGTCTGACATATTTTGTTACCTGCAAAGGGGAGTAACTTCTTCGCCGGTGGATCGTCATTACGATGCGTGCAATACCGCATCCGGTCGCCGGGCAACCCTCGTGGTTGTAAGTGAGACCTTGCCGGAAGGCGAGGTCTATGCATAAAAAGCTAACGGCTATCGTCTTCTGACCATGGCCGTTTTTGTTTTTTATGTGTAAGGAAAATAGTATGCATTCTGTCGGCACTCCAATGTTGTGGGGCGGATTCGCGGTTGTCGTGCTCATCATGCTGGCGATCGACCTCTTTTTGCAGGGCCGTCGCGGCGCGCACGGTATGACCATGAAACAGGCCGCCGCCTGGTCGCTGGTCTGGGTTACTCTCTCCCTGCTCTTCTGCGCCGCCTTCTGGTGGTATCTGGCCTCGACCGAAGGCCGCGCGGTGGCCGATCCTCAGGCGCTCGCCTTCCTCACCGGCTATCTGATTGAAAAAGCCCTGGCGGTTGATAACGTCTTCGTCTGGCTGATGCTGTTCAGCTACTTCGCCGTGCCTGCGGCTCTGCAGCGTCGCGTGCTGGTGTACGGCGTGCTGGGCGCAATTATCCTGCGTACCATCATGATCTTCGCTGGCAGCTGGCTGATTACCCAGTTCGAGTGGCTGCTATACGTCTTCGGCGCGTTCCTGCTGTTCACCGGGGTCAAAATGGCGCTGGCGAAAGAGGACGGCTCCGCGATTGGCGATCGCCCGCTGGTGAAGTGGATCCGCGGCCATCTGCGCATGACCGACAAGATCGAGAGCGAGCACTTCTTCGTGCGCAAGAACGGCCTGCTGTTTGCCACCCCGCTGCTGCTGGTGCTGATTCTGGTTGAGCTGAGCGACGTGATTTTCGCCGTGGACAGCATTCCGGCCATTTTCGCGGTAACCACCGACCCGTTCATCGTCCTGACCTCTAACCTGTTCGCCATCCTCGGCCTGCGCGCGATGTACTTCCTGCTGGCGGGCGCGGCGGAGCGCTTCTCCATGCTGAAGTACGGCCTGTCGGTGATCCTGGTGTTTATCGGTATCAAGATGCTGATCGTCGATTTCTACCATATCCCGATCGCCATTTCGCTCGGCGTGGTGTTTGGCATTCTGATCGTGACGCTGATTATCAATACCTGGGTTAACCGCCAGCACGATAAGAAGCAGCAGGCTTAATGCGTTTTGCCCGGTGGCGCTGCGCTTACCGGGCCTACAACGTCACCCCGTAGGCCGGGTAAGCGCAGCGCCACCCGGCACTTTCGTTAATCAATAGTTAAAAAACATGACGCAACACGTAAAATCCAGCATTTTACGCTTCCCTCCTTTCGCGCATTCCCTATACTCGACCAGGCAAACATTTACTTACATCCGGACATAAATGTGACTAAGAGCACATTCGGAATGGAACGCAATTTCACTCAGGAATAATGTATGAGCACACAATCGACGGGTCTTTTTGCGCGCCTGGCGCAGGGAAGTCTGGTTAAACAAATTCTGGTAGGACTGGTGCTGGGTATTCTGCTGGCCATGGTGTCAAAACCTGCTGCGGAGGCCACGGGGCTGCTCGGGACGCTGTTTGTGGGCGCCCTGAAAGCCGTCGCGCCGGTACTGGTTCTGATGCTGGTCATGGCATCGATTGCCAACCACCAGCACGGACAAAAAACCAACATTCGCCCTATTCTGTTCCTGTATCTTCTGGGAACCTTCTCTGCAGCCTTAACGGCCGTGGTGTTTAGCTTCCTGTTCCCGTCCACGCTGCACCTGACCAGCGCGGCCGGTGATATCACGCCGCCGTCCGGGATTGTGGAAGTCCTTCGCGGTCTGCTGATGAGCATGGTCTCTAACCCCATCACCGCGCTGATGAGCGGAAACTACATTGGCATCCTGGTCTGGGCGATTGGTCTGGGCTTCGCGCTGCGTCACGGCAACGAAACCACGAAAAACCTGGTCAACGATTTGTCCAACGCTGTCACCTTTATGGTGAAGCTGGTGATTCGCTTTGCGCCAATCGGTATTTTCGGCCTGGTCTCCTCTACGCTTGCAACCACCGGTTTTGACGCGCTGTGGGGCTACGCGCAACTGCTGGTTGTGCTGGTCGGCTGTATGCTGCTGGTGGCGCTGGTGATCAACCCGCTGCTGGTGTTCTGGCAGATCCGCCGCAACCCGTATCCGCTGGTGCTGACCTGCCTGCGCGAGAGCGGCGTGTATGCCTTCTTCACCCGCAGCTCTGCGGCGAACATACCGGTGAACATGGCGCTGGCGGAGAAGCTGAACCTGGATCGCGATACCTATTCCGTGTCGATCCCACTGGGTGCGACCGTGAACATGGCGGGCGCGGCGATTACGATCACTGTACTGACCCTGGCGGCGGTGCATACGCTGGGTATTCCGGTGGATCTGCCAACCGCGCTGCTGCTGAGCGTGGTGGCATCGCTGTGCGCCTGCGGCGCATCCGGCGTGGCGGGCGGTTCGCTGCTGCTGATCCCGCTGGCGTGTAATATGTTCGGCATCCCGAATGAAATCGCCATGCAGGTGGTTGCCGTCGGCTTTATCATCGGCGTGCTGCAGGACTCCTGCGAAACCGCGCTGAACTCCTCTACCGACGTGCTGTTTACCGCGGCGGCCTGTCAGGCGGAAGACGCGCGTTTAGCGAAGAACGCCCTCCGCAGTTAAAAAGAAAAGCCCGGTGGCGGCTACGCCTTACCGGGCCTACAGGGTTTAGTAGGTCGGGTAAGCGCTAGCGCCACCCGACAAAGTACTTATAGCGTCACACCGCTCTTAAAGATTGCCAGCTCGCGGAAATCGTTCTTCTCGTTGCAGGTCTGCTTGCCGCTGGCAATTTCCACAATCGCATCCACGAATTCCGTCAGCAGCTGCGGCATCGCCTTGCCGTGGATAAGCTGCCCGGCATCAAAGTCAATCCAGTGTTTTTTCTTCGCCGCCAGCTCGCTGTTGGTGGCGATTTTCACCGTCGGCACAAAACCGCCGTACGGCGTGCCGCGACCGGTGCTGAACAGCACCATATGGCAGCCGGCTCCCGCCAGCGCGCTGGTGGCGACCGCATCGTTACCGGGCGCGCTCAGCAGGTTCAGACCGTGCGTTTTCAGGCGCTCGCCGTAGCGCAGAACGTCAACCACCTGGCTCGCGCCCGCTTTCTGGGTGCAGCCGAGGGATTTCTCTTCCAGCGTGGTGATCCCTCCCGCTTTGTTACCCGGCGACGGGTTCTCATAAATAGGCTGATTGTGGGCAATGAAGTACTGCTTGAAGTCGTTCACCATGGTGACGGTTTTTTCAAACGTCTCCTCGTCGCGGCAGTGGCTCATCAGAATACGTTCCGCACCGAACATCTCCGGCACCTCGGTCAACACCGTCGTGCCGCCGTTGGCGATCACATAGTCCGAGAAGCGCCCCAGCATCGGGTTGGCGGTGATACCGGACAGGCCATCAGACCCTCCGCACTCCAGACCAAACTTCAGCTCGCTCAGCTTGCCCGGCTCGCGCTTGTCGTGGCGCATCACCTCATACAGCTGATGAAGCTGTTCGACGCCCGCTTCCACTTCGTCGTCCTGATGCTGGCACACCATAAAGTGCACGCGCTCAGGGTCAAACTCACCGAGCGTCTCGCGGAAGGCGTCCACCTGATTGTTCTCGCAGCCCAGGCCAATCACCAGCACCGCGCCCGCGTTCGGGTGGCGCACCATGTTTTGCAGCATGGTTCGGGTGTTGATGTGGTCGTCACCCAGCTGGGAGCAGCCGTAGGTGTGGCTGAACAGATGCACGCCGTCAGTCCCTTCGGCATCGTTGGTCTCTTTCAGGAAGCGCGTCTGGATCTGACGCGCAATCCCGTTCACGCAGCCGACGGTCGGGAGGATCCACAGCTCGTTGCGGATCCCCACGTCGCCGTTTGCGCGGCGGTAGATCTGCACCCCACGATCCGCCGCCTGCTCTTGTGCCGCAGGTAAATCAGGTTGATAGCTGTACTCGTCCAGATCGCTCAGATTTGTGCGGGCGTTGTGGGAATGGATGTATTCACCCGGCGCAATATCCGCCAGCGCATGACCGATGGGCAGACCGTACTTCACCACGTTCTCCCCTTTGGCGATGGGGATCAGGGCAAACTTATGTCCACGTCCAACGGACTGGCGTAACGTCACCGACTGGTTGTCGAAGGTGACTTCCGTCCCTTCGGTTAAATCTGCCAGCGCGACGGCCACGTTATCCAGCGAATGGATTTTGATGTATTGCATATCAACCTCAAACGGCCCTAGTTCAGTTCAATGGCGAAGTAGTCACGCGCATTGTTAAAGCAGATGTTTTTCACCATGTCGCCCAGCAGCTGGATATCCGCCGGCGCTTCGCCTGCGTGCACCCAGCGGCCAATCATCTGGCACAGAATGCGGCGGAAGTATTCATGACGGGTATAGGACAGGAAGCTGCGGCTGTCGGTCAGCATGCCGACAAAGCGGCTCAGCAGGCCAAGCTGCGCCAGCTGCGTCATCTGACGCTCCATGCCGTCTTTCTGATCGTTGAACCACCAGCCGGAGCCGAACTGCATCTTGCCCGGCATCCCTTCGCCCTGGAAGTTGCCGATCATCGTGCCCAGCACTTCGTTATCGCGCGGGTTCAGGCAGTAGAGAATGGTTTTCGGCAGCAGGGTTTGTTCGTTCTGTTTGCTCAGCAGTTTTGACAGCTCTTCCGCCAGCGGACGGTCGTTGATGGAGTCAAAGCCCACGTCCGCACCCAGCAGTTTAAACTGGCGCTGGTTGTTATTGCGCAGCGCACCGATGTGGTACTGCTGTACCCAGCCGCGACGCGCGTATTCGGCACCGAGGAACACCAGTACCGCCGTTTTGAACTGCGCCACTTCGTGCTCACTCAGGGCTTCGCCGGAGAGGCGACGCGCCAGAATGCTGTCCAGCTCGGCCTCGTTTGATTCCGCAAACAGCACCACGTCCAGCGCGTGGTCAGAGACTTTACAGCCGTGCGCCGCGAAGTGATCCAGACGTTTGGTCAGCGCGGTTTGCAGATCGGCGAAACGACGGATGTCGGTATCGGACACTTCCGCCAGCTTCGCCATGTAGTCGTTGAACGTGGCCTGCTCAATGTTGAAGGCTTTGTCCGGGCGCCAGCTTGGCAGCACTTTGATATCAAAAGAGGTGTCTTTGGCGACAACGGCATGATGCTCCAGGGAGTCAATCGGATCGTCGGTGGTGCCGACCATCTTCACGTTCATCTGCTTCATGATGCCGCGCGCGGAGAAGTTATCCTGCGCCAGGAGCGCGTTGCACTGGTCCCAGATTTCATCGGCGGTCGTTGGAGAGAGCAGTTTGCCGGTGATGCCAAACGGGCGACGCAGCTCAAGGTGCGTCCAGTGATAGAGCGGGTTACCGATGGTGTGCGGGACGGTCGCCGCCCAGGCGTCAAACTTCTCGCGATCGGTCGCATCGCCGGTGCACAGGCGCTCAGCCACGCCGTTGGTGCGCATCGCACGCCATTTGTAATGGTCACCCTTCAGCCAGATGTCATACAGGTTTTTGAAACGGTAATTTTCGGCAACCTGCTGCGGCGGCAAATGGCAGTGGTAGTCGAAAATCGGCTGATCTTTTGCATAGTCGTGGTACAGGCGGCGAGCAAATTCGGTATCTAACAGAAAATCGTCGGTCATAAACGGCGTCATTATCGTCTTCCTCATTACGGGAGCGTCAGAAAGCGTATGTTCATATGCTGCAAAGTTATCACACCAATTTCCACCATCCGACGTTTTTTTCGTGAGTGAGATCAATAAACGCAGACAAATACATTACCCAAATTGGGGTAAATCCTTCTACAAGCCGCGCCAGTACTGGCTTGAAGCGACACGAATAATGTCCCCACAAAGAATCATACATTTGTGATGTCACTCACCTTTTAAAGCTGTATGACAAGTTATCTTTTCGCCGTCGCAAACTATAAGCCGACGGAATGCATTCCTGGTGTCAGTTACACCAGATTTAACGGTACGGAAACCGACTTATGCAGATGACTTTTGGCAAGGTTCGGGCCGTTCCGGGACATTTCCCGGTTACGCCCCTCCCGTTACTGAACGGCTCCCGGCAACGGTCGAGCGGTTACCGTGTCCCGGCACGGCAATACTATAACGATGAGGTTTTACATGCGTAAAATTAAAGGGTTACGTTGGTACATGATCGCACTGGTGACGTTAGGCACCGTGCTGGGCTACCTGACGCGTAACACCGTCGCAGCCGCAGCGCCGACGTTAATGGAAGAGCTGCATATCTCCACGCAGCAATACTCCTACATCATTGCTGCCTATTCCGCGGCGTACACCATCATGCAGCCTGTTGCAGGCTACGTGCTGGATATCCTCGGTACCAAAATCGGCTATGCCTTCTTCGCCATCGCCTGGGCGGTGTTCTGCGGAGCCACCGCGCTGGCGGGCAGCTGGGGCGGCCTGGCGCTGGCGCGCGGTGCGGTCGGTGCGGCAGAAGCCGCGATGATCCCGGCGGGACTGAAGGCCAGTTCCGAGTGGTTCCCGGCAAAAGAGCGCTCTATTGCTGTCGGCTACTTCAACGTGGGTTCGTCCATCGGGGCGATGATTGCGCCGCCGCTGGTGGTGTGGGCTATCGTGATGCACAGCTGGCAGATGGCTTTCATCATTTCCGGCGTGCTGAGCTTCGCCTGGGCAATCGCGTGGCTGGTTTTCTATAAGCACCCGCGCGATCAGAAAAAACTCTCCGAAGAAGAACGCGAGTACATCATTGGTGGTCAGGAAGCGCAGCATCAGACCAACAACGGCAAAAAAATGACCGTCTGGCAGATCCTGGGCACCCGTCAGTTCTGGGGGATCGCCCTGCCGCGTTTCCTGGCGGAACCGGCCTGGGGGACCTTCAACGCGTGGATCCCACTGTTCATGTTTAAAGTCTACGGCTTTAACCTGAAAGAGATCGCAATGTTCGCCTGGATGCCGATGCTGTTCGCTGACCTGGGCTGTATCGTGGGCGGCTACCTGCCGCCGCTGTTCCAGCGCTGGTTTGGCGTGAACCTGATCGTTTCCCGTAAGATGGTGGTCACCATGGGCGCACTGCTGATGATTGGCCCGGGCATGATCGGCCTGTTCACCAGCCCGTACGTGGCCATCGCCCTGCTGTGCATCGGTGGTTTTGCGCACCAGTCCCTGTCCGGCGCGCTGATTACGCTCTCGTCTGACGTCTTCGGTCGCAACGAAGTGGCCACCGCCAACGGCCTGACCGGGATGGCCGCCTGGACCGCGAGTACGATGTTCGCGCTGGTCGTCGGCGCGCTGGCGGATACCATCGGCTTCAGCCCGCTGTTTGCAGTACTGGCGGTCTTCGACCTGCTGGGCGCGGTGGTGATCTGGACGGTGCTGAAAAGCAAATCGGCAGAGGAGCTGGCAAAAGAGTCACTCGGGAAACCGGCCACGCAGAGTTAGCCTTGCTGTGCCGGGTGGCGCTACGCTTACCCGGCCTACAAACCCCGTAGGCCCGTGCAAGCGAAGCGTCGCCGGGCATTTAAAGGCCACTCAGTAGTGGCTTTTTTAATGGCAAAATCTGGAGAGTGGCACGCAAAAGTGGTATAACAAATCATCTGCCGTACCCTGCCTGGAGCGCATATGGAAATCACCGAACCACGTCGTTTATATCAACAACTTGCTGCGGAGCTGAAAGATCGCATCGAGCAAGGGGTCTATCTTGTCGGTGATAAACTGCCCGCCGAGCGCTTTATCGCGGATGAAAAAAGCGTCAGCCGCACCGTGGTGCGTGAAGCGATCATCATGCTGGAAGTCGAAGGCTACGTTGAGGTACGCAAAGGCTCCGGCATTCACGTCATTTCCAATCTGCCGAAACACTCTCCCGTCGCGGACGAGAGTCTGGAATTCGCCAGCTACGGTCCGTTTGAGCTGCTCCAGGCTCGCCAGTTGATTGAAAGCAACATTGCCGAATTTGCGGCGACGCAGGTGACCAAGCAGGACATCATGAAGCTGATGGAAATCCAGGAGAATGCCCGCAAGGAAAAATGTTTCCGCGATTCAGAGTGGGATCTGCAGTTCCACGTCCAGGTCGCACTGGCAACCCAGAATACGGCACTGGCGGCAATCGTTGAGAAAATGTGGACTCAGCGCGTTCACAACCCGTACTGGAAAAAACTGCACGACCATATCGATTCCCGTACCGTCGACAACTGGTGTGACGATCACGATCAAATCCTTAAAGCGCTGATTCGTAAAGATCCGCACGCCGCTAAGCTGGCGATGTGGCAGCACCTGGAAAACACTAAGCAGATGCTGTTCAATGAAACCAGCGACGACTTCGAATTTAACGCTGACCGCTATCTTTTCGCCGATAATCCCGTTGTTCATCTCGATACGGTCCCCAGTGCCGCAAAATAGATGACCTTCCCGCTGGCAGGCGCTTCGCTGCGCCTTCCGGCGAACGTGGGTAAGCAAAACATATATAGTGTCAGCCTTTGTAAATCCCCTCGCTCACTTTCTGGGCTTACGCCAAAATCAACTCACGCCTGCAAATTCTGTGACGCAGAACGTTGGGCTTTGTTACAATTGGATTCACTTCGTTATTTTGTAAGTTAGTGCTTGCTAACCAGCCAATTAACAGGGAACAGTGTTGGCCACACCGCAATGTGTCCGCGAGCGACCATAATGAAATCACAACCATGTCGCCGTGCTGTTTGTCCCGGATAACAGGCATGACGTTAACCGATTTCCAGGAACACTGAATGGAACTTTTGACCCAACTACTGCATGCCCTCTGGGCGCAGGATTTTGAAACGCTGGCCAACCCTTCCATGATTGGCATGCTCTATTTCGTCTTGTTTATGATCCTGTTCCTTGAGAACGGCTTGCTGCCTGCTGCTTTCCTGCCCGGTGACAGTTTACTGGTGCTTGTCGGCGTGCTGTGCGCTAAAGGGGCGATGGCATTCCCGCAAACTATTTTGTTACTGACCGTCGCTGCGAGTCTCGGCTGCTGGGTCAGCTACATCCAGGGAAGATGGCTGGGCAATACCCGGATCGTCCAGAACTGGCTCTCGCACCTGCCTGCACATTATCACCAGCGGGCGCACCACCTTTTCCATAAGCACGGGCTTTCTGCGCTGCTGATTGGCCGCTTTATCGCCTTTGTACGCACCCTGTTGCCGACCATTGCCGGTCTGTCGGGGCTGAGCAGCGCGCGCTTCCAGTTCTTTAACTGGATGAGCGGCCTGCTGTGGGTACTGATTCTGACGACGCTCGGCTATGCGTTGGGGAAAACGCCAGTCTTTATGAAATATGAAGACCAGCTGATGTCCTGCCTGATGCTGCTGCCTGTGGTGCTGCTGGTCTTCGGTCTGATCGGCTCGCTGGTCGTCCTGTGGAAAAAGAAATACGGAGCCAGAGGCTAACGATGGCTATCTCACCGCTCGCCCTGCGCCGTTTTGCCTGCGCCGTGATAACACTGGTGGTGCTCAGCGCCATGCTGCTGGCATGGAGCGCGCTTTCGCACCAGGAATCCACGCTGGCCATTCGCCCGGTGAACCAGGGTGCCAGCGTGCCTGACGGTTTTTCTGTCTGGCACCATCTGGACGCGAACGGGATCCGCTTTAAAAGCATCACCCCGCAGGACGATGTTTTACTGATCAAATTTGATTCCCGTGCGCAAAGTGCCGCCGCAAAAGTGGTTCTCGACCGTACGCTGCCGCACGGGTATATCATCGCTCAGCAGGAAGATGACAGCCAGCCTGCTGCCTGGCTGTCGCTGATTCGCGATACGTCGCATCGGTTTGGATAATTACCAGGATTCCGAATCTTTTCACTCACTTTGGTGAATCCCCCGTTTACTTACTATGCTTAAGTACGCGGAGCACCCCTCGAATGTACTCCGCATAACTTTGGATAGCGGCTTACGCCGCAACACAATGGAAGGTTTCGATAATGAAATTCCGCATGACTCTGGCTCTGGCCCTTTTTTCTTTAAGCACAGCATCCTTCGCAAATTCTCTCTGTCAGGAGAAAGAACAGGATATTCAGCGTGAGATCGGTTATGCCGAAAAGCATAACAATCAGCACCGTGTTGATGGTCTTAAAAAAGCGCTGAGCGAAGTGAAAGCGAACTGTTCAGACAGCAAGCTGCGTGCCGACCACCAGAAGAAAATCGCTGAACAGAAGGACGAGATAGCCGAGCGCCGTCGCGACCTGCAGGAAGCGAAAGAGAAAGGGGATGCGGAAAAAATTGCTAAGCGCGAGAAGAAGTTGAAAGAAGCGCAGGACGACCTGAAAGCGCTGGAAGCTCGCGATTATTGAGTTAACGGAAATCTCAACAGGAGAGAATCATGTCAAAAGATACGACGTCTGAACATCTGCGCGCTGAACTGAAATCCCTGGCCGATACCCTGGAAGAGGTGCTGAACTCCTCTGCTGACAAGTCAAAAGAAGAGGTCAGCAAGCTGCGCAGCAAGGCGGAGCAGGCGCTGAAAGAGAGCCGCTATCGCCTGGGTGAAACCGGCGATGCGCTGGCAAAACAGACCCGCGAAGCGGCCGCGCGTGCGGACGAATACGTGCGTGATAATCCATGGACGGGTGTCGGAATTGGTGCCGCAGTCGGTGTGGTACTGGGTGTCCTGCTGACGCGTCGTTGATATGGAAGATCCTCGTCACGCACAAGGGCCTGCTAACAACGTCCTCGGCATCGGCCAGCGTATTTTGACGACGCTGGTCGGGATTGCCGAAACGCGCGTCCGGCTGGCAGTGGTCGAACTGGAGGAGGAGAAAGCGAACCTCTTCCAGATGCTGCTGATGCTTGGACTGACCATGCTCTTCGCCGCGTTTGGTCTGATGAGCCTGATGGTGTTAATCATCTGGGCCATTGACCCGCAGTATCGTCTTAACGCCATGATTGCCACGACCGTCGTTCTGCTGGTCGCGGCGCTGATTGGCGGCATATGGACGCTGCGTAAAGCGCGTAAGTCCACGTTCCTGCGCCATACGCGTCAGGAGCTGGCTAACGATCGCGCCCTGCTGGAGGATGACAAGCCGTGAGCGGTAAAGCCGAACGTCAAAAGCGAAAAGCGTACCTGCTAAGCCAGATCCAGCAGCAACGGCTGGATCTGTCGGCCAGCCGTCGCGACTGGCTTGACGCGACGCGACGGTTTGACCGGGGCTGGAACACCTTCCTGAGCCTGCGTTCATGGGCGCTGGTCGGTAGCAGCGTGATGGCTATCTGGACGGTTCGTCATCCAAATATGCTCATCCGCTGGGCGCGCCGTGGTTTTGGTGCCTGGAGCGCCTGGCGTCTGGTGAAAGCCACGATCCGTCAGCAGCAATTACGCTAGCCTTCTCGCCGGGTGGCGGCTACGCCTTACCCGGCCTACTTACACGCGTAGGACGGGTAAGCGCAGCGCCACCCGGCAAAATCCTCCCCCTTCCTTACTCAATATCTTTGAAGAAGATTGACAGTTTTCCTTGCTAACAATCGCCCACCGTCACGTTTATGATGCTCTCCATCGACAGCAACGACGCGGTATCTACCCGGAATTGCAGACAAATAACGTTCAGCCGCTGATGTGGTTTCCTGGAGAGTAAAATGAAAAAATTAGAAGATGTTGGTGTACTGGTCGCGCGTATTCTGATGCCAATTCTGTTCATCGTGGCAGGTTGGGGCAAAATCACCGGTTATGCGGGTACCCAGCAGTATATGGAAGCCATGGGCGTTCCGGGGTTCCTGTTGCCACTGACCATTCTTCTTGAGTTCGGCGGCGGCCTGGCAGTGCTGTTCGGCTTCCTGACCCGCACCACCGCGCTGTTTACCGCAGGCTTCACCCTGCTGACCGCGTTCATCTTCCACAGCAACTTTGCGGAAGGCGTGAACTCACTGATGTTCATGAAAAACCTGACCATCGCGGGTGGCTTCCTGCTGCTGGCCGTCACTGGCCCGGGCGCATACAGCATCGACCGCGTTCTGAATAAGAAATGGTAAGCACGCTATACTGAATAAACACAAAGCGAGGAGACATCTCCTCGCTTTTGCTATCTGACGGAGGAGAAAAAATGGGACAACTCGTAGACGGCGTCTGGCAGGATGTCTGGTATGACACCAAATCCACCGGAGGTCGCTTTAAGCGCTCTGTTTCGGCCTTCCGTAACTGGCTGACCGCCGACGGCGCACCAGGCCCGAGCGGCGAAGGCGGCTTCGCGGCTGAGAAAGATCGTTATCATCTTTATGTTTCCCTCGCCTGCCCGTGGGCCCACCGCACGCTGATCGTGCGCAAGCTTAAAGGTCTCGAATCCTTCATTCCGGTTTCCGTGGTCAACCCGCTAATGCTGGAAAATGGCTGGACGTTTGACAGTGATTTCCCTGCGGCAACCGGCGACGATCTTTATCACCACGATTTCCTGTACCAGCTATATCTGCGCGCCGATCCGCACTACACCGGGCGCGTGACCGTGCCGGTGCTGTGGGACAAGAAAAACCAGACGATTGTCAGCAATGAGTCTGCGGAAATCATCCGCATGTTCAATACCGCGTTTGACGCGCACGGCGCCCGTGCCGGAGATTACTATCCGGTGGAACTGCGCGAGAAAATTGATGAGCTGAACGGCTGGATTTACGACAACGTCAATAACGGTGTCTATAAGGCCGGTTTCGCCACCAGCCAGGAAGCGTATGACGAAGCGGTCGGAAAGGTGTTTGAATCGCTGGAACGCCTGGAACAGATCCTGGGCCAGCATCGCTACCTGACGGGCGATCGCCTGACGGAAGCGGACATTCGCCTGTGGACCACGCTGGTTCGCTTTGATCCGGTCTATGTCACCCACTTTAAGTGCGACAAGCACCGCATCAGCGACTACCTGAACCTGCATGGTTTCCTGCGCGACATCTACCAGATGCCGGGCATCGCGGAGACGGTCGACTTCGACCATATTCGCACCCACTATTTCCGCAGCCACAAGACCATCAACCCGACGGGTATTATCTCCATCGGTCCGTGGCAGGATCTGGATGAACTGCACGGGCGCGACGTCCGTTTTGGATAAATATTAAGGGCATCACCAGATGCCCTTTTTTAATTCACAATCTCCATCTATTCTTACCTCGATCGCTTAGAAAACAAGTGATTGACTGACTAATGAGGCAAGGAAAATGGACTGGTATTTAAAAGTACTGCGCAACTACATTGGATTTGGTGGCCGCGCCCGCCGCAAAGAGTACTGGATGTTCGTTCTGGTGAACTTCATCCTCATCATGGTGCTGGGTATTGTGGATAAAATTCTTGGCTGGGAGCGGGCTGGCGGTGAAGGCGTGCTGACCACCATTTATGGCCTGTTAGTCCTGCTGCCATCGTGGGCGGTATTGTTCCGTCGGCTGCACGACACCGATCGTTCAGCGTGGTGGCTATTGCTGCTGTTGATCCCGATAGTGGGCTGGATCGTGATTCTTATCTTCAACTGCCAGAGCGGCACCCCAGGTGAAAACCGCTTTGGTCCCGATCCTAAGATCGGCGCGTAAAATAACGCCCGGTGGCGCTTACGCTTACCGGGCCTACTCGTTTATTTATTGTGGTGGGCGAAGAGTTTGGGTATTTCGCGCAGGCACCATGATTTGGCTTCGCCCATGCTGTCGCGACGCCACGCCATAATGATATCCACTTCGCTGGTGTACTCCGGACTCACGACCCGCAGCCGCCCTTCCGCAATATCTTTCTCCACAAACGGGTACGGCATCGTCGCCACGCCCAGACCGGCCAGCAGCGCCTGCCGTTTGTCTTCCAGTGAGGTCACCGTCAGACGTGGCTGTTTATCCAGCAGCTGCACCGTCAGCACCGGACGCTCGCGCGCGGTATCCGCGACCGCCACGCCGCGATATTTCACGCGCGTCACTTCGGAGAGCGGCTCCGGCTCCTGGTGAATCGGATGGTTGGGGGCGGCAACGTAGACGTTCATGACGCTGTAGAGCTTGCGCGAGTTGATTTCCGATGAGGAACGGAAGTGCATGTCCGGCGCAATAACGATATCTGCCCTGCCCGTCTCCAGGCGCTCCCATGCCCCTGCCAGCACCTCGGTGATGATCGACAGCTGCGTATTAGCCTTCGCCGCCAGGCGGTCCACCAGCGGAAACAGCGCTTCGGTCGGCACCAGCGCTTCGGCCACGAGCGTCAGATGGGTTTCCCAACCGCGCGCCAGCGCTTCGGCGTCAGTCGTCAGCTTATCCGCCGCTTCCAGCAGCACGCGGCCGCGCTCCAGCAGCATTCGGCCGACATTGGTGAATTTTGTTCGATGACCGGAGCGGTCAAAAAGCACCACGTCCAGCTCTTCCTCCAGCTTCTGCATGGTGTAGCTCAGCGCAGACGGAACGCGCCCCAGTTCATCGGCCGCCGCCGCAAAACTGCCGCGTCGGTCAATCGCGTCCATGACGCGAAGCGCCTCAAGCGTCAATGCTCTCTCTTTAGCCATCTCGTTCTCATTCAGGAAATTTGAACATACCAGGCAGAATATCTGGCTAACAATGAAGCGTCCATACCTTTACCATTGTTTTAGTGTAAAGAGAGGTCAAGTTTATGATTACGACAAGAACAGCTAAACAGTGCGGACAAGCCGATTTCGGTTGGCTGCAGGCCCGCTACACCTTTTCCTTTGGACACTACTTTGACCCTAAACTCCTCGGTTACGCTTCACTGCGCGTGTTGAACCAGGAAGTGCTCGCCCCGGGCGCCTCCTTCCAGCCGCGTACGTACCCGAAAGTCGATATCCTGAACCTGATCCTGGAAGGCGAGGCAGAATACCGCGATAGCGAGGGCAATCATGTCCAGGCAAAGGCTGGCGAAGCGCTGTTAATTTCCACGCAGCCGGGCATCAGCTACAGCGAGCATAACCTCAGCAAAGACAAAACGCTGACCCGCATGCAGCTGTGGCTCGACGCCTGCCCTGAGCGGGAAAATCCGCTGGTACAGAAGTTAGATTTAACGGGCGATAAGCAGCAGCTGATTGCATCCCCTGATGGCAGCAAAGGGAGCCTGCAGCTGCGTCAGCAGGTGTGGCTGCACCATATCGAGCTGAAGAAAGGTGAGCAGGCAAGCTTCCAGCTTCACGGCCCGCGCGCCTATCTGCAGTCGATTCACGGTACGGTGCATGCGGTGACGCACGCGGAAGAGAAAGAAGCGCTCACCTGCGGCGACGGCGCGTTTATTCGTGATGAAGCGAATATTACCCTGGTGGCGGATACGCCGCTGCGCGCGCTGCTGATTGATTTGCCGGTTTAAAGAACGCCCTCACCCTAACCCTCTCCCACAGGAGAGGGAACCGATAGAGCCCTGAACTCGCTACACCTTACTCGCCATGATCTCAATAATCTGCCGGTCCGTGGCCTGCATCGAGCGGCACGCCAGGGCGCACAGGTTCGCGATCGACTGCTCCACATCGTGCGCGACAATCCCCTCGTTGCCCGTCACGCCCGACTCATCCAGCGCCATCATCACCGCTTTCCAGGCGCTGCTGACGCTGGTGGAGACCTTCATGGCGCAGCTGTTTGACGCCCCGTCGCAGATCATCCCGCTGACGTCACCGATCATACTGCCGATCGCCATTGCGATGGTCTGGTAACGGCCACCCATCAGCCACGCCATGCCCGCCGCAGCGCCCATCGCCGCCGTTGTCGCCGCGCACAGTGCGGACAGGCGAGGAAGCTGGTGATGGATATAGATCGCGGACAGATGCGACAGCATCAGCGCCCGCGCCAGCCGTTCGTCACCGGCCTGAAGGTGCTCAGCCACAACAACGACGGGCATGGTGGCGGTGATCCCCTGGTTACCGGAGCCCGAATTGCTCATCGCCGGCAGCGTTGCGCCCCCCATCCGGGCATCCGAGGCGGCGCTGGTGCGAATAACAATGTCTGAACCCAGATCCTGCGCCAGCCATCCGCGCGAGCGCTGCTTCTCAAGCGTTGCGCCAATATGCAGCCCCCACTTCCCGCTGAGCCCTTCGCGGGAGAGCGCATCGTTCAGTTGCCCTGCTTTCAGGATGAAGCGAATGGCCTCAAACGGCACCTGCTCGACAAATTCCAGGATCTGCGACAGCGTAGCGTGCGACAGTACTGCCAGCGGGTTGTCATCCACCTCGGTCACGGGCTTATCCAGCGTAAAGCGCGTTTCCCCCTGGCAAACCACTTCCACCACCCGGGTATGCCCGCCCGCGATGGTCACCATTGCCGAGAGATCCCCGGCATAAACGCAGGCGCGGGAATAGAGGATCTCATCGCAGGGCTCCTGCAGTTTTACCTGCACTTGCCCTGCCTCAAGCAGGGCTTTGGCGCGGACCAGTGCATCGGCTGTGGCATTTTTCAACACCTCCAGTCCGGCGTGCGCGTTACCGCCAATCGCGCCCAGCGCCGCCGCAATCGGTAATCCGACCATGCCGGTACCCGGTACCGTCACGCCCAGCCCGTTTTTCATCAGGTTCGGCGAGACCCACGCCTCAATCCGTGTGACCTCCCCCGGCAGAAGGTCTGCGGCAGTCGCACAGGCCAGTGCCAGAGAGACGGGTTCGGTGCACCCAAGGGCAGGCTTCACTTCTTCCTGCACCGCGCGAATAAATTGATTCCATAAAGGATGAGTTTGCTCAGACATCGTTACGACCTTAATTACCCTCAGGAGAATGCGAGGAAAGGAGAAACACAAAGCAGCAGTCCGGTGATGACAATAATCACCAGCGATACGCCTTTATATTTATGCAGCGCCGGTACCTTGTAGACCAGCCATGCCGGGATCAGACAGCCCACCATGCCGAAGATGGGGCTACAGATGGAGGTGAAGCTCAACACCGGCGCGTTCAGGACTATCGCGCTCCAGGCCAGCAGAATGGCGAACAGCATAATCCCGCGCTGGACGGCGTTTTCATTGATTCTTTCTGCCGGCATTTTGCGGCGCAGGATGTTCATGACGATACCCTGCGTGGCCTCGCGGAAGCCGAGGTAGACGCCGAAGAACGCGGTCATCACGGCGAAGATATTGAGGATCACGCTGACGATTTTGACCCAGCCCGCGCCGTCGCCGCTGATAAACTGCGCCGCAATCGCCAGGGCAGAGATATTCTGCTCGTAGGCTTTGACCGCCTCATCGTGCCCCATCGCCAGGGTGAAAGAGACGGCATAGAAGAAGACCGTCACAAACAGGACACCAAAAGCAATGTTCATCGCCCGCAGCGCCTTATGGCGCGCCACCTCCACCGATTTTTCACGCGAGCGGTAAGAGATCACCATCGGGCTGAGGGTCTGAATAAAGAGAATGGAGGTTAAGGTAAAGGGCAGCGTAATGATGGCGTTTTTAATCAGCAGCCCCATCGGCGGCAGCATGCCCACGTTGGCTAAATGCCAGAGGCCGATCATCGACAGGCCCAGCGCGGCAACTACGAATAATTTGGTCAGCACCATCAGGCTGGACACTTTAAACAGCAGCTTTTCACCGCGTGAAGAAATCGCGACCAGAATGCAAATCAGGAATAAACCGTAGAACGGATTTTCCGAGAGCAAACCGTCGGTCACGCCGAAGGTGTGCAAATACGAGGCGCTGTCGTTGGTAATGGCCGTGGAATAGACAAACATCCAGATCACCAGCATCACGAAATAGAGCGCACCTAATAAAATCCCCCAGTTCTTACCCAAATACCCGCTAATTACGCTCGGGTAGTCTTTGCATTCCGGGGATTCTGCCAGCGTGTTAATAAACAACCGTTGGAATAAATACATGGCGGGATAACCAATAATGGACGAGAGCAAAAATACCCACAGCCCCATTAATCCGACTTGTACCGGGAGAAAAACAATCCCCGCGCCGATAGCCATCCCAATACTCATGATGACCCAACCCGTGTCGGTGCTGTCGAATTTGATCGCCTCTCGCCACTCGCTTTCACTCATTCCCGCCCGCCTTGCCGCAGGGGAATCATTCACAATGACACTGCTGTTTGTTGCCGTATCCATGGGGCACTCGCTTATTTTGTAGGGTAAACAGTTGTTTTTATAAGGTTCCGATCGCCAGCGATGGCGATTCAGATGGCAGCAGGTGCTTGTTATTGATGTGAGAAAATCTTAACCGGAGCGAGGGAGAAAAAAGTCACAATTTTTATGTGGTTTTTCTGCATTGAGAGTAAAACATTCTATTAAACCATAAAAAACAGATAGTATTTTCTAAAAGTGATGCAGTTCAAAAAAATCATATCATCATTAAAACGATAATATTTCAGAATTTATAAAGATGGATCACCTCCTCTCAGCCATTACTTTTTTATAGGATGATATTTCAACAAACCACCTGATGATTACGGTTATACTATGGACAGCGTTGAAGAGCTCAATGGAACCTACTTTTATAAAGGTGTATGCAACATCTCAGCATCTGAGTTATTTTTTTGGATTTTTCTGGATGCCACCGATGAACAGTTCGGCGGATTAAAGGATGTCATAATGATGGCCACTATGATTCTTGGTTTACCGATACTTGAAACCAGAACAAAGCCAGAAACGGCTACAATCGGCACATCTGTGGCATCTAAATACCTGCGAGATCTACTGAATGTACAGCTACCACATCGACTACCTACAATTACACTTGCAAGCTTTAAATACCGAAAACCAATGTATACCAAAAACTTAGGTGCGTTCATTGGCCGTTGGATACCTGCTCTAGGGATAACCATACTTGCTGCAGATGTTGCAATGATAAGTTACAAAACGCTTTCAAGATATAATACGATTGCTCACCCAAAAGACCGGATTTGGTGAAGATGAACAGTGAAGCTGATGTTTTAAAATTCTTCAGGGACAATTTACCAGAACAAGGAACATTTACCGGTAAGCGAATCCCACTTGAGATGGATGATGTTCTACAGGATTACACCGACCTGGATGATATCGTATATGCGATTGAGAGATTCGAAAAAGAGTACCTTATCGAAGTTAACACAGAAAATTATTTCCCCTGGACTCAAACCTGGTTTTTCAGGAAATGGTTTACTAAAGAACCGGTTGAGCAAATATCAAAACCATTGACGGTAAGAATGTTTGCCGACGCGGTTAAAGCAGGTAAATGGATACACGATTGATATTTTGAAGGAGTATTTATAATGGCCGTACCTGTTCACATTTGGTTCTATGACGACGCTGGTTCACTCATTAAAGGTTCATGTGATGTTCAGGATCGTGAAGGGAGTATTGAAATTAGAGGTTTAACCCATAATTTGAGTATTCCAACCGACCCACTCTCCGGAAGATTAACCGGAACGAGGAAACACGCTCCTTTTCTTTTCGAGAAGGAAATTGATAGCTCATCTCCCTATCTTTATAAGGCGGTAGCGACAGGACAAAACCTTAAGAAAGTTGAGATTAGATATTACCGAATTAATGACGCAGGTTTGGAGGTAGAATATTTTAAAACTGAGCTGGACTGTGTGAAAGTTGTCTCTATCTCCCCAATTGTTAACGATACTCGTCACTGTCCTGGTACTGGCCACCTTGAATCTATTCAATTGCGCTACGAAAAAGCGACCTGGACCTATTGCGACGGGAACATTCAATTCTCTGATGCCTGGAATGAACGTGTATCAGCATGAAAGTCAGGATCATTCCTCACAGAATCTAATTAAAGCGATTCTGTGAGGTTTCAGTTTAAATGATTGATTCCTGCTTACTCAGCCAGCGCGTTAGCCATATCCGTTCTAATCTGTTTGCGCTGTTCCGCCGTCAATACCTGGCTGACGTCGAAGTAATATTTCACGCGGTAATAGCGGGTCTGCTCTTCAATTTTGCTGAATGCACTAAGCTGGCTTTTCACCGTGCTTTCGTCCCATTTGCCCGCCTGGAACATGTCGATCAGCGCACCGTCCTTCACGCCCGCCATCGGGATCTTGCTGACATTTTGTTCCAGCTGCTTATGCAGATCTTCAATCTTTTTCACCTGCTCATTGCTGAGCTTCAGGTGCTGTACCAGAGGATCCTGGGACGGTGACGGGGCAGCCTCAACGTTCGCGGCCTGCGCCGTAAAACTGCACACCACCAGTGAAGCAGCAGCCAACGCAATGCGGGTCATTTTCATCATCTTACAGTCCTTACATGCTGTTATAGGAAAAAGCAGGAGCATTGTTTTTCAAGAGCGGATGAATATGTGTGAGTAATTATATAAACAATTTTGTATGTTTAGCGGGCAAAAAAATGCCCCCTGCAGTGAGGGGGCATGAGAGTAGGTTTTCGTCAAATCGCCTGCGTAAACGTCCTCGAAATCACGTCCTGCTGCTGCTCGCGTGTCAGCGCATTAAAGCGCACCGCATAGCCCGAAACGCGGATCGTCAGGTTCGGGTAATTCTCCGGATGCGCAATGGCATCGAGGAGCATCTCCCGGTTCATCACGTTAACGTTCAGGTGCTGCCCACCCTCAATAGACGCTTCGTGATGGAAGTACCCGTCCAGCAGCCCTACCAGGTTGGTTTTGCGCACCAGCTCGTCTTTGCCCAGCGCCTGCGGCACGATGGAGAAGGTGTAAGAGATCCCGTCTTTGGCATACGTGAACGGCAGCTTGGCGACCGACGTTAACGAGGCCACCGCCCCTTTTCTGTCACGGCCGTGCATGGGGTTCGCGCCTGGGGCAAACGGCGTGCCGCCGCGTCGTCCGTCCGGCGTGTTCCCGGTCTTCTGCCCGTAAACCACGTTGGAGGTGATGGTCAGGATCGACTGAGTCGGCACCGCGTTGCGGTAGGTTGGCAGCGCCTGAATTTTCTTCATAAAGCGTTCCACCAGGTCGCAGGCGATGCTGTCCACGCGGTCATCGTTGTTGCCGTACTGCGGGTAATCCCCTTCTATCACGAAATCGACCGCCAGACCGGTATGGTCGCGCACCGGCTTCACCGTGGCGTATTTAATGGCGGACAGGGAATCCGCCGCTACCGACAACCCGGCAATGCCGCAGGCCATGGTGCGGTAAACGTCCCGATCGTGAAGCGCCATCAGCGAGGCTTCGTAGCTGTACTTATCATGCATGTAGTGAATGAGATTCAGGGCGCTGATGTACTGCACCGCCAGCCAGTCCATAAAGTGATCGAGGCTCGCCATTACGGTGTCGTAATCCAGCACGTCGTCCAGCAGCGGCTCGGTTTTCGGCCCCACCTGGATCTTCAGCTTCTCGTCCACCCCGCCGTTGATTGCGTACAGCAGCGTTTTGGCGAGGTTGGCGCGCGCGCCGAAGAACTGCATCTGCTTGCCGATCACCATCGGGCTGACGCAGCAGGCAATGGCGTAGTCGTCGCTGTTGAAGTCCGCACGCATCAGATCGTCGTTCTCATACTGCAGCGACGAGGTAACGATCGACACCTGCGCGGCGTATTTCTTGAACGCGATCGGCAGCTGTTCTGACCAGAGGATCGTCAGGTTCGGCTCCGGCGCGGGGCCCATGGTGTGGAGCGTGTGCAGATAGCGGAAGCTGTTTTTGGTCACCAGCGTGCGGCCGTCCAGCCCCATGCCGCCGATCACTTCCGTGGCCCAGATCGGATCGCCGGAGAAGAGCGTGTCGAATTCCGGCGTGCGCAGGAAGCGCACCATGCGGATCTTCATGATGAAGTGGTCGATCAACTCCTGCGCCTGCACCTCGTTCAGCCGCCCCGCCTGCATGTCGCGTTCGATGTAGATATCGAGGAACGAGGCCGTGCGCCCCAGCGACATGGCTCCGCCGTTCTGGGATTTTACCGCTGCCAGGTAGGCGAAATAGAGCCACTGCACCGCTTCCTGGGCGTTCATCGCCGGGCGTGAGATATCAAAGCCATAGTTCGCCGCCATCTGCTGGATCTGCAGCAGCGCGCGCTTGTGTTCCGCCAGCTCTTCGCGCAGGCGGATCGTCGCCTCCAGATCTTCGCCGCGCTCCAGCCGGCCCTGCAGATCGGCGAACTGAAGCTCACGCTCGCGCACCAGATAGCGGATACCGTAGAGCGCCACGCGGCGGTAATCACCGATAATGCGCCCGCGCCCGTAGCCGTCCGGCAGACCGGTCAGCACGCCGGATTTACGGCAGCGCATCATCTCCGGCGAATAGACGTCAAACACGCCCTGGTTGTGGGTTTTGCGCAGGTCGGTAAACAGGTATTCAAACTGCGGATCCATCTCCCGGCCATAGGCTTCAAACGAGCTGCGGATCATGTTGATCCCGCCGTACGGATGCAGGGCGCGCTTGAGCGGCTTGTCGGTTTGCAGGCCGACGATCGTCTCCAGATCCTGGTCGATGTAGCCCGGCCCGTGGGCCGTAATGGTGGTGGCAATGTTGGTGTCAAAATCCACCGGGGCGTGGGTGGCATTCTCCTGACGAATGCCGACCATCACCTTCTGCCACAGCGCCGTCGTTGCTGGCGTCGCCTGCGCGAGGAAAGCTTCATCGCCTTCATAAGGGGTGTAGTTATGCTGAATAAAATCGCGGACGTTGACGGCGTTTTTCCATTCTTCACCGCGAAACCCGGCCCATGCGTCGCTGTAGGGCGCGACGCCCGTTTCGATTGTTACTTTCATCAGATTCTCGCTTTATCAGGCGTAAGCCGCAGCCGGGGTAACCTTCCCAAGACGGAGGGCGTCCAGCGCGATCATTTTTTCTTCGTTGGTAGGGATCACCGCGCAGACCACGCGGGAGGTATCAGTGGAGATGACGCGCTCACCCGCGCTGCCCGGCAGGGCATTTTTGGCGTCGTCGAGGCGGATGCCGAACACTTTCAGATGTTCCGCCACCAGCGCGCGGACAAGCGTTGAGTTTTCGCCGATGCCGCCGGTAAAGACCACGCCATCGAGGCGGTGCAGCGACGCCGCGTGCCCGGCGATATGTCGCGCTATACGGTGAACGAAGATCTGGATAGCCAGCTGCGCCCGCTCATTACCGGCGTACCAGGCTTTCTCCAGCGCGCGTAAATCGGAGGAGATGCCGGAGATCCCCAGCAACCCGGACTCTTTGTTGACCACGCGCTCCAGATCCTCAAACGACTGACCGGTCTGCTGGGCAATCCACGCCATCGCGCCAAAATCCACGTCGCCGCAGCGCGTGCCCATCACCAGCCCTTCCAGCGGCGTCATGCCCATGGACGTATCCACGCTCTCGCCGTTACGCACCGCGCAGATGGACGCCCCGTTGCCGAGGTGGGCAATCACCAGGCCGCTGTCATCGGGGGACAGCCCAAGCAGCGAATGCGCCTGCGCGGCTACGTAGCGGTGAGAGGTGCCGTGGAAGCCGTAACGGCGCACGCCCAGCGCTTCAAAATAGCGGTACGGCAAACCGTACAGGTACGCCTGCGGCGGCAGCGTCTGGTGGAAGCTGGTATCAAATACCGCGACCTGCTGCACGCCCGGAAACAGGCGCTCTGCGGCTTCCACGCCGCTCAGGTTGGCGTAGTTATGCAGCGGCGCCAGCGGGGAGACCTGGCGGATCTGCTCAATCACCTCTTCCGTAATCAGGGTCGACTCGCTGAAGAGGTCACCGCCGTGCGCAATGCGGTGGCCAATTAAGGCCACGCTGCTCATCAGGTCACGCTTCTCCAGCTCCAGGGCGATGGCAGCCAGCGCCCCTTCGTAGTCCTGGTGAGCCAGTGTGGCTGGCTCACCCCCGTTCACGGAAATAAAGGCTTTATCCGTGTTGATGCCGTCTGCAATGCCCGTCATCAGGGCGTCGCAGCTGCTGGCATCGAGCACCGAAAACTTAACAGAGGACGAACCGCAGTTAATTACCAGTACAACCGGAAACTCAATCATCATGTGACTCCGCTCTTCCTGAGCAATGGTTTAGAACAGTTTGTAAACGATATTCAGAATGGTCAGCAGGCCCACAACCGTGACGAAGATGTTCTCGGGTTTGCCCTTATATTTCGCCATGGCCGGTGCTTTGCGGATGGCGTACATCGGCAGCAGGCACAGCAGAGAGGCGATGATTGGCGCGCCCATGGCTTCGATAAGGTCGAGAATGTTCGGGTTGGCGTACGCGACAACCCAGGTGGAGCCCATGATGAACACCATGCTGATGGTGTTCAGTTTGCCGACAGAGACCTTCTTCTTATCGCCTTTGTAGCCGAACTTGAGGATCAGGCCATTCAGCCCTTCCAGCGTGCCCAGGTAATGACCGAAGAAAGATTTGAAGATAGCGACCAGGGCAATAATGGAAGCGCCATATTCCAGTACCGTCGCGAACGTCGATTTAGTGCCGGACATGGAGGCAAAGTGGTTCGCCAGGTAAGAGAGCACCGGAATGTTCTGCGCTTTGGCGTCCGCCATGTTCTGCGGAGAGAGCGTAAACAGGCAGCTAAAGGCGAAGAACATCACCACGGCGACCATCAGCATGCTGGCGCGACCGATGATTTTGGAACATTTCTGCTCGGTGAATTCTTTACCGAACTCCGGCTCGTACTCTTCGCGCTTGGAGACCACAAACGAGGAGACGATAGGCGAGAAGTTGAAGGAGAAGACCATGATGGAGATCCCCAGCCACACCGTGACCAGAATGCCGTCATGGCCGGTGAAGGCGATATCGCTCAGGTTGACCTGGTCGATCACCGCGGAGTTCCAGTAAGGGATCAGCGACAGGGAAATCAGCACCAGACTGGCAATAAACGGGAACACCAGGAAGCTCATCACCTTCACCATCAGGTCTTTACCAAACCAGATAACAAAAGCCATCAGCAGCAGCAGGAACAGCGCCACCACGCCGCGGTTTAGCGCAGGCAGCTGGAGCTGGTTTTCCCAGAAGGTCATGAAGGTGTTAGTAATAGTGACGCCGTAAATCCACAGCAGCGGGCAAATGGCAAAGAAGTAGAGGAACGTGATCACCACCCCACCGGTTTTACCGAAATGCTCTTCCACCGTTTCGGTGATGTTGCCGGAGACGTTGCTGCCGGACAGGCAGAGGCGCGCCAGCGCGCGGTGGCAGTAAAACGCTATCGGGAACGCGAGAACCAGCATCAGCAGGATAGGGATTAAGCCCCCAAAGCCTGCGCGAATGGGGAAGAACAGCACGCCTGCGCCAATGGCGGTACCAAACAGGCCAAGCGTCCAGGTGGTATCAGACTTACGCCAGGAGGACGTTTTTGTCTGGCCAACGATAATGCTTTCTGTGTTGCTCATAGGTCACCTTTATGCGTCAACGAAGCCGGTAATTTGGGAAACACGGGAGAGATCGATATTGCCGCCGGAAATAATGCAAACGGTTTTACGGCCCTGAATATAGTGGTCAAGCTTGCCGCTTAATAACGCGGCACAGGCCAGCGCGCCGGCGCCTTCCGTCACCACTTTATTTCGCTGAATAAGGGCAATCATGCTGTTGCGAATATCGTCTTCGCTCACCAGCACAATGTCATCGACCAGTTCACGAACGATTTCGAAGGTTAATTTACCCGGACGAGAGACGTCGCAGCCGTCGGCTAACGTGCCGGTAACGCGATGGTTGGTTATTTCTCCTGCCTGCCAGGAGGCTGCCATTCCGTGCACGTTTTCAGACTGTACGCCGATAATATTAATGGTCGGGTTGATGGATTTAATCGCCGTTGCAATCCCGGCAATTAATCCGCCGCCGCCGATAGGGACAATGACGTTATCCACGTCGTATAAATCTTCGAGAATTTCCAGACCGATGGTGCCCTGCCCGGCGATCACTTTGGCGTCATCGTAAGGCGGAATAAAAATGCGCCCTTCCATCTCGACGATTTCGCTCACTTTAGCGATGGTGTCGTTGAAGTTCTCACCGTGGAGCACCACTTCCGCCGAGTAGTCGCGGGTCGCGGCCACTTTAGATTTTGGTGCGCCCATCGGCATCACCACTTTACCGTCGATGCCGAGCATGGCGCAGGAGAGCGACACTCCTTGCGCGTGGTTTCCCGCAGAGCAGGCGACCACGCCTTTGCGCTTTTCAGCATCGGTCAGCGAGCTTAATTTATTAAACGCGCCGCGAATTTTGAACGAACCGGTACGCTGCATGTTCTCAAACTTAAGGAATATTTCGCCCTTACACCGTTCGCTGAGATAATTCGAGCGCGGCATACCGGTTTTATATATCTTGCCTACCAGTCGTTTTCTGGCGTCCTGAATATCTTCAATGGTTACCGGGAGATCGTAGGTAATATGCATAATATCCTCGTTATAATAATTCATTCTTTTCAGGCAAAGTCAGGGTATCAGAGCGTTAATACGTTAAGCTCTGGGTATTTTTAAAATTAAAACTTATTATTCATCGTCGTCTTTCGATATTCATCGACGAATATTGTTTAGCCAGCTCAACTAATACTGACGCCGATTTTTTAATCCTGTAATTTTTAGACCACACGGCAGCATAACGCGCCACGGGTAATTCTTCTTCCACGGGCAGCACAATAAATTGATCCGAACCGAATGGGGCAATCATGTCGCGGGGAATCACCGTCAGATAATCGGCATTCAGGACAAGGTTATAAATGGTGACGACGGAATCGGTCTGGACGATGTTTTCGATGCTGATGTGGTTATCTTGCAGAGTGGTCAGAAGTTCTTTGTAGTAGCCCATATCGGTTTGCGGCATCACCCACTGCTCGTGCGTAAGCGATGCCAGTGTCGTCGGGCCGGTGCACGTTCGCGTTTTGCTGGCGACCAGCACAAACTCAGACTCAAACAGCGGTTCGACGTGCAGATCCTGCAGCAGCATTTCATCGCTCAGCGTGCCTATAGCGAAATCCAGACGACCATCGCGAATGGCCGGGAGGAAAGAGGAGAGCTGAGCTTCATACATTGAGACGCGCGCTTTCGGGAACACTTCCTTGAATTTTTTGATCATCTCAGACAGGAAGGTAAAACCAATCAGCGACGGATAGCCAAAGGAGACATCCATAACGGTGCTAAAACTGAGACTATTGATTTCGCTCACCATGTTTTTCATTTCACGCGTGATCGACTCGGAGTACGAGAGCAGAACCTGGCCTGCAGCCGTCAGTTTTACGCCCGTATTTTTACGTACCATCACTTCCACACCGAAGTAAGATTCGATATCGCTGATGATTTTGCTGACGGCGGGTTGCGTCAGGCCCAGTTGTCTTGCAGCAGAACCTATGGAGCCACTTTTAATGACTTCCTGAAATACCACGAGGTGCTGTGTTTTCGGTAGAATAATAGTGTTCATAATATTCTGCGCTTATTTCCCTATGACGGGGTGAATTCTACTCAATAATGTTTCAGGGGGTATGTGCTGTTACTCACAATTTGCTTTGAGCAACCCTTAACTCACGCTTCAAAAACCCATTAAAAACCTTATAAATCAATGGATTGAAGGTAATTAAATACGCTACAACGCTGATATTGATCAACAAAAATAGCGCTAATAAATTTATTTTATGGCGATAACCCGGATTTATTTCACCGTTCTTAAAAAAACAATAAAGACGATATTTCAGGCAATTAAAGGCTAATAAATAACCGTCATTTGTTTGAAACATACTTCCATTTAAGCCATTTTTTACGACGTAAATTTTCAAATTTCAGGAAAAGAGTGGAATACGTCACATATTCACGGAGGAAATGTATTTGATTTCAATAAGCGCATATCAAACGAGAAAAGATTTACGAACATTAAGCTAACAATCATAACAAATTATCAATACTACAGATCGCCGGTTTTTTAGATATAAATTTTGTGATGGCGATCGTCTGCAGATTCCGAGGCGGAACCGTCGAGTGAAAAACAGTGAAATGTGCTTAATGTCGCAAATATGAGAATTGATGTCGTTTGTGTGGTGCCGGATGGCGCTGCGCTTACCCGTTCGTCGTGGTTGTCCGCCGGGGTAATTCCCGGCGACTTATCCAGCCCCTCGTCACAATGATTGCCGTATTAAACTACTATTTCCAGACACCACAACGACTCTTGTCGTTTGTACACATCAGAACTTTTTGTTCCGGAAGCGGGTATACATCATCAGATAGCGTTTCAGATTGCGTAGCGTCATCAGTTTCATCAGGGTTTGCGGGCGCATCTTTTTGTTGCGAATGTAGTATAGAGTGAAGAGCTGATATTTTTTACTCGATACGTCTAATTTGGCTTTGTGTTTCCGGTAAAAACGTAGATAACCTGAAAACTTTCGTCCTGAGCAGGTAATGCGGGCTTCGCCGTGATTGACATAAAGCACCTGTGTGATGTCATCCAGTTTGAAAGGTTCACCGAAGGTTTCTGCAAGCCGATAAAAAGCATCATAATCCTGAGCAGCAGGCAAGGCGTCGTCGAACAGGATCTGCTGCATTCTACTGGTTAAGGTCAGCATTTGGTTGCCTATAATATTCCGTTTATCAAACAGGCTTTTTTTATAAGCCGGTTTCGGATACACCTGTAATTCATCAGGATGATGATATCCGGTACCGTCACAGAGATAATCATTTGCGTACAAAAAACTGTGCAACTGAAGTTTATGTTGCCAGGTAAGAAAAGAGGACAGGCGTGTCGGCAGCCATTCATCATCATCATCCAGACCCGTAATAAGGTCACCACGGGCCATTCTTATAGCCTGATTTCGGACTGCACAAGCACCAGAGTTAAATTCATTGCGAATATAGGTAATGCGTGGGTCATTCAGTTCAGTGATATACGTCAAGAGCTGGTCAAATGACGATGAGAAATCATCAATGATAATGAGTTCCCAGTGCACATAGTCTTGATTCAGCACCGATTGTATGGCTCTGATCGTCAATGCCTGGCGGTTCCAGGTTGGCATGTAGATGGAGATGAGTGGTAGGGATAGTGGCGTATCACTTTCATTTTGTTCATGTTCCGTCAATAACCTGACATCATGGATATCACTTCCAGTAAAATCCACGCAAGTACAATTAGCGTGACTAAAAATTGTACCTTCCGTTTTACAGTAGCTAAGATTAGCGCCTGCAAGGTTGGCACAGGAGAAATCGGCTCCTCGAAGATCACAAAACGAAATATCGCATCCCGATAAATTAATATTGCGTAAATAGAGCCCCCTGAGATCCATAAATCGCAGGTCTGCACCTGCCAAATCAGGCTGATATCGGTGATTTTTAAGTATATTTTTATGATATTGGATTAGTTTTTTTAGTTTGTTTTTTCTGTCCATGCTCAAACGAATACCGATGAAAAAATTAGGCATTGAGTTAAGCGCTCTTAACATTCTATAGCAATAGTCCCTCTTCATTTTCAGAAATTAATTAGGGACAAACTGTATTCATTAACGTTTTATTTATTTTTCTCATACATTGTAGTGAGCCAGGGTGGTCTGTAGAGCCAATATTGTCAGTAAATAAATATGAATCGCAATCCAGAGACATACATATAAACTGAAGGCAGACGGAAATGAAGGCTGTCGCGGTTGCAAGGTTTCAGGATAGTCGGGATGGAACAGCCGTTGGTGTGCCTCGTTTGTATCACAGTCTGTGTCACATTTTCACCAGGGAAAGCCTGAGACACACCAACGTATTGTTTTAGAAGAAGTTGAAGCTGACCGATAAGCCGGGTTCTGTCGTGGACAGTCATTCATCTAGGCCAGCAATCGCTCACTGGCTCAAGCAGCCTACCCGGGTTCAGTACGGGCCGTACCATGTGAACCCCTATTTGGCCTTGCTCCGGGTGGAGTTTACCGTGCCACGGACTGTTACCAGCCGCGCGGTGCGCTCTTACCGCACCCTTTCACCCTTACCTGATCCCGCTTGCGCGGGCCATCGGCGGTTTGCTCTCTGTTGCACTGGTCGTGGGTTTCCCCCCCAGGCGTTACCTGGCACCCTGCCCTATGGAGCCCGGACTTTCCTCCCCTCCGCCCGTCTCCCCCGAAAGGGACGACGACGAAGCGGCGACTGTCTGGTCAGCTTCGGCGCGCAGTATAGAGGGTTTGCGCGCCGCTGTCACCCTCGGCTGTGGGTAAGCCGTGATTAACGCGCCACTTCCACCTTCGCCAGTTTTTCGTAGTAGCATGCAATTGCGCTGTGATCGGCCGTGCCCAGGCCATCGGCACGCAGCGCCTGCATCATCTCCATGACCGCCGCGGTCAGCGGCAGCTGTGCGCCCACGCCGTGGGAAGTGTCCAGCGCGTTCGCCAGATCTTTAATATGCAGGTCGATGCGGAAACCGGGTTTGAAATTGCGATCCATGACCATGGGCGCTTTGGCATCCAGCACCGTACTGCCCGCCAGACCGCCGCGAATAGCCTGGTAGACCAGGTCCGGATTGACGCCCGCTTTGGTCGCCAGCGTCAGCGCTTCAGACATGGCGGCAATGTTGAGTGCCACGATCACCTGGTTTGCCAGCTTGGTCACGTTACCCGCGCCGATCTCCCCGGTGTGTACCACGGAGCCCGCCATGGCTTTCATCAGGTCGTAAAATTTATCGAAAATAGCTTTATCGCCGCCGACCATGACCGACAGCGTGCCGTCGATGGCTTTCGGCTCGCCGCCGCTGACCGGTGCATCCAGCATATCGACGCCCTTCGCCTTCAACGCCTCGCTGATTTCACGGCTCGCGAGCGGTGCGATAGAGCTCATATCGATCAGCACCAGGCCCGGTTTCGCGCCGTCGATAATGCCGTTTTCACCCAGCGCGACTTCTTTGACGTGCGGGGAGTTTGGCAGCATGGTGATGATGACATCGCACTGCTCGGCAATGGCTTTCGCGGTGGTGGCTGCCTCTGCGCCAGCCGCTATCACCTCAGCCACGGCCTGTGGATTATGATCGGAGACCACCAGCGAGTAACCTGCTTTGATGAGGTTCTTACTCATTGGTTTACCCATGATCCCCAGGCCAATAAAACCCACTTTCAGCGTCATAATCTGTTTCCTCAATGATGGTTATTTTTTAAAAGCGTCCGCTAATTTCTGCGTAGCCGAGCGGAAAACGCCGAGGTCGCTGCCGACGGCAACAAACGTGGCTCCCCACTCCAGGTAGCGGCGGGCGTCAGCCTCAACCGGCGCCAGAATGCCGCACGGCTTGCCGTGTGCTTTGGCGCGGGCAAAGATGTGCTGGATCGCGCGCTGCACGTCAGGGTGGCTGGCGTTACCCAGATGGCCAAAGGCCGCAGCCAGATCGCTTGGGCCGACGAAGATCCCGTCCACGCCGCTTGTGGCGGCAATCGCGTCGACGTTATCGACGCCCTGCTGGCTCTCGATCTGAACCAGAATGGTGATGTTGCTGTTGGACTGCGCGAAATAGTCCGGGACGGTGCCAAACATATTGGCGCGGTGCGAAACGGAAACGCCGCGGATCCCTTCGGGAGGATAGCGCGTTGACGCCACGGCCAGCGCCGCTTGCTCTTCCGTCTCCACAAACGGGATCAGGAAGTTGTAGAAGCCGATATCCAGCAGACGCTTAATAATCACCGGTTCGTTGGTGGGGACACGCACCACCGGGGCACTGTTGCTGCCTTTCAGCGCCATCAGCTGCGGAATAAACGTGCTGATATCGTTTGGTGCATGTTCGCCGTCCAGCACCAGCCAGTCGAAACCGGCCAGGCCCAGCACTTCGGTGCTGATAGGGTTTGCCAGCGCGGACCAGCAGCCAATCTGAATCTGGTGCGCTGCGAGAGCCGCTTTAAATTTATTCGGGAAGATAGCGTTATTCATCGTATTTACCTTTTTAATTCCGCAGCCTTTTTCAGCATCATTTTATTTATTCAGACACCGCGCCAGCATGATATTTATTATTCGGACATATTCTGGCGTAATAAAATCGTCATTCAGTATAAGATGCAATCCACGACCGCACATTGTTTTAATGCTCAGGTATTACGCTATTTTTTGATAAAAATTTTTGCATATGCACAAAGCACTGGGCGCTAATGCACAGAATCAAGGATTACGGGCTCGCGAGCGATCGGGATCACATTTTGATATTGAATCTGCTGACATGCTTTATTTCTGAAAGCCGCGTATTTATTTCTACCATCAGAAAAATGGCTGAACCTATTATCAGAATTTTGCTGGAGAATACTGACCAATGGCCGACATTGAAATTCGACAGGCACCGCCGACGGCGTTTTATATAAAAGTGCACGACGCCGATAACGTGGCGATTATCGTCAACGACAATGGCTTAAAAGCAGGAACCCGCTTCCCGGACGGGCTGGAACTGACTGAGCATGTTCCGCAGGGACACAAAGTCGCCCTGGTGGATATCCCTGCTGAAAGCGAAATTGTGCGTTACGGTGAAGTCATCGGCTATGCCGTTCGTTCGATACCGCAGGGAAGCTGGGTGGAGGAGTCGCTGGTGGCGCTGCCAGAAGCGCCGCCGCTGAACACGCTTCCGCTGGCAACCCGCGTGCCGGAACCGCTTCCCCCGCTGGAAGGCTATACCTTTGAAGGCTATCGCAATGCGGACGGCAGCGTCGGCACTAAAAATCTGCTCGGCATTACCACCAGCGTGCACTGCGTGGCGGGCGTCGTGGATTACGTGGTGAAAATCATCGAACGCGATCTGCTGCCAAAATACCCGAACGTCGACGGCGTGGTGGGACTGAACCACCTCTACGGCTGCGGCGTGGCGATTAACGCGCCCGCTGCGGTGGTGCCTATCCGCACCATCCACAATATCGCTCTGAACCCCAACTTTGGCGGCGAGGTGATGGTCATTGGCCTGGGATGTGAAAAGCTCCAGCCCGAGCGCCTGCTGCAAGGCACGGAAGATGTCAAAGCCATTCCGACAGACGAGGCCAGTATCGTGCGCCTGCAGGACGAACGCCACGTCGGTTTCCGCTCAATGGTCGACGATATTTTGCAGGTAGCAGAACGCCATCTGGACAAGCTCAACCGCCGCCAGCGCGAAACGTGCCCGGCGTCGGAGCTGGTGGTCGGAACCCAGTGCGGCGGCAGCGATGCCTTCTCCGGCGTGACGGCCAACCCGGCGGTGGGCTTTGCATCCGATCTGCTTGTACGCTGCGGCGCCACGGTGATGTTCTCCGAGGTGACTGAAGTGCGTGACGCCATCCATCTGCTGACGCCGCGCGCCGTTAATAAAGAGGTCGGCAAGCGACTGCTTGAGGAGATGGCCTGGTACGATAACTATCTCGATATGGGCAAAACCGACCGCAGCGCCAACCCGTCTCCGGGCAACAAGAAAGGCGGCCTGGCAAACGTGGTGGAAAAAGCCCTCGGCTCTATTGCCAAATCCGGGCAGAGCGCCATTGCAGAAGTGCTCTCTCCGGGCCAGCGCCCGACGAAACGCGGCCTTATCTACGCCGCAACGCCGGCCAGCGATTTTGTGTGCGGCACGCAGCAGGTGGCATCCGGCATTACGGTACAGGTCTTTACCACCGGGCGCGGCACGCCGTACGGCCTGATGGCGGTGCCGGTGATCAAGATGGCGACCCGCACCGAGCTGGCAAACCGCTGGTATGACTTAATGGATATTAACGCGGGCACCATCGCCACCGGAGAAGAGAGCATTGAGGACGTGGGCTGGAAGCTGTTCCACTTCATTCTGGATGTCGCCAGCGGGCGAAAGAAAACCTTCTCGGACCAATGGGGATTGCATAATCAGCTGGCGGTGTTTAACCCGGCACCGGTGACGTGATTTTCCGTCCCACATCTATCCCGCATTTAGGTAACCCGTCGGACACGCCGCAAACCTTCCAGGTTGAGGCGATACCTGCTAGCTAAAAGACACATAACGATCCGTAGGTCGGATAAGGCGTAGCCGCCACCCGGCAAAAACCGGCAGGGGATGCCTTACTCCCCCTGCTGCTCCAGCGCATACTTATACAACGCATTTTTCTTCACGCCGTGAATTTCTGCCGCCAGCGCAGCGGCTTTCTTCAGCGGCAGTTCCGACTGCAGCAGCGCCAGCGTGCGCAGCGCGTCGGCAGGAAGGGCGTCTTCTTCCGCCTTGTGCCCTTCGACGATCAGCACCATTTCACCCTTGCGGCGGTTTTCGTCTTCCTTCACCCACGCCAGCAGCTCGCCCACCGGTGCGCCGTGGATGGTTTCCCAGGTTTTGGTCAGCTCGCGCGCCAGCACCACGTAGCGGCCTTCCCCCCAGACGGTCACCATATCTTCCAGGCTCTCCAGCAGGCGGTGCGTGGATTCGTAGAAAATCAGGGTGCGCGGTTCCGCTTCCAGCTCTTTTAAGACGTCGCGGCGGCCTTTGGATTTAGCAGGCAGAAAGCCTTCATAGCAGAAACGGTCAGACGGCAGACCTGCGGCGCTTAACGCCGCAATCGCGGCGCACGGGCCCGGCAGGGGCACAACCCGAATACCGGCTTCGCGACAGGTACGCACCAGGTGATAGCCCGGATCGTTGATCAGCGGCGTACCGGCATCGGAGACCAGAGCAATGTTCTGCCCCTCTTTCAGCTTCGCCACCAGCGTTTCGGCTTTTTGTTGCTCATTGTGATCGTGCAGGGCAAACAAACGGGCGTTAATCGCGAAATGTTGCAGCAGCAGGCCGGTGTGGCGGGTATCTTCAGCAGCAATTAAATCAACAGCTTGCAGTACGGTGAGCGCACGTTGGGTAATATCAGACAAATTCCCGATAGGAGT
Source organism: Enterobacter sp. PL1 (assembly GCF_945957325.1). NCBI lineage: Bacteria > Pseudomonadati > Pseudomonadota > Gammaproteobacteria > Enterobacterales > Enterobacteriaceae > Enterobacter > Enterobacter sp. PL1. Next base: position 162,396 of record NZ_CAMFKT010000003.1, read on the forward strand.
AGGTACAATATAAAGCTGGCCTTGAGAATTATCTGCCGTTTCGTGTTGTTTCATTGTTTCGTCCGTATTGCCGATTTAATATTGAGCATTGCGTAAAAAAAATCACTGGATACAGTATGGTACCGTTAACGTTTCTTCGAAAAAAAGCCACGCGCAGCGTGCCGCTTCTGCTGGCAGCCCTGATCTTTGCAGGCTGTGGCACTCAGGCACCTGACCAGAGCACCGCCCATCTCCAGGGTTCTGCTCAGGCTGATTCTGGCTTTTATCTGCAACAAATGTCGCAGAGTTCAAATGATACCAAGACCAACTGGCAATTACTCGCCATTCGTGCACTGCTGAAAGAGGGTAAAACCCAGCGGGCAGCCGAACTGTTTAACCAGTTGCCAAAAGATCTTAACGACGCACAGCGTCGCGAGCAGAGCCTGCTCTCTGCCGAGCTGAAAGTCGCGCTGAAAGATTACGCCGCGGCGAAGAAGATCCTCGGTGATATCGACGTAAGCGCGCTGGATAAAAACCAGCAGGCGCGCTTCTGGCAGGCGGGTATTACCGCTGAGCAGGGACGCCCTTCGCTGACCTTGCTCCGCGCGCTCGTCGCGCAAGAGCCGCTGCTTGGCGGTGCTGATAAGCAGAAAAATATTGATGCCACCTGGCAAGCGCTGGCGTCGATGACGCAGGAACAGGCGCAGGCGCTGGTCATCAACGCGGATGAAAACGTCCTGCAGGGCTGGCTGGATCTGCAGCAGATGTGGTTTAACAACCGCAGCGATCCAAAAATGTTGAAAGCCGGCATTACGGACTGGCAGACGCGCTACCCGCAAAACCCGGGCGCGAAAATGCTGCCAACCCAGCTGGTGAACGTGCAGAACTTTAAGCCAGCGTCCACCAGCAAAATCGCCCTGCTTCTGCCGCTCAACGGCCAGGCGGCGGTGTTTGGACGTACCATTCAGCAGGGTTTTGAAGCGGCGAAAAACGGCACGACGTCGGTAGCCGGCAGCGCCGTTCCCGCACAGGCAGCCCAGGCGGCTAATGTGAATAATGATGTTGTCAGCCCATCCGCCGCAGAGACCAGCGACCTGACCACGGCGCAAGCGCCAGCGCAGGGCACGATGCAAAACCCTGTGACGGCCCCGACGACGCCTCCAGCTGAAGCTGCACCGGCTACAGAAGCACCTGCGGCCCAGGCTCCGGCCGAGACGCAAACGGCACCAGCTCCTGCCACAACAGCAGAACAGCCTCAACAGCAGCCTGCACAACCCGCGGCTCAACCTGCCGCGCAGCCGCAGGCCGTGGCAACCACCAGCGCCAACCCGGGCGCTGAATTGAAAATCTACGACACCAGCTCGCAGCCGCTTGACCAGGTGCTGGCGCAGGTACAGCAGGACGGGGCGAGCATCGTTGTCGGTCCGCTGCTGAAGAACAACGTGGAAGAGCTGATGAAGAGCAATACCACGCTGAACGTGCTGGCGCTCAACCAGCCAGAGCAGGTTCAGAACCGGGCCAATATCTGCTACTTCGCGCTCTCTCCAGAAGATGAAGCCCGCGATGCGGCGCGTCATATTCACGAGCAGGGTAAGCAGGCTCCGCTGCTGCTCATCCCACGCAGCACGCTGGGCGATCGCGTGGCCAATGCCTTTGCCGATGAGTGGCAGAAGCTGGGCGGCGGCGTGGTGCTGCAGCAGAAATTCGGTTCCGTCTCTGAACTGCGCGCAGGCGTAAACGGCGGGGCGGGTATCGCACTTAACGGTAGCCCGGTCACCGCGAGCCTGCCACAGCAGCAGGGCGTGACGATTGGCGGCCTGACGATCCCTGCGCCGCCAACCGACGCGCAGATTAGCGGTGGCGGTAAAGTGGATGCGGCCTATATCGTTGCCACGCCGCAGGAGATCGCCTTTATCAAACCGATGATTGCGATGCGTAACGGCAGCCAGAGCGGCGCAACGCTCTACGCCAGCTCCCGCAGCGCACAGGGCACCGCAGGCCCGGATTTCCGTCTGGAAATGGACGGTCTGCAGTACAGCGAAATCCCGATGCTGGCCGGCAGCAATCCATCCCTGATGCAGCAGGCGCTGAGCGCGGTGCGTAACGATTACTCTCTGGCGCGTCTGTATGCGATGGGGGTTGATGCGTGGGCGCTGGCAAACCACTTTACCCAGATGCGTCAGGTGCCGGGCTTCGAGCTTAACGGCAACACCGGCGATCTGACCGCGACCCAGGATTGTGTGATTAACAGGAAGTTATCATGGCTCAAATACCAGCAGGGGCAGATCGTCCCGGCCAGTTAAGCCGCAAACAAACCGGCGATGCGTGGGAGTTAAAGGCGCGTCGCTGGCTTGAAGGCAAAGGACTGCGTTTTATCGCCGCCAACGTCCGTGGACGTGGTGGCGAAATCGACCTGATCATGAAAGACGGTCAGGTCATTGTGTTTGTAGAAGTGCGCTTTCGACAGTCCTCCCGTTTTGGCGGTGCTGCCGCCAGCGTGACGCTCGCCAAACAACATAAATTATTACAGACTGCCCACTTGTGGCTTGCCCGCCATAATGGGAGTTTTGATACTGTGGATTGCCGGTTCGATGTGATAGCCTTCACCGGAAATGAGATCGAATGGCTTAAAAACGCTTTTGGCGAAGACGCATAATTAAGATTTAAAAGGGATAACGTGCTCGAAAGAATTAAAGTGTGCTTCACAGAAAGCATCCAGACTCAGATTGCCGCGGCGGAAGCCCTTCCGGATGCTATCTCGCGTGCCGCAATGACGCTGGTGCAATCCCTGCTAAACGGCAACAAAATCCTCTGTTGTGGCAACGGCACGTCAGCCGCCAACGCACAGCATTTTGCTGCCAGCATGATCAATCGTTTTGAAACAGAACGCCCCAGTTTACCTGCCATTGCACTTAATACCGATAATGTGGTCTTAACGGCGATTGCTAACGATCGTCTGCATGACGAAATTTATGCAAAGCAGGTGCGAGCCCTGGGTCATGCCGGAGATGTGCTGCTGGCTATCTCCACGCGCGGCAATAGCCGGGATATTGTCAAAGCTGTTGAAGCCGCCGTCACCCGCGACATGACAATCGTGGCCTTAACCGGCTATGACGGGGGTGAGCTGGCGGGTCTGCTTGGGCCGCAGGATGTGGAAATCCGCATTCCGTCTCACCGGAGCGCACGCATACAGGAGATGCATATGCTCACGGTGAACTGCTTATGTGACTTGATCGATAACACGCTTTTCCCTCACCAGGATGATTAAGGAGTTCTTATGAAGGCTTTATCGACCCTCGCAGTCCTTATGTCTGCATTACTGCTTCAGGGATGTATCGCTGCGGCCGTTGTGGGTACCGCCGCAGTAGGCACCAAAGCGGCAACCGATCCGCGCACTGTGGGAACACAGGTGGATGACGGTACGCTGGAGCTGCGCGTCAACAGTGCGCTGTCGAAAGACGAACAGATCAAGAAAGAGGCGCGTATCAACGTGACGGCTTATCAGGGCAAAGTGCTGCTGGCAGGCCAGGCGCCGAATATGGAGCTCGCCTCGCGTGCGAAACAGATTGCGATGGGCGTTGAAGGGACCACAGAGGTGTTTAACGAAGTGCGTCAGGGCAAGCCAATTGGTTTGGGTGATGCCTCTTCCGATACCTGGATCACCACCAAAGTACGTTCCCAGCTGCTGGGCTCGGACCAGGTGAAATCTTCTAACGTGAAGGTGACAACGGAAAACGGTGAAGTGTTCCTGCTGGGTCTGGTGACCGAACGTGAAGGGAAAGCGGCGGCCGATATCGCCAGCCGGGTGAGCGGCGTGAAGCACGTCACCACCGCGTTTACTTACATTAAATAAAAAAATCCCCTCAAGTGAGGGGATTTTTTTGTAGGCCCGGTAAGCGTAGCGCCACCGGGCGTTTTTCACAGAAGCGCAATACTTCCCACCATCACCCCGCTCAACGCCACCAGCCCCGCGGTGAGCCATAGCGCTTTCGCCGGGAATGACTTACGCAGCATAATCAGCGACGGCAGGCTGATGGCCGGTAACGTGATGAGCAATGCCAGTGCCGGTGCGGTGCCCATGCCGGCCAGCATCATGGTCTGAACAATAGGAATTTCTGCGGCGGTAGGGATCACAAACAGGCAGCCTGCAACGGCCATCGCAATGACCCACAACAGCGTGTTGTCGATAGCGCCATCCGCATGCGGGAAGAGCCAGACGCGCGCCGCCCCGAGAACCAGCACCGCCAGGATATAGACCGGGATGGTGCTCCAGAAAAGCTGCCATAGCGCCCTGCCCCAGCGCGCAAAGAACCCGCCCTGCGGCTCGCTGACGTCCAGCTCAACAGACGCGGACTCTGGCGTCTTATCCTTCACCAGATTTTGCACCAGCGTCGCCACCACCAGCACGGTCAGCAGTCCGGCCACCAGACGAATGAACGCGAAATGCCAGCCCAGGACAAAGCCCATAAAAACCAGCGTCGCCGGATTGAGCAGCGGGTTGCCCATCCAGAACGCCAGCGCGCCGCCCATCGACACGCGCTGGCGGCGCATCCCTGCCGCCACGGGCGCAGCGCAGCAGGAGCACATCATGCCCGGCAGGGAGAAGATCGTTCCCAGCAGCGTCCCCTGAAAGCGCGGCTGTCCGAGGGTTTTCATCAGCCAGTTGCGCGGGATCAGCACCTGAATCAGTGAGCCCAGGATCACGCCTAAGACGGCGGCCTTCCAGACGGCAAGGAAGTAGACCATGGCATAGTCCCACGCCGCCTGAAGCGGGCTGGCATCCGCCTGAGCGAGAATAGATTTACCGATGCTGTGCGTTTCGGCGGCGGTGAAGGCTTTGCCGTAATACGGCTGCCATTTCACGTACCAAAGGCCAACAATGACCACGAGAAAGAAGAGTGCGGGCTTCCACCATTGAACAGGTGTTGCCGCCTGAGATGAAGACTGACCAGTCATAGCATTCCCCGGAGAGTATGAGTAATTAGCCGGGGGAGTTTACGCCTCGCCCTGCGCGATTTCACGCAGTTTTGCCGAAGGGATAATGTTTACGCCCGCTTTCGACGGAGCCAGTCCCTCTTTTAACATCGCACGCGCGACGTCCCGCGCCTCGATAGATTTCCAGTTGCCGGGCAGGATCCGAAACAGCGGGGCAAATATCGACTCGTTAAAGCGGCGCTCGTCCCGGTGGCCGATCAGCATTGAGGGGCGCACAATCGTCAGCTGCTCCCATTTCTGCGCAATCAGCGCATCCTCCATCTTGCCCTTCACCTTGTTGTAGAAGAAAGGCGATCCGGCACTGGCGCCCAGCGCGCTGACCACCAGAAAATGTCTGGCTCCCAGCTTTTTCGCCGTAAGCGCGGTGTCCACCACCAGCGTATAGTCGGCGTGGATAAATGCCTCTTTGCTCCCCGCCTCCCGCCGCGTGCTACCCAGACAGCAAAAGGCGATATCAATCGGGTCCTGGACCTGCGCCAGCGCATCCGTCAGCTGGGGATCGTGCGGATTAAAGACGCCGGAGATGTCCGCCAGCGGTCGACGCGTCGGGGCGGCGATGTAGTTCACGCGGCGATCCTGAATCAGCAGCCGCAGCAGATGATCGCCCACTAACCCGGTAGCCCCGGTAATCAATACCTGACTCATCGTATCCCCTTTACAGAATTGTCCGTTTGCGAACTCGGCATCGTCGACCACACTTAGAAGTCTGTTACAGGTAAGTATTTACCACAAGCGGAGAAAAATCAGTCTGAAGCCAAAACAACGGAGGAAGCATGGGCAAGAAAATCGCAGTCTTGATTACCGACGAGTTTGAAGATTCAGAGTTCACCTCTCCTGCAGAGGCGTTCCGCAAGGCAGGACATGAGGTCATCACCATTGAAAAAGAGGCGGGCAAAACGGTGAAAGGCCATAAGGGCGAGGCCAGCGTGACCATCGACGAGACTATCGATAACGTGAGCCCCTCAGATTTTGACGCCCTGCTTTTACCCGGCGGCCATTCACCGGATTCCCTGCGCGGAGACGAGCGCTTCGTGACCTTCACCCGGGACTTTGTCTCTACCGGCAAACCGGTCTTTGCCATCTGTCACGGCCCGCAGCTGCTCATCAGCGCGGAGGTTGTACGCGGGCGTAAGCTCACGGCGGTGAAACCGATCGTTATCGATCTGAAAAATGCGGGCGCCGAGTTTTACGATCAGGAGGTGGTCAACGACAAAGACCAGCTGATCACCAGCCGGACCCCGGACGATCTCCCGGCGTTTAACCGCGAAGCGCTACGCCTGCTCGGCGCGTAACCAGTGCAGCTTCTTGCCAAAGCCCAGGGTGTTGTCGGTAAATTTCAGCTCATCGAGGCGGATCTCCCACACCGGGGCTTTTAGCGCAGCGGCGACCGGAAAGCGGCGCGTGTAGTGCTTGCGACGCGCGTCGCTCTCTTCTCCGTCCAGGCGACGGATTTCCCCCTTAAACTGTACCCCACGGATCAGCGCGACTGTCTTCGGCTGGCCATTTACCGTGCCCGCGACTTTTGCCTGCTGACCGGCCATCTGCGCATGACGCGTTTTGTCTTCGCTCATGACGTAAAATGCGACGCGCTCCGGATCGTAGTAGTAAAACGCGTTTGCGCACCACATCTCACCCTCGCTGTAGACGCACCAGGTGACGACGTGCTGCTTCGCCAGCCAGCGGTTAATGGCGGCCAGTGTTTCCATTTTCGTTCTCTCTCATGCTATGGTGCGTTCACCTTAACATACTGAATCTGTTTACCGTGTGCTGGTTTCTCTATCTTGTCCGAACCGCTGATAACGCACTCTACACCGGGATCACCACCGATGTGACGCGGCGTTTTTTACAACATCAAACGGGGAAAGGGGCAAAAGCGCTGCGGGGGAAAGGAGAATTACAGCTCGCCTTTTCGGCGCCCGTCGGTGACCGATCGCTGGCGCTCAGGCTGGAATACCGCATCAAACAGCTGACGAAGCGCCAGAAAGAGCGCCTCGTGACCGGAGACGGCTCCTTTGAGGCGCTACGCGAGAGCCTGATTAAAAGCGATTGAAATGGTCGTGGTATTCGACCAGACCATTGACGCCGTTGAGCGCGTCGTCCGCCAGACGGTGCACCTGGAAAGCGGATTCCGTACCCGGCCAGCGGCAGCGCAGATCGTAATGCGCGGCCTGCTCGAAGCCCAAACGGCCATAGAATGCCGGATCGCCCAGCGTTACAACGGCCGCATAACCGAACTCATTGAGCGAATCCAGCCCTTCATAGACCAGCTGGCGCGCCAGCCCCTGCCCGCGATAGTTTTCATCCACCGCCAGCGGTGCCATACCGACCCACTGAAGCTCTTCGCCCTGAACGATGACCGGACTGAAGGCAACATAGCCCACCACCTGACCTTCATCATCGGTGGCAACCAGCCCCAGCGTGATCAGGCCGTCTTCACGGAGATCGTGGACCAGTTGGGCTTCCGCATCGCTCTCAAAAGCGCGGCGTAATAACGCATCGATACCCGGTGCATCAATCCCAATTTCGACTCGAATCAGCATGGCTCACCTACTGAAGTGTGTTTACTGTCCGGCGGGGTTTTCAGCCCGGCCTCAACGAAATCTGCCATTTGCATTAACATCACGCGCAGCGCTTTCGGCATCTGCTCAAGCTCAATGGCATCCATTAAATTCTTAACGTACAGGCCCAGCTCCGTGTCGCCTTCAATCACCAGACGGCGCTGGAAGAAGAGCGTATCCGGATCCTGCTTGCGCGCGGCAATCATCAGCAGATCGCTGGCGTTGGCGCTAAAGCTCACGTCCGCCTCGGCGGCTTCGCGGACGATCAGCTGGTCATTCTCAACGGAGGTAAACCAGCGCAGCCCGATGTCACGCACCTCAATGCTCAACCAGCGGCCTTCCAGGAATTCCAGCTCGCCATCCTGCAGCGCCTGGCGGAACTGCCAGCTCAGGACCTGCTCCAGCACCTGACGTTTAAGCGCGAACGGCGCCAGCTTTACCGGCACGCTCAGCATTGATGGGCCAAATTGTACGAGACGTGAACGCAGTTTATCCAGCACGAGCTTTACTCCCTGATATCTATAGTCCTGCTATTTTGCCATATCCGACGCATAACATAGCGGCGTAAATCAACAAACCGTCGTCCGGACAACCTCATTATTGGTGCCATCAATACGCCATTAGCTGCCTTAAATCAAAAATTGTCGCGTATGGGTTAATTAAAATCCCAGCTCGTTAACATTTTTGCGATCGACAACATCAGGATAAATTATGGAGCTGCTCTGCCCTGCCGGAAACCTTCCGGCGCTTAAGGCGGCCATCGAAAATGGGGCCGATGCGGTCTATATCGGGCTGAAAGATGACACCAATGCCCGCCATTTTGCTGGCCTCAACTTTACGGAGAAAAAGCTTCAGGAAGCCGTTAACTTCGTTCATCAGCACCGCCGCAAACTACATATCGCCATCAATACCTTTGCTCATCCTGACGGCTACGCCCGCTGGCAGCGCGCGGTGGATATGGCGGCACAGCTGGGTGCCGATGCGCTGATTCTGGCCGACCTCGCCATGCTTGAGTATGCGGCAGAACGCTATCCCCATATTGAGCGCCACGTCTCTGTTCAGGCATCTGCCACCAACGAAGAGGCCGTACGTTTTTATCACCGAAACTTTGACGTGGCCCGCGTGGTGCTGCCGCGCGTACTCTCTATTCATCAGGTTAAGCAACTCGCGCGCGTCACGCCAGTGCCGCTGGAAGTTTTTGCCTTTGGTAGCCTGTGCATTATGGCCGAAGGCCGTTGCTATCTTTCCTCCTATTTGACCGGCGAGTCGCCGAATACCGTCGGGGCCTGCTCCCCTGCCCGCTTCGTTCGCTGGCAGCAAACGCCGCAGGGGCTGGAATCTCGCCTGAATGAGGTGCTGATCGACCGCTATCAGGACGGTGAAAACGCCGGTTATCCCACCCTGTGTAAAGGCCGCTATCTGGTAGACGGCGAGCGTTACCACGCGCTGGAAGAGCCCACCAGCCTTAACACGCTGGAGCTGCTGCCGGAACTGCTGGCGGCCAATATCGCCTCGGTGAAAATCGAAGGTCGCCAGCGCAGCCCGGCGTACGTGAGCCAGGTGGCGAAAGTGTGGCGTCAGGCTATCGACCGCTGCATGGCGGATCCGCAGCACTACGCGCCGCAGCAGGCCTGGATGGAAACGCTCGGATCGATGTCCGAAGGCACGCAAACCACGCTGGGCGCGTATCACCGTAAATGGCAGTGAGAAAATCATGAAATATTCATTAGGGCCGGTGCTTTACTACTGGCCAAAAGAGACGCTGGAAGATTTTTACCAGCAGGCCGCCACCAGCAGCGCCGATGTGATTTATCTCGGCGAAGCGGTGTGCAGCAAACGCCGGGCGACGAAAGTGGGCGACTGGCTGGAGATGGCGAAAAGCCTGGCGGGAAGCGGCAAACAGGTGGTGCTTTCCACGCTCGCGCTGGTGCAGGCCTCTTCTGAACTGGGCGAGCTGAAACGCTACGTTGAGAACGGCGAGTTCCTGCTGGAAGCGAGCGATCTCGGCGTGGTGAACATGTGTGCCGAGCGCAAGCTGCCGTTTGTCGCGGGTCATGCCCTGAACTGCTACAATGCGGTGACCCTGCGCCTGCTGCTCAAACAGGGGATGACGCGCTGGTGCATGCCGGTGGAACTCTCCCGCGACTGGCTGGCAAACCTGCTCACGCAGTGTGAAGAGCTGGGCATTCGCAACAAGTTTGAAGTGGAGGTGCTGAGCTACGGGCATCTGCCGCTGGCCTATTCCGCCCGCTGCTTTACCGCACGCTCGGAAGACCGTCCGAAAGACGAGTGCGAAACCTGCTGTATTAAGTATCCGAACGGGCGCAGCATGCTGTCCCAGGAGAATCAGCAGGTGTTTGTTCTCAACGGTATTCAGACCATGAGCGGCTATGTCTATAACCTCGGCAACGAGCTGGCGTCGATGGACGGGCTGGTCGATATGGTGCGCCTGTCGCCGCTGGATACCGGCGTGTTCGCGATGCTGGACGCCTTCCGCGCTAACGAAAACGGCGCTGCTCCGCTGCCGCTGACGGCAAACAGCGACTGTAACGGCTACTGGAAGCGTCTGGCCGGGCTGGAACTTCAGGCTTAAAAAAAGGCTCACTTTGTTAACAACGGTTATCATTTTTTAATGCAGTATTAAAGATTCACCGTCGACAAAGTGAGCTGTTATGACTGACAAAACCCTTCCGTTTTCGGTGCTGGATCTGGCGCCGATCCCACAAGGCTCCTCGGCAAGAGAAGCCTTTTCGCACTCTCTGGATCTGGCTCAGCTGGCCGAAAAGCGTGGCTATCACCGCTACTGGCTGGCCGAACACCACAACATGGTGGGCATTGCCAGCGCCGCTACCTCGGTACTGATTGGTTATCTGGCGGCAAACACCACCACGCTGCACCTGGGCTCCGGCGGCGTGATGCTGCCGAACCACGCCCCGCTGGTGATCGCCGAGCAGTTCGGCACGCTGAATACCCTCTATCCGGGCCGTATTGATTTAGGGATTGGCCGTGCGCCGGGTAGCGATCAGCCGACCATGCGCGCCCTGCGCCGCCATATGAGCGGCGATATCGACAACTTCCCGCGCGACGTGGCCGAACTGGTGGACTGGTTCGACGCGCGTGACCCGAACCCGCACGTGCGCCCGGTACCGGGTTACGGCGAGAAGATCCCGGTCTGGCTGCTGGGCTCAAGCCTCTACAGCGCGCAGCTTGCCGCCCAGCTGGGGCTGCCGTTTGCGTTTGCCTCGCATTTCGCGCCGGATATGCTGCATCAGGCGCTGCATCTTTACCGCACGCACTTCAAACCGTCCGAGCGTCTTGAGAAACCGTACGCGATGGTCTGTATCAACATTATTGCCGCCGACAGCAATCGCGACGCGGAATTCCTCTTCACCTCCATGCAGCAGGCGTTTGTGAAACTGCGCCGCGGTGAGACGGGCCAGCTTCCGCCGCCGGTGGAGAATATGCATCAGCTGTGGTCAGCTTCAGAGCAGTATGGCGTACAGCAGGCGCTGAGCATGTCGCTGGTGGGTGATAAAGCGAAAGTGCGTCACGGGCTGGACGCGGTGCTGCGCGAAACGCAAGCGGATGAAATTATGGTTAACGGCCAGATTTTCGATCACCAGGCGCGTTTGCATTCGTTTGATTTGGCCATGCAGGTGAAAGAGGAGTTGGTGGGGTAGCCTTTTTGCCAGGTGGCGCTTCGCTTACCTGGCCTACGGGGACGCGTAGGCCGGATAAGGCGTAGCCGCCATCCGGCACAAAATGTTTACTGGTACACCGGCAACAGATTAAAACTCGACAGCACGTGTACCAGGGCATTGCCCGCGCCAAACACCAGGATCAGCGCAATCATCGGCTTGCCGCCCCAGACGCGGAATTTCGGGCTGCCGAAGCGTTTACGTGATTTGCGGGCCAACAGCGCCGGCACAATTGCCGCCCAGATGGTCGCCGCCAGACCGGCATAGCCGATGGCGTACAGGAAACCGTTCGGCCACAGCAGGCCGCCCACAATCGGCGGCAGGAAGGTCAGCAGCGCGGTTTTGAAGCGGCCCATCGCAGAGTCATCAAAGCCAAACAGATCCGCCAGGTAGTCAAACAACCCTAGGGTCACGCCGAGGAATGAACTCGCCACCGCGAAGTTAGAGAAGATCACCAGCAGCAGATCCAGGCTGCGGCTGTTCAGCACGCCGCTCAGGGCCTGCACCAGCACATCAATGTTACCGCCCTTCTGCGCAATACCGATAAACTCCGGGCGCGGGATATTGCCCATCGTCCCGAGCAGCCAGATGACGTACAGCGCCAGCGCCAGCAGCGTGCCGTAGACCAGACACTTCACAATCGTGCGCGGATCTTTGCCGTAGTACTTCATCAGGCTCGGCACGTTACCGTGGTAGCCAAACGACGCCAGGCAGAACGGCAGGGTCATCAGCAGGTACGGCGTATAGGAGGTATTCACTTCGGCAACGTTAAACAGCGTGGCAGGCGTCACGTGCCCCAGCAGGCTGCCGAAGGTCAGGAAGAAGGTGATGACCTTCGCGCCCAGCACGATCGCCGTCATCCGGCTCACCGCTTTGGTACTCATCCAGACGATAAACGCCACGCCCAGCGCAAAGCACAGCCCGGCCAGACGCGCCGGTACGTTCAGCGACATCTCCGAGAAGGTGTGATGCAGAATCGAACCGCTTGCCGAGATATACGCGTAGGTCAGGATATAGAGCACAAACGCGATGGACAGCCCGTTCACCAGGTTCCAGCCTTTGCCCAGCAGGTCTTTGGTGATGGTGTCGAAGCTCGCGCCAATGCGGTAGTTCAGGTTGGCTTCGAGGATCATTAGTCCGGAATGGAGCATACAGAACCAGGTAAAGACCAGCGCGGCCAGCGACCAGAAGAACCACGCACCGGACATGACCACGGGCAGGGAGAACATCCCGGCACCTATAATGGTTCCGCCGATGATCACCACGCCGCCAAGCAGCGAAGGTGACGTTTGGGTGGTGGTTAGTGTCGCCATACAGCCTTTTCTCCAGTCAATCATGCGGTTCTGCATTTTAATGCGACGCACTGTACCAGTACAAGAGTACAAAGGGAATAAAAAAAGCCCCGATAGCATGTATCGGGGCTGTATATTTTACTTTACGTCAAAAGCGTAAGGCTTACGCGTCACCGAAACGACGACGGCTGGTGCCTTCTTCACGACGCGGGCCACGGCTTTCACGGCGCTCGCCGGAGAAACGACGACCTTCACCACCGCGACCTTCGCTGCGACCGCCTTCACGACGCTCGCCGCCGAAACCGCGACCACCGCCACGACGTTCGCCGCCACGGTCAGGGCGTGGCTGTGCATCGCCCAGCAGCTGCATGTTCATCGGCTTGTTCAGGATGCGGGTACGCGTAAAGTGCTGCAGTACTTCACCCGGCATGCCTTTCGGCAGCTCGATGGTAGAGTGGGAGGCGAACAGCTTGATGTTACCAATGTAACGGCTGCTGATGTCGCCTTCGTTAGCGATAGCGCCAACGATGTGACGAACTTCAACACCATCATCACGGCCCACTTCAATGCGGTACAGTTCCATATCGCCTGCGTCGCGACGTTCACGACGAGGACGGTCTTCACCACCACGCTCTGGACGGTCACCACGTGGGCCACGATCGTTACGGTCGCCACGACGTTCGAAGCGGTCGTCACGGTCACGGAATTCACGCTTAGGACGCATCGGTGCATCTGGTGGCACGATCAGGCTACGTTCGCCCTGAGCCATTTTCAGCAGTGCTGCAGCCAGGGTTTCCATGTCCAGCTCTTCGCCTTCAGCAACAGGCTGAATCTGCGACAGCAGCGCACGGTACTGATCCAGATCGCTGCTTTCCAGCTGCTGCTGTACTTTGGCGGCGAATTTTTCCAGACGGCGTTTGCCCAGCAGCTCTGCGTTTGGCAGGTCCGCTTCTGGAATGGTCAGCTTCATGGTGCGTTCGATGTTACGCAGCAGACGACGCTCGCGGTTCTCAACGAACAGCAGCGCACGGCCAGCACGACCCGCACGACCGGTACGGCCGATACGGTGAACGTAAGACTCGGAATCCATCGGGATGTCGTAGTTAACAACCAGGCTGATACGCTCAACGTCCAGACCACGTGCTGCCACGTCGGTTGCAATCAGGATATCCAGACGACCGTCTTTCAGACGCTCCAGAGTCTGCTCACGCAGGGCCTGGTTCATGTCGCCGTTCAGCGCTGCGCTGTTGTAGCCGCTACGCTCCAGTGCTTCAGCCACTTCCAGGGTCGCATTTTTGGTACGAACGAAGATAATCGCCGCATCAAAATCTTCCGCTTCCAGGAAACGTACCAGCGCTTCGTTTTTACGCATGCCGTATACAGACCAGTAGCTCTGGCTGATGTCCGGGCGAGTGGTTACGCTGGACTGAATACGCACTTCCTGAGGTTCTTTCATGAAGCGTTTGGTGATACGACGAATCGCTTCCGGCATGGTGGCAGAGAACAGCGCGGTCTGATGACCGTCCGGGATCTGCGCCATGATGGTTTCAACGTCTTCGATGAAGCCCATACGCAGCATTTCATCTGCTTCATCCAGTACCAGACCGCTCAGTTTAGAGAGGTCCAGGGTACCGCGCTTCAGGTGATCCAGCAGACGGCCCGGCGTACCGACAACAATCTGTGGGCCCTGGCGCAGGGCGCGTAACTGCACGTCATAACGCTGGCCGCCATACAGGGCAACCACGTTTACGCCGCGCATATGTTTAGAGAATTCCGTCATGGCTTCTGCAACCTGAACAGCCAGTTCACGGGTTGGAGCCAGAACGAGGATCTGCGGTGCACGCAGGTCCGGATCAATGTTGTTCAGCAGCGGCAGCGAGAACGCTGCAGTTTTACCGCTACCAGTCTGGGCCATGCCCAGCACGTCACGACCAGAAAGCAGGTGTGGGATACACTCAGCCTGGATCGGAGATGGTTTTTCGTAACCCAGATCGTTAAGGGCTTCAAGGATAGGAGCCTTCAGGCCCAGATCTGCAAAAGTGGTTTCGAATTCAGCCATGTAGTACGAGTGCCTCAATGTCAATGGCGGCCAGTCTACTTAGCTCATCGTGAAAATGATTAGCAATTTTCATTGAAAAGTGTGAACCGGCTCAAAGTAGGTGTATTGACGAACAACAACGCCCTCACCAGTTAAGGTGATGGCAATCAAAAGATTACGGGCTGATGTTTATGTCGTCAGCTATTGCTGGTCCGATTCTGCCAGGTCGTCTTGCTCCTGGCCCAAGAGCGATAATTCCAACAATGCATAACGGTGCTCAACGAAGTTGTGTACGTTGTTAGCAACCGCTAATTTGAACAGTGCCGTAGCGCTGTCCTTATCCCCCAGACTTAGGTAGTACTTACCTAAATAGAAGTTGGTTTCACTGAGATGCTCAGCGAGCGAGGTGTTATCCGTTGCGTCCGCCTTGAGGCGTTCCATCAGCGTTGCTTCGCTAATGTTGCCCAGGTAGAACTCGACAATGTTCCATCCCCACTGTTCCTTGTCCGATTTATCGAAGCGCTGTTTCAGTGCCTCTTTTGCCTGCTTCTCATCGAGCTTCCGCTCAACGATGTAAAGCCACAGGCTACGGAAAGGATCATTAGGATCGTCTTGATAAAACGCCAGCAGATCATCTTGCGCTAACTTGTCACGACCGCCGTAATACAATGCGATACCGCGATTCAAGTGCGCGTAGTTGTAAGTTGGATCAAGCTCAAGTACAGAATCAAACGCTTCATAGGCAGCATCAAAATTGCCTGCCTGCGTTAAATAAATGCCTAAGTAATTGAATACTTCAGGCATATCAGGTCGGATAGCCAGCGCTTGTGAAAAATCATTTCGCGCCAATGCCCTCAGACCGAGACTATCATACAACACTCCGCGCTCATATAAAAGCTGTGCGCGTTCGTCATCGGTTAAAGCCCGACTGGCAAGTATTTGTTCCATGCGTGCCAGGATCACTTCCTGCTGCAAAGTCGGTTGCAATGGCACTGCGAGGACTTCGCTCTTACGCCAGGCAGAGTTGCTGCATCCTGCCAGCGTTAAAGCTGTCGCAACGAAACACCAGCGCAAAAAAGGCTTCATTTCCCACTCCCGAAGACAACTATTGGATGAACGTCCTGTCCCCCGGCGGCTTAACAAGGCGTCCTGCCTGATAATAGGCCCTCCGCAAAGCGGAGGGCAAATGGCAACTTACTCGCCTTGCTGTTCTGCTGCCTGTGCTTCTGGCGCAGCAGCTGGCTGAGACTGCTCGGTTGCTTCTTTAATGCTCAGACGGATACGGCCCTGGCGATCGACTTCCAGAACTTTAACCGGCACTTCCTGACCCATCTGCAGGTAATCGGTCACTTTCTCAACGCGCTTGTCAGCGATCTGAGAGATGTGAACCAGACCTTCTTTACCGCCGCCGATGGCAACGAACGCGCCAAAGTCAACGATACGGGTCACTTTACCTGCATAGACGCGGCCCACTTCGATTTCTGCAGTGATTTCTTCGATGCGACGGATCGCGAATTTCGCTTTCTCGCCGTCGGTTGCTGCGATCTTCACGGTACCGTCATCTTCGATTTCGATGGTGGTGCCGGTCTCTTCGGTCAGTGCACGGATAACGGAACCGCCCTTACCGATAACATCTTTGATCTTGTCTGGATTGATCTTGATGGTGTGAATACGCGGTGCGAATTCAGAGATATCACCGCGTGGCGCGTTGATAGCCTGTTCCATCACGCCCAGGATGTGCAAACGTGCACCTTTAGCCTGGTTCAGCGCAACCTGCATGATCTCTTTGGTGATACCTTCAATTTTGATATCCATCTGCAGCGCAGAGATACCGTCGCGGGAACCCGCTACTTTGAAGTCCATATCGCCCAGGTGGTCTTCGTCGCCCAGAATGTCAGACAGAACAACATAGTTGTCGCCTTCTTTCACCAGGCCCATTGCGATACCCGCAACGGCGGCTTTGATTGGCACGCCTGCATCCATCAGCGCCAGAGAGGCACCACACACGGAAGCCATGGAAGAAGAACCGTTAGATTCGGTGATTTCAGACACCACACGTACGGTGTACGGGAATTTGTCTGCTTCTGGCATCACTGCCAGCACGCCGCGCTTCGCCAGACGACCGTGACCAATTTCACGACGCTTCGGTGAACCAACCATGCCGGTTTCACCGACGGAGTACGGAGGGAAGTTGTAGTGGAACAGGAAGCTGTCAGTGCGCTCGCCCATCAGTTCGTCGATGATCTGCGCGTCACGGGCTGTACCCAGGGTCGCGGTAACCAGCGCCTGCGTTTCACCACGGGTGAACAGCGCAGAACCGTGAGTACGTGGCAGCACGCCAGTACGCACATCCAGACCACGGATCATGTCTTTTTCACGGCCATCGATACGCGGCTCGCCAGCCAGCACGCGGCTACGAACAACGTTTTTCTCGATAGCGTGCAGGATTTCGCCAATTTCGTTAGCGTCCAGCGTTTCGTCTTCGGCAACCAGGGTCGCGGTTACTTCAGATTTGATCACATCAACCTGAGCGTAACGCTCCTGTTTGTCGGTGATGCGGTATGCATCGCTCAGACGAGATTCTGCCAGAGCTGCAACGCGTGCGTTCAGCGCGTCGTTGGCCGCTTCTGGCTGCCAGTCCCAACGTGGTTTACCGGCTTCTTTCACCAGGTCGTTGATGTTCTGGATAACAACCTGCTGCTGGTCATGGCCGAAGACCACAGCGCCCAGCATCTGGTCTTCGCTCAGCAGTTCAGCTTCGGATTCAACCATCAGCACAGCGGCTTCAGTACCCGCAACCACCAGGTCCAGCTTACTTTCTTTCAGCTCTTCCTGAGTTGGGTTCAGCACGTACTGGTCGTTGATGTAACCGACGCGCGCGGCACCGATTGGGCCATTGAATGGAATACCAGACAGTGACAGGGCAGCGGACGCACCGATCATCGCCACGATGTCCGGGTTAACCTGTGGGTTAACGGAAACAACGGTCGCGATAACCTGTACTTCGTTAACGAAGCCTTCCGGGAACAGCGGACGAACCGGGCGGTCAATCAGACGCGCGATCAGGGTTTCGCCTTCGCTTGGACGGCCTTCACGACGGAAGAAGCCACCCGGGATTTTACCGGCAGCGTAGGTACGCTCCTGGTAGTTAACGGTCAGCGGGAAGAAGTCCTGACCTGGTTTAGCTTTTTTCTGGCCCACAACGGTAACGAATACCGCAGTGTCATCCATGCTTACCATAACGGCAGCAGTCGCCTGACGTGCCATCATGCCAGTTTCCAGCGTGACGGTATGTTGACCATACTGGAATTTACGAACGATCGGATTCAGCAAAGTTCTGTCCTTTCTTAAATGTTTGACAGCACACCACCGGTGTGCTGTCGATTTGACCCGACCTTCTTCGCATCCTCGCGACTAATGACAACCAACACCCCCCTGGGTGAAGCCTCTCATTAGCCGCGCGAACCTCTGCAATGAAGATCATTTATAGCAACAATACAATAGTTTCCAGTGAATTGCTGCCGTCTGCTTGAAAAAAGGGGCCATCAGGCCCCCTTTTCTGAAACTCGCAAGACTTAGCGACGCAGACCCAGACGCTCGATCAGCGCGGTGTAGCGTGCAACATCTTTACGTTTCAGGTAGTCGAGCAGTTTACGACGCTGAGAAACCATACGCAGCAGACCACGACGGCTGTGGTGATCTTTTTTGTGCTCTGCAAAGTGACCCTGCAGGTGGTTAATCTGTGCAGTCAGCAGTGCAACCTGAACTTCGGTAGAACCGCTGTCGTTAGTACCACGACCAAACTCAGAAACGATTTTAGCTTTAGCTTCAACGCTTAGAGACATTTTCAAACTCCAAAGTATAAAGAATGTAAGGATGCCGATCTCTAATTCAGCAATCCCATGTACGCCCCGCAGATTGTTAAACAATTTACCAGGCGTTAAGCGGCGATATTCTACTCGTCTCCCCTGCTTATCGCAAGGTGAGCCGTTATCACCGTCACGCGTCGACCGGATATTCGACGACCAGACGACGCGGCGCAACGCGCCCTTCGCCATCCATTTCGCCCATGCCGATGAATTTCCCTTCGTCACCTTCAGTCACGCGTACCAGGCCTTCCAGCGGTGCATCCGCTGTACGAACCGGATTGCCGTTCTTAAAGTAAACGGACGATGTTAAAGGAAGATTAACAACCGGGAAGTCCGCAGCCGGACTGTCCATCGGCATCAGCAGTGGATCGAGCAGCTCTGCCGGCGCAATCCCCTGCGCTTCAGCCTGTTCAACCAGCTCGCGCAGCTGTTCCAGAGTCACCATCCGCTCTACCGGGTACTTGCTCACCGCAAGGCGACGCAGGTAAATCACATGTGCGCCGCAGCCCAGCTTTTCACCGAGGTCATCAATGATGGTGCGAATATAGGTCCCTTTCGAACAGTGCACTTCCAGCTCCAGCTCATCACCTTCGTGGCGAATAAAGAGCAGCTCATACACGGTAATCGGACGGGCTTCACGCGGGACGTCAATACCCTGGCGCGCGTATTCGTAGAGTTTTTTGCCCTGATACTTCAGCGCCGAATACATCGACGGCACCTGCATCGTCTCCCCACGGAAGCTCTCCAGCGCCGCATCAAGCTGCTCCGCACTAAAGGTCACCGGACGCTCTTCCACGACCTGGCCATCCGCGTCGGAGGTATCCGTGCGCTGGCCCAGCTTAGCGATAACGCGGTAACGCTTATCGGAGTCGAGCAGGTACTGGGAAAACTTTGTCGCCTCTCCCAGGCAGATCGGCAGCATGCCGGTTGCCAGCGGATCGAGCGCGCCGGTGTGGCCCGCACGGTTGGCGTTATAAATACGCTTCACTTTTTGCAGCACGTCGTTGCTGGAAGCGCCCTGGGGTTTATCCAGCAGCAGCACACCATGCACGTCGCGACCACGACGACGAGGACGACTCATCAGTCCTCCTTGCTGTCGTCCGCCGGGTTAACACGACGCTCATCGTCATGTTTAACCACGCTGGTCACCAGGTTGGACATACGCATACCTTCGACCAGCGAGTTGTCGTAGAAGAAGGTCAGTTCAGGCACGATACGCAGGCGCATCGCTTTGCCGAGCAGAGAGCGGATGAAACCAGAGGCTTCCTGCAGCGCTTTAATGCCGTTCTTCACTGCGGCTTCGTCCTGATCGTTCAGGAAGGTGACGAACACTTTGGCATAGGCCAAATCGCGGGACATTTCGACACCGGAAACGGTGGTCATCATGCCGACGCGCGGGTCTTTGATTTCACGTTGCAGAATGAGTGCGATCTCTTTCTGCATTTCCTGCGCTACGCGCTGAGGGCGACCAAATTCTTTCGCCATAATAAATTCTCCAGACAAAAAAGGGGCTAAAGCCCCTTTTTGAAATTATTGCCGGGTGGCGCGAGGCGATCCCGGCTTACAATCGGAAATTAAGCGATGGTACGCTGAATTTCGATGATCTCGAACACTTCGATCATATCGCCAACGCGAACGTCGTTGTAGTTCTTCACGCCGATACCACATTCCATGCCGTTACGGACTTCGTTAACGTCATCTTTGAAGCGGCGCAGGGATTCCAGCTCGCCTTCGTAGATAACCACGTTGTCACGCAGTACGCGGATTGGGTTGTGACGCTTGATGTTACCTTCGGTAACCATACAGCCCGCGATCGCACCGAATTTCGGTGATTTGAACACGTCACGTACTTCAGCCAGACCGATGATCTGCTGTTTCAGCTCAGGAGACAGCATACCGCTCATCGCTGCTTTCACTTCGTCGATCAGGTTATAGATGACGGAGTAGTAACGCAGATCCAGGCTTTCGGATTCAATCACTTTACGCGCAGAGGCATCCGCACGAACGTTGAAGCCAACCAGGATAGCGTTGGAGGCAGCAGCCAGGGTCGCGTCGGTTTCGGTGATACCACCTACGCCAGAACCGATGATCTTCACTTTCACTTCGTCGGTAGACAGTTTCAGCAAGGAGTCGGAGATCGCTTCCACAGAACCCTGAACGTCGGCTTTCAGAACGATGTTCACTTCGTGAACTTCGCCATCGGTCATGTTGGCAAACATGTTCTCGAGTTTAGATTTCTGCTGACGAGCCAGTTTAACTTCACGGAATTTGCCCTGACGATACAGTGCCACTTCACGCGCTTTCTTCTCGTCACGCACCACGGTCACTTCGTCACCAGCAGCCGGAACACCGGACAGGCCCAGGATTTCCACTGGAATGGACGGACCTGCTTCCAGCACTTCCTGACCCAGTTCGTTACGCATCGCACGAACGCGACCGTATTCGAAACCGCACAGAACGATATCGCCTTTATGCAGCGTACCTTCACGAACCAGAACGGTAGCAACAGGGCCACGTCCTTTATCCAGGAAGGATTCGATAACCGCACCGCTCGCCATACCGTTACGGATGGCTTTCAGCTCCAGAACTTCGGCCTGCAGCAGGATCGCGTCCAGCAGTTCGTCGATACCGGTACCCGCTTTCGCAGACACGTGTACGAACTGGCTTTCGCCGCCCCACTCTTCCGGCAGGATACCGTACTGGGAAAGTTCGTTTTTAACACGATCGGGATCCGCTTCTGGCTTATCGATCTTGTTCACTGCAACCACAACCGGCACACCCGCTGCTTTCGCGTGCTGGATAGCTTCGATGGTCTGCGGCATGACGCCGTCGTCTGCAGCAACAACCAGAACAACGATATCCGTCGCCTGAGCACCACGAGCACGCATGGAGGTAAACGCGGCGTGGCCTGGGGTATCCAGGAAGGTGATCATACCGTTGTCAGTTTCTACGTGGTATGCACCGATGTGCTGAGTAATACCACCCGCTTCGCCAGAGGCAACCTTGGTAGAGCGAATATAGTCAAGCAGCGAGGTTTTACCGTGGTCAACGTGACCCATGATGGTCACTACCGGTGCGCGCGGTTCTGCCGCAGCACCTGTGTCACGGTCGCTCATTACTGCTTCTTCCAGCTCGTTTTCACGACGCAGGATAACTTTGTGGCCCATCTCTTCCGCAACCAGCTGTGCGGTTTCCTGATCGATCACCTGGTTGATGGTTGCCATCGCGCCCAGCTTCATCATTGCTTTGATGACCTGAGAGCCTTTAACCGCCATCTTGTTCGCCAGTTCGCCAACGGTAATGGTTTCGCCGATCACAACGTCACGGTTAACGGCCTGAGCCGGCTTCTGGAAGCCCTGCTGCAGAGCGGAACCTTTACGCTTGCCGCCTTTACCACCGCGAACAGCCGCACGTGCTTCTTCACGGTCAGCTTTGGATTCCGCGTGCTTGTTGCCTTTTTTCGCCGGACGCGCTGCTTTTGCATTACGACCACGGCCACGGCCGCCTTCTACTTCACGGTCGTTATCATCTTCAGCCTGACGTGCGTGCTGAGAAGTGGTCACGTGATAGTCGCTGGTGTCTTCAGACTGCTCAGCGGTATCAACACCGTTCTTCTCATTTTCTTCTGCCATGCGACGCGCTTCTTCGGCGACGCGGCGAGCTTCTTCTTCCAGCTTACGGCGGGCTTCTTCTTCCGCTTTACGCTTCAGCTCGGCAGCTTCATTTTCACGGCGGGCTTTTTCAGCCTGGGCGGTTTTGGTCATTTCGTCTGTCTGTTGATTGCTCACTTTGTCTTTTTCCGCAGCGTCACGCTTCACTTTATCACTTGCGTCGCGTTTCGCTTTTTCTGCGGCCTCACGTTCAGCTTTTAATTCTGCTTCACGTTTAGCGGCTGCTTCCGCCTCACGCTGAGCTTGTTCTTCCGCTTCACGCTGTGCCTGCTCTTCCGCGGCAAGGCGTTCTGCCTCTTGCGGATCACGTTTTACAAAGGTGCGCGTCTTGCGGACTTCAATTTGTACCGATTTGCTTTTGCCACCGGTACCAGGGATGTTTAACGTGCTACGCGTTTTGCGCTGCAGCGTTAACTTGTCAGGCGTAGAGCCGTGTTCACGGTTCAGGTGCGTTAACAAGGTTTGTTTTTCTTGCGCGGTCACCGAGTCATCAGCGGACTTCGGGATCCCTGCATCAGCAAATTGCTGTACCAGGCGGTCCACGGAGGTCTGAATCTCAGCAGCCAGCGATTTTACAGTTACATCAGTCATGCTGTTCCTTCCTGCTACAGTTTATTACGCTTCGTCGCCGAACCAGCAAATATTACGTGCGGCCATGATGAGCTCGCCGGCTTTCTCGTCGGTTAAACCTTCGATATCAGCCAGGTCATCAACGCCTTGTTCAGCGAGATCTTCCAGCGTACAAACACCACGGGCAGCCAGCTTGAACGCAATCGCACGATCAAGACCTTCCAGTTTCAGCAGGTCATCAGCCGGCTTGTTATCGCCAAGGCTTTCTTCCTGAGCCAGTGCCAGGGTGGTCAGTGCGTTTTTAGCGCGTTCACGCAGGGCTTCAACGGTTGGTTCATCCAGACCGTCAATTTCCAGCAGCTCTTTCATTGGCACATAGGCCAGTTCTTCCAGCGTAGAGAAACCTTCTTCAACCAGAACAGTGGCGAAATCTTCGTCAATATCCAGGTATTTGGTGAAGGTATCGATCGCCGCATGGGCTTCAGCCTGATGCTTAGCCTGCAGGTCATCAACGGTCATGACGTTGAGTTCCCAGCCGCTCAGCTGTGACGCCAGGCGTACGTTCTGACCGTTACGGCCGATTGCCTGCGCCAGGTTGCCCGCTTCAACAGCGATATCCATGGTGTGTTTGTCTTCGTCAACAACGATAGACGCCACATCAGCCGGAGCCATTGCGTTGATCACGAACTGCGCCGGGTTGTCATCCCACAGAACGATATCAATACGTTCGCCGCCCAGCTCAGTAGAAACTGCCTGGACACGCGCACCGCGCATACCGACGCAAGCACCGACCGGGTCGATACGCTTGTCGTTGGTTTTCACCGCAATTTTCGCACGGGAGCCCGGATCGCGAGCCGCCGCTTTAATTTCGATAACTTCTTCACCGATTTCCGGTACTTCGATACGGAACAGTTCTACCAGCATTTCTGGTTTAGAACGGGTCACGAACAGCTGCGCACCGCGAGCTTCTGGACGCACAGCGTACAGAACACCACGAATACGGTCGCCCGGACGGAAGTTTTCACGCGGCAGCATATCTTCACGCAGGATCACGGCTTCCGCGTTACCCGGCAACCCTTCGGATTTGATCTCCAGAGAGATGTTGTCGCGGTTCACTTTCTTCACCACGCCGGTGATGATTTCGCCTTCCTGATCGCGGAACTGATCGACAACCAGCGCGCGCTCGGCTTCGCGCACTTTCTGCACGATAACCTGTTTAGCGGTCTGGGTAGTGATACGGTCGAAGGTCACAGACTCAATCTGATCTTCAACGTAGTCACCCACGTTCAGACTTTCGTCTTCAAAACGGGCGGCTTCCAGCGTGATCTCTTTAGTCGGCTGGGTCACTTCTTCAACGATTACCCAACGACGGAATGTATCGAAGTCACCGCTTTTACGATCGATTTCTACGCGAACATCGATCTCTTGTTCGTATTTTTTCTTGGTTGCTGTAGCCAGTGCACTTTCCAGCGCTTCAAAAATCTTCTCACGCGGCAGTGATTTCTCGTTGGAGACGGCTTCAACAACAGCCAAAATTTCTTTGTTCATCGCGGGCTTTTCACCTCAATCCAGACTGTTAAAAGTGGGGAACCAGGTTCGCCTTCTGGATATTACTCAGCGCGAACACTTCATCTTTGCCTTCGACTGTCACCGTGATCATTTCACCATCAACGGCTTTGATAATTCCCTGCCATTTACGGCGGTTCTGTACGGCCATACGCAGAACGAGAGCCACTTCTTCACCGGTAAAGCGCACATAGTGCTCGGCCGTGAACATCGGGCGATCGAGGCCAGGTGAGGAAACTTCCAGGTTGTACGCAACGGTAATTGGGTCTTCAACATCAAGAACCGCACTCACCTGGTGGCTGACATCAGCACAATCATCAACATTGATGCCATCTTCACTATCAATATAGATGCGCAGCGTCGATGTACGGCCGCGAACGAATTCGATGCCGACCAGTTCGTAGCCCAGTGCTTCGACCGGTGCAGTAATCATCTCTGTTAATTTTTGCTCTAATGTGGACAAGCCCACCCCCAAGACATAAAAAAAGGGCGTAAAGCCCAGTTATTCTGTAGTCAGATAACAAAAAACCCCGATAAATCGGGGCTTTAGATAACTGAACCCTATAGCCACAACTGTGGCCTGGAGCACTCTCCGAAAGAATTTTTTCAAATCCAGCTACGAAGGCTCTAAGTCTTCACAGTATATTTGAAAAAGAACTTTATGGGAAAGTGGTTGCGGGGGCCGGATTTGAACCGACGACCTTCGGGTTATGAGCCCGACGAGCTACCAGGCTGCTCCACCCCGCGCCTGAAACGTGGCAAATTCTACGCGTTTTGGACAGAATTTGCAAATAATGCTGGGATTTGGTACCGAAGACGGGACGTAAAATCGGCGTTTAGTATATTGATAGTTGACCCCACCTGTCAAGGCGACTTCCGCCAGATCGATCAGACCAAAATTTTTACAAAAAACGCACGAGTCTCTTCCGGTATTCGCCAAAAGATGATTAAATGAATACTCACTTATTTTGCATAAAAATGCACAAGAGAGCGAAAGCGGTCTCTAATCAGTCAATCAAGCAGGGTTTTATTCTATGACGACGATTCTCAAGCATCTTCCGGTAGGACAACGTATTGGCATCGCTTTCTCAGGTGGCCTGGATACCAGCGCTGCACTGCTGTGGATGCGCCAGAAGGGAGCGGTTCCGTATGCTTATACTGCGAACCTGGGTCAGCCGGATGAGGACGACTATGATGCCATTCCTCGTCGCGCGAAAGAGTATGGTGCAGAGAACGCGCGCCTGATTGACTGCCGTAAGCAACTGGTCGCGGAAGGTATCGCGGCTATTCAGTGTGGTGCATTCCATAACACTACCGGCGGCCTGACCTATTTCAACACCACTCCGCTGGGCCGTGCGGTCACCGGTACCATGCTGGTTGCCGCCATGAAAGAAGACGGCGTCAACATCTGGGGTGACGGCAGCACCTATAAAGGAAACGATATTGAACGTTTCTATCGTTATGGCCTGCTGACCAACGCCGAATTGCAGATCTACAAACCGTGGCTGGATACCGACTTCATCGACGAGTTGGGTGGTCGTCATGAGATGTCCGAGTTTATGATCGCCTGCGGCTTTGACTATAAGATGTCCGTCGAGAAAGCCTACTCCACCGACTCCAACATGCTGGGTGCAACGCACGAAGCGAAAGACCTGGAATTCCTGAACTCCAGCGTGAAGATCGTTAACCCAATCATGGGCGTGAAGTTCTGGGATGAGAACGTGAAGATCCCGGCAGAAGAAGTGACCGTGCGTTTCGAACGTGGTCATCCGGTTGCGCTGAACGGCAAAACCTTCTCTGATGACGTTGAGCTGATGCTGGAAGCAAACCGTATTGGTGGTCGTCACGGCCTGGGCATGAGCGATCAGATTGAAAACCGTATCATCGAAGCGAAAAGCCGTGGCATCTATGAAGCCCCGGGAATGGCGCTGCTGCATATTGCTTACGAGCGTCTGCTGACTGGTATTCACAACGAAGACACCATTGAGCAGTATCACTCTCATGGCCGTCAGCTGGGCAAACTGCTGTATCAGGGCCGCTGGTTCGATCCGCAGGCGCTGATGCTGCGTGATGCGCTGCAGCGTTGGGTGGCGAGTGCAATTACCGGTGAAGTGACCCTGGAACTGCGTCGCGGTAACGACTACTCCATCCTGAACACCGTGTCTGATAACCTGACCTATAAAGCAGAGCGTCTGACCATGGAGAAAGGTGAGTCAGTGTTTTCACCGGACGATCGTATTGGCCAGCTGACCATGCGTAACCTGGACATCACCGATACCCGTGAGAAGCTGTTCAACTATGTTGAGAATGGCCTGCTCTCTGCGAATTCAGGTAACGGCCTGCCGCAGGTTGAAAACCTGGAACACAGCGATAAGAAGTAATCGATAATGAAACATGCAAAAGGCGCCCAATGGGCGCCTTTTTGTTCGGCTTTTGTAGGGCGGGTAAGCGCAGCGCCACCCGCCATTTTGCCCGGTGGCGCTGCGCTTACCGGGCCTACGAACGGCAAAAGCTACAGACGAAAAAAAAGACGTCTTTCGACGTCTTTCTTCTGGAATATTGGTACCGAGGATGGGACTCGAACCCACAAGCCCGTTAGGGCACTACCACCTCAAGGTAGCGTGTCTACCAATTCCACCACCTCGGTACGGAATACTTACTGCGGGATATCGCTGGTTGGCTTAGCCGGTGCAGCTGGCTGAGTCTGCTCAGTTTTTGCTGGCGCGCTCAGGTTTTCCCACTCGCTTCCTTTGCTGGTCTTGTTGCTGTTGATATTGCCAAGCACCAGACTGATGATGAAGAACAGCGTCGCCAGAATCGCCGTCGTGCGGGTCATGAAGTTCGCAGAACCACTTGAACCGAACAGCGTACCGGAAGCGCCTGCTCCGAAGGAGGCTCCCATATCAGCGCCTTTACCTTGCTGCAGCATAATCAGCGCTACGAGAGCGATGGCTACAATAAGGAAAACAACTAAAAGAGCTTCGTACATAATCAACCTGTTCCTTGCGGATTTGCCGCATACCAATGCTTCGACCAATTAGCAGGATTTCTGTTTCCCACTGAAGCGGGTGTGAATACTAACCAAAGCGAATCACCTTCGCAAGGGCATTTTCGACGCATTGTATCAACTGCGGAAAAAAACAGCAAAAAGCCATTAATTGCTTAAAACAAAGGCGGCAAACGCCGCCTTTTTAAACATTTAGCGTGCAAGATTATGCAGCTTTAACAGCATCCGCAATACGGTGCGCAAATTCGGTTACCTGCGCTTCGTCTTCGCCTTCCACCATCACGCGGATCAGCGGTTCAGTACCAGACTTACGCAGCAGCACGCGTCCACGGCTGCCCAGGGCCGCTTCAACGTCAGCCATTACCGCTTTCACGTTCTCATTTTCCAGCGGATCGCCTTTGCCGGCAGTGAAACGTACGTTTACCAGGATCTGTGGGAACATTTTCATGCCGCTACACAGATCGTGCAGGCTCATATGGTTTCGCGCCATGGCGGCAACCACCTGCAACGCGGCCACAATACCGTCACCGGTGGTGGTTTTGTCGAGCAGGATCACGTGACCTGAATTCTCAGCGCCGATACGCCAGCCCTTCTCCTGCAATTTTTCCAACACATAGCGGTCACCCACTTTCGCGCGAACGAACGGAATACCGAGCTGTTTCA
This sequence comes from Enterobacter sp. PL1, assembly GCF_945957325.1. NCBI lineage: Bacteria > Pseudomonadati > Pseudomonadota > Gammaproteobacteria > Enterobacterales > Enterobacteriaceae > Enterobacter > Enterobacter sp. PL1. Next base: position 190,302 of record NZ_CAMFKT010000003.1, read on the forward strand.
GCGCCAGTTCCAGGCCCATGTTACTCATCAGCGTCCCGACCGCACCGCCGCGCAGCTGACCCTGACGCAGACCTTCACGCGCAATAATGTAGAGGATCTGGTCGCCGTCGACCTTGTTACCTTCGTGATCAACCATGATCACGCGGTCACCATCGCCGTCCAGCGCAATACCCAGATCGGCTTTTTCTGCCAGCACGCGCGCCTGCAGGGCACGAACGTCCGTCGCACCGACCTGCTCGTTGATGTTCAGACCATCCGGCTCACAGCCGATGGCGATTACTTTCGCACCCAGTTCGCGGAAGACATTCGGGGCGATGTGATAGGTCGCGCCATTTGCACAGTCCACCACAATTTTGAGGTGGGCCAGGCTCAGCTCATTCGGGAAGGTGCCTTTACAGAATTCGATATAGCGACCCGCCGCATCAACGATACGGTTCGCTTTACCCAGCTCGGCGGAATCAACACAGGTGATCTCTTTTTCCATTTCAGCTTCAATGGCTTCTTCCACCTCATCCGGCAGCTTGGTGCCATCAATAGAGAAGAACTTAATGCCGTTGTCGTAGAACGGGTTGTGAGAGGCCGAGATGACAATCCCTGCTTCCGCACGGAAGGTGCGCGTCAGATACGCGACCGCAGGCGTTGGCATTGGGCCTGTAAAAGAGGCGGACAGTCCAGCCGCCGCCAGCCCCGCTTCCAGCGCGGATTCCAGCATATAGCCGGAAATACGGGTGTCTTTACCGATGATAATTTTACGTGAGCCATGACGCGCCAGAACCTTGCCGGCAGCCCAGCCGAGCTTCAGGACAAAATCAGGGGTGATGGGAGCATCGCCTACGCGCCCACGGATACCGTCGGTACCAAAATATTTACGATTACTCATAGCGTTTGTTTTCCTTCGCTGCCAGTGTGGCTTCCACCACACGCATGGCTTCTACTGTTTCTTTGACGTCATGGACACGAATAATGTGCGCCCCCTGCATCGCCGCAATCACCGCGCAGGCCAGGCTGCCGCTCAGGCGTTCGCTCGGGCCTACATTCAGCAACTGGCCAATCATCGACTTTCTCGACATCCCCACCAGCAGCGGCAGGCCAAAGTGATGGAATTCCGATAAGCGCGCAAGCAGCGCATAGTTGTGTGAGAGATTTTTACCGAAACCGAACCCCGGGTCGAGCAGCAATTTCTCTTTTGGGATACCGGCACGTTCACAACGTTCGATATGCTCAATAAAGAAGCGATTTACGTCGGCAAAGACATCGTCATACTTCGGCGCGTCCTGCATGGTTTTCGGTTGCCCCTGCATATGCATCAGGCAAACCGGCAGCCCGGTTTCCGCAGCCGCCTCAATCGCCCCCGGCTCAGTAAGTGAACGAATATCATTGATAATGTGAGCGCCCACTTTCGCCACTTCTCGGATCACTTCCGGTTTGGAGGTATCTACAGAGATCCACACTTCAAACCGCTGCGCGATTGCTTCAACGACCGGCACCACGCGCGCCAGCTCTTCTTCCACAGACACGTCCGCCGCACCGGGACGCGTCGATTCACCGCCAACGTCAATAATGGTGGCACCTGCATTAATCATTAAATTCGCATGCTTAACCGCCTCGATAAGCGTGTTATGCGTGCCGCCGTCAGAGAAGGAGTCAGGGGTAACATTCAGGATCCCCATCACATGGGGATGTGAAAGATCGAGATGCGAGTCCTGAGCGAATAATTTCATGGCGAAATCCCTGATATCTAAATGGTTAAACAGAAATGAAAAACCCCGGAGCAAGCTCCAGGGTTTGAGGTACAGACAAACGCTTCAACAGCAGTGACTTACTTATCGCCCAACTGTTCTGACATGGTGTTGCCCGGGTTTGGCGTACGCGGTTCATCAACCGGACGCGGCGCACGCGGGGTGCCATTGTTGTCAGAGTTATTGGAAGCGCCTGGGTCTTCCCAGCCTGCTGGCGGACGCACTTCGCGGCGCGCCATCAGGTCGTCAATCTGCGGTGCATCGATGGTCTCATATTTCATGAGCGCATCTTTCATGGAATGCAGAATGTCCATGTTGTCATTCAGGATCTGACGCGCGCGACCGTAGTTACGTTCAATCAGCGCTTTCACTTCCTGGTCGATGATACGAGCCGTTTCATCGGACATATGTTTCGCTTTCGCGACAGAGCGGCCCAGGAACACCTCACCCTCTTCCTCTGCATACAGCAGCGGACCGAGTTTGTCGGAGAAGCCCCACTGAGTCACCATGTTACGTGCCAGGTTTGTCGCCACTTTAATGTCGTTCGACGCACCGGTAGAAACATGTTCCGGACCGTAGATAATCTCTTCTGCCAGACGGCCGCCGTACAGGGTTGAGATCTGGCTTTCCAGCTTCTGACGGCTGGCGCTGATCGCGTCGCCTTCAGGCAGGAAGAAGGTCACACCCAGCGCACGACCGCGCGGAATAATCGTCACTTTATGCACCGGATCGTGTTCCGGCACCAGACGACCGATAATCGCGTGACCGGCTTCGTGGTAAGCCGTGGACTCTTTCTGCGCTTCCGTCATCACCATGGAGCGACGTTCCGCACCCATCATGATCTTGTCTTTCGCTTTCTCGAACTCCACCATCGACACGACGCGCTTATTACCGCGAGCAGCAAACAGTGCAGCTTCGTTGACCAGGTTAGCGAGATCCGCACCGGAGAAGCCCGGAGTACCGCGCGCAATGATTGCCGCGTCGATATCTGGCGCCAGCGGTACGCGACGCATGTGGACTTTCAGAATCTGTTCACGACCGCGAACATCCGGCAGACCGACAACAACCTGACGGTCGAAACGGCCTGGACGCAGCAGCGCCGGGTCAAGTACGTCCGGACGGTTAGTTGCCGCGATAACGATGATACCTTCGTTACCTTCGAAGCCGTCCATCTCAACCAGCATCTGGTTCAGCGTCTGTTCACGTTCATCGTGACCACCGCCCAGGCCTGCGCCACGCTGGCGGCCTACGGCGTCGATTTCATCGATGAAGATAATGCACGGTGCCGCCTTCTTGGCCTGCTCGAACATGTCACGCACACGAGATGCACCAACACCCACGAACATTTCGACGAAGTCAGAACCTGAAATAGTAAAGAACGGCACCTTCGCTTCACCCGCGATGGCTTTCGCCAGCAGGGTTTTACCGGTACCCGGAGGGCCAACCATCAGCACGCCTTTCGGGATTTTACCGCCCAGCTTCTGGAAACGGCTCGGCTCGCGCAGGTATTCAACCAGTTCACCGACCTCTTCTTTCGCTTCGTCACACCCGGCAACGTCCGCAAAAGTGGTCTTGATCTGATCTTCCGTCAACATACGCGCCTTGCTCTTACCGAACGACATGGCACCTTTGCCACCGCCGCCCTGCATCTGGCGCATAAAGAAGATCCAGACGCCGATAAGCAGCAGCATCGGGAACCAGGAAATGAAGATAGAAGCCAACAGGCTTGGTTCTTCTGGCGGCTCGCCTACCACTTTGACGTTTTTGGTCAGAAGGTTATCAAGCAGCTTAGGATCGTTCACCGGGATGTAAGTCGTGTAACGGTTACTATCTTTCTTGGTAACGTTGATCTCACGTCCGTTGATACGCGCTTCGCGAACCTGGTCCTGATTGACCTCCTGCAGGAAGGTAGAATAATCCACCTTGCGGCCATTCGACTCGCTGGGCCCAAAGCTCTGGAATACTGACATCAGCACAACGGCAATGACCAGCCAGAGTATTAGGTTTTTCGCCATGTCACTCAAGGGATTAACCTCATATTACAACTGTGTTAAAAACAGCGTCAGGATACTCTATATCCAGTTTCATTCAAACTTTCGTCTGAAATCTCCCGGTTATCATTTTCGCCCGGTCGCTACAATATACACTTCACGGGAACGGGCCCGGGAAGAGTCCGGCTTACGAACTTTGACCTTCGCAAACAGGGAGCGAATTTCCTTAAGATACTCCTCGAAACCTTCGCCCTGAAACACCTTCACAACAAAACTACCACCAGGCGCTAGTACATCACGACACATTTCTAACGCTAGCTCCACCAGATACATGGCGCGGGGGATATCCACCGCCGGTGTTCCGCACATATTTGGTGCCATATCTGACATGACAACCTGGACCTTACTGTCACCTACACGATCAAGTAACGCTTTCAGCACTAATTCATCACGAAAGTCGCCCTGAAGGAAGTCGACACCGACGATGGGATCCATTGGTAAAAGATCGCACGCGATGATTCGGCCCGTTCCGCCGATCTGCGTTACCGCATACTGGGACCATCCGCCAGGTGCCGCACCAAGGTCAACAACCGTCATCCCCGGCTTAAAAAGTTTGTCACTTTGCTGTATTTCATCAAGTTTAAACCAGGCACGGGAACGCAACCCCTTTTTCTGTGCCTGTTGAACATATTTATCGCTAAAGTGTTCCTGAAGCCAGCGGCTGGAGCTGGCAGAACGCTTTTTACCTGTCATTTAACATTTCCGTTCTGGTTCATCGTTACTTGCCTGTGACGTAAATTTCTACGCAGCTATTTGGCGATATTAGGGAGATGGCGGTAGAATGAACCGTTTTCAATCCCAACGTAAGCAAAAATATACGATGAATCTGAGTACTAAACAAAAACAGCACCTTAAAGGTCTGGCACATCCGCTCAAGCCTGTAGTGATGCTTGGCAACAATGGTTTGACCGAAGGGGTGCTTGCCGAGATTGAACAAGCGCTGGAACACCACGAGCTGATCAAGGTGAAAATCGCCTCTGAAGACAGAGACACTAAAAACCTGATCGTGGAAGCCATCGTGCGCGAAACCGGCGCCTGTAATGTACAGGTCATCGGTAAAACGCTGGTGCTCTACCGCCCATCTAAAGAGCGTAAAATCTCGCTGCCACGTTAAGGATATCCTGAATTAAACACATTTTCTGTGTGAAACGAGGGATTTCTGTCAGCAGGCGAGCAAAATGCCATGCTCCTTGAGTTGATAAAAGGCCGCTACGCGGCCTTTTTCTTTTCTTTACAATGTATCAACATCTTAGTAGAGAAGCGAATTACAGGTATTCAACCTTAATAATTTCGTATTCCACTTCACCGCCAGGGGTGCGGATGGTGACAACATCGTCCTGCTCTTTGCCAATCAGGCCGCGAGCAATCGGTGAGTTCACCGAAATCAGGTTCTGTTTGAAGTCAGCTTCATCATCACCCACGATGCGATAGGTCTGCTCTTCGTCGTTGTCCAGGTTCAGCACGGTAACGGTTGAACCAAAAATCACACGGCCATTATTCGGCATTTTGGTGATATCGATAACCTGTGCATTGGACAGTTTTGCTTCGATATCTTTAATACGCCCTTCACAGAAGCCCTGCTGCTCACGCGCGGCGTGGTATTCAGCGTTCTCTTTCAGGTCGCCATGCTCACGGGCTTCCGCGATAGCGGCGATGATTTCAGGGCGACGTACGGATTTCAGAAAATCCAGCTCTTCGCGCAGTTTTTCGGCACCACGTAAGGTCATCGGAATAGCTTGCATTTGTTATACCTCTTAAACATTCCTGTTGGGAGCAGTGTTCCCTGCTCCAGCCCACCTGAACAGGCCAGAAGCAAAAAGAAAACCGACCCGGGAGCAACGCCCCAGGTCAGCAGCAATTTTTCAATTTGATACGCATTTTACCGCGAAGTTCACTATGGGTCATCGTTTACTTTGCAGTGCCATGCACCGTAGTATGACGGTTTGTTTTCGGGTTGTTAGCGCGAGATTATGCGATTTTCCAGTTTTATCATCGGATTGACTACCAGTATAACGTTCACCGCCCAGGCCGCGAATGTTGATGAGTACATTAATCAGCTTCCCGCAGGCGCGAACCTTGCCCTGATGGTGCAGAAGGTTGGCGCACAGGCTCCCGAGATTGACTATCACAGTCAACAGATGGCGCTGCCTGCCAGTACCCAAAAGGTGATCACCGCCCTCGCCGCTCTGCTCCAGCTCGGGCCTGACTTCCGTTTTACGACCACCCTTGAAACCAAAGGTAACGTCGAGGGTGGCGAACTGAAAGGCGATCTTATCGCCCGTTTTGGCGGCGATCCGACCTTTAAACGCCAGGATATCCGCAATATGGTTGCGGTGCTAAAAAAAACCGGCGTGCAGAAAATTGATGGCAATGTGCTGATCGACACGTCCATCTTTGCCAGCCACGACAAAGCCCCGGGCTGGCCGTGGAACGACATGACGCAGTGCTTTAGCGCCCCGCCCGCCGCCGCGATTGTTGACCGCAACTGCTTCTCGGTTTCGCTTTACAGTGCGCCAAAGCCGGATGATTTAGCGTTTATCCGTATCGCGTCCTACTACCCGGTCACCATGTTTAGCCAGGTTCGCACGCTGGCCAAGGGTTCCCCCGATGCCCAGTATTGCGAACTGGATGTGGTGCCAGGCGACCTTAACCGCTTCACGCTCACCGGCTGCCTGACGCAGCGCGCCGATCCGCTGCCGCTGGCCTTTGCGATACAGGATGGCGCAAGCTATGCAGGCGCCATTCTGAAAGATGAGCTGAAACAAGCGGGAATAACCTATTCCGGCACCCTGCTTCGTCAGACGCAGGTCAACCAGCCCGGCACGGTCATCGCGAGCAAACAGTCTGCGCCGCTGCACGATTTACTGCGAATTATGCTGAAAAAGTCGGACAATATGATTGCCGATACGGTGTTCCGCATGATTGGTCACGCCCGTTTCGGCGTGCCGGGAACCTGGCGCGCGGGTTCAGACGCGGTTCGGCAGATCCTGCGCCAGCAGGCGGGGATCGATCTGGGTAATACCATCGCCGTCGATGGCTCCGGCCTGTCGCGCCATAATTTGATCTCTCCGGCCACGATGATGCAGGTGCTTCAGTACATTGCACAACATGACACTGAGCTAAACTTTATTTCAATGCTGCCGCTGGCCGGGCATGACGGTTCACTGCAGTACCGCGCAGGGCTTCACGCCGCGGGCGTGGATGGCAAAGTCTCCGCGAAAACAGGCTCACTGCAGGGGGTTTATAACCTTGCAGGCTTCATCACTACCGCCAGCGGACAGCGCATGGCATTCGTGCAGTATCTTTCCGGCTATGCCGTCGAACCGACCGACCAGCGCAATCGTCGTATTCCGCTGGTTCGCTTCGAAAGCAGGCTTTATAAGGACATCTACCAGAATAACTAGCGATGAAACTACTTATAGTTGAAGACGATCTGTTATTGCAGGAAGGGCTGGCGCTGGGGCTGGCCAATGAAGGGTATGCTCTCGACTGTGCAAGCACCGCAGCAGAGGCGGATGCCCTGATCCAGAGCGGCGAATACAGCCTGGTGATCCTCGATTTGGGCTTGCCGGATAAAGACGGCGCCACGCTGCTCAGCCAGTGGCGACGTCGCGGCATCAACAATCCCGTCCTGATCCTGACGGCACGTGATGCCATTGAAGATCGTATCACCGGCCTCGATGCAGGCGCAGATGATTATCTGGTGAAGCCTTTCGCGCTCGCGGAGCTGCAGGCACGGGTGCGAGCGTTGATTCGCCGTTATCAGGGCCATAGTGATAACTTACTGACCGACGGCGACATTACGCTGAATTTGCAAACCCAGCAGGTGCTGCAACAGGATCAGGCCGTAGAGGTCACGCCAAAAGAGTTCGCCTTGCTTACGCGTCTGATCATGCGCAGCGGGCAAACGGTACACAGAGAAACGCTCCAGCAGGATATCTACTCCTGGCAGGACGATCCCGGGTCAAATACCCTTGAGGTCCACATCCATAATCTGCGGCGTAAGCTCGGCAAAGACAGGATCAAAACCGTTCGCGGCGTCGGCTATCGTCTGGAGAGCCAGAAATGAACAGCATGCGTCGGCGTCTGATGGTACTGCTGGCGGTCATTCTCCTGTTTTTCCAGCTGATAAGCGTCATCTGGCTATGGCATGAAAGCCGTGAACAGATTGGTTTTCTGGTCAACGAAACGCTGTCAGCGAAAGCGCGCAATAATCACGTTGAGAAAGAGATACGCGAAGCGATTGCCTCGCTGCTGGTCCCTTCCCTGGTGATGGTTGGCTTTACCCTGCTCTTCTCTTTCTGGGCGGTCACCTGGATAACCCGGCCGCTGAATAAACTCCGCGCCAGCCTCGCTAACCGTTCAGCCGATAACTTAACCCCGCTTCCCATGTTTTCCGACATGGAAGAAATTGGCGCGGTGACGACCTCCCTGAACCAGCTGCTGGCCCGGCTGGATAGCACCATTAAGCAGGAACGTCTCTTCACCGCAGACGCGGCTCATGAGCTGAGAACGCCTCTTGCTGGCATCCGGCTCCATCTGGAGCTGATGTCGCAGTCAGGTGCGCCACAGGCCGCAACGCTGATTAGCCGTATCGATCAGCTCATGCATACCGTCGAACAGCTGCTGATGCTGGCCCGGGCCGGACAGGCCATGGCGAGCGGACACTACGAAACCGTGAACTGGACGGAAAATATCATTGAACCTCTCGGCCTGGGGCATGAAGCCAAAGAGCATACGGTGGTTTGGCCCGCTAAAAGCGCGCTCACGGTTCAGGGAGACGCCGTTCTCCTGCGCCTCATGCTGCGCAACCTGCTGGAGAATGCCGGGCGCTACAGCCCGGCAGGGACAACGATTACAGTGACATTAACCGAGGTCGACGGCGGGACGCAGATTAGCGTTATCGATCAGGGTCCTGGAATTGATGAAGCGCACCGACAGTCAATTACCGAGCCATTCCGCCGTCTTGACCAGCGCTACGGAGGCAGTGGGCTGGGCCTGAGCATCGTGCAGCGCATCCTCCAGCTCCACCACGGCAGGCTAACGCTTGAGAATGGCGCTGAAGGTGGCTTAATCGCCAGCTGCTGGCTGCCCGCAACGCTGGAATAAAAAAAGCCCCCATAACGGGGGCTTTGAACAGCGATTAGTGCTTGTAGATAAACTCGACGCCTTCTTCGTCGTCTTCATCCCAGTCATCATCCCAGTCTTCATCGTCTTCTTCCGCTTCCAGCTCTTCGAGCTGCTGGCGGTGGTAGTCATCCCACATGAATTCGACTTTTTCAGGCTGTTTGACTTCTTCCGCCTGAACAATTGGGTTCTCAATGATGAAGGTCATCACATCCCAGCACAGATCTTTCACGCCAACCTGGCTTGCCGCAGAGATCAGGTAGTATTTATCTTCCCAACCCATCGCTTCAGCAATGGCTTTCGCTTTTGCTTCCGCTTCGGCTTTGTCCATCAGGTCGATCTTGTTGAAGACCAGCCAGCGTGGTTTGTTCGCCAGTTTCTCGCTGTATTTCTCCAGCTCGCCAACGATGATGCGGGCGTTTTCAACCGGATCGGAACCGTCGATAGGATCGATATCAATGAGGTGCAGCAGCACGCGACAGCGCTCAAGGTGTTTCAGGAAGCGAATACCCAGACCCGCCCCTTCCGCGGCGCCTTCAATCAGGCCCGGAATATCGGCGACCACGAAGCTCTTCTCGTTATCCATACGGACAACGCCCAGGCTTGGTACCAGCGTGGTAAACGGATAGTCAGCCACTTTTGGCTTCGCCGCAGAAACCGCGCGAATAAACGTCGATTTACCTGCGTTTGGCATACCCAGCATGCCCACGTCAGCCAGAAGCATCAGTTCCAGCTGCAGGTCGCGCTTATCGCCCGGCGTACCCATCGTTTTCTGACGCGGCGTACGGTTAACGGAAGATTTGAAACGGCTGTTACCCAGACCGTGCCAGCCGCCTTTCGCCACCATCAGGCGCTGACCGTGTTTGGTCATGTCGCCCATGGTTTCACCCGTCCCCTGGTCAATCACACGCGTACCGACCGGAACTTTAATGGTGACGTCTTTACCGCGTTTCCCGGTACAGTCACGGCTCTGGCCGTTCTGGCCACGTTCAGCGCGGAAGGATTTTTCGAAACGGTAGTCGATCAGCGTGTTGAGGTTCTCATCCGCCTCCAGCCACACGTCACCACCATCCCCACCGTCGCCGCCATCAGGACCGCCACGAGGGATATACTTTTCACGGCGGAAGCTCACGCAACCGTTGCCGCCATCACCAGCCACGACCAGGATCGTCGCTTCATCAACAAACTTCATTTTACTCTCCGTAACTCATTCGCCTGAGCGGGGGACTACTACAACCGCTTCATTTTTGCGCCAACGTCCCCAAAGACGATGACCAATGGCGGAATACATCGCGCCCGCAACCACGACAAACGCACCGAGATAACCCAACAGGTTGAGCATCGGTCTGACGAAGACATCGGGCCAGGCCATTGATAACAAATCTGAAAATAACAGCGTAAACAGCGGGGTAAGCGTGATCAACGCGCTCACCTGTGCTGCCTGCCAGCGCGCCATCGCTTCGGCCAGCGCGCCATAACCGACCAGCGTGTTCAGCCCACAAAAAATGAGGCACGCCAGTTGCCAGTCGCTAAGCTGGGTAATCACGCCCGGCTTCGCTAATGGCAGCAATGCTATTGTACACAAAGTGTACAGCAAAAAGAGGATCTGCTGTGAGGCAAGCCGACGCAATAACACCTTTTGCGCGACGCCATAGCTCACCCAGACCGTTGCTGCCCCCACACCGAAAATGACACCCCATGTGTAATCCGTCAGGCGGGTAAAAATCTCGATCAGACTGGTGTTGAAGAACATCACCAGACCGCACAACAGCATGCTCGCCCCGATAATCTGCGTACCGCGCATCTTCTCCTTGAGGATAAAGACGCTGGCGACCATCATGCCCACCGGCGAAAGCTGACCAATCACCTGCGACGCCGTGGGGCTGAGATATTGCAGGGAAGAGCTGAACAGGATGAAGTTACCGAACAGACCGCCCGTCGCGATAGCCAGCAATACCAGCCAGCGCGGTTTACGGAAGAGCCGCAAGGGTGGAAGCTTACCTTTGACGGCCAGAATCGCCCCGAGGCCGATGCTTGCCATCAGAAAGCGATAAAAGACCACCGTAGGCGGCTCCATCACTTCCAGTACCTGCTTCATTGCAATTGGCAGCGCACCCCAGCACATTGCGGTTGTGAGCGCCAAAAGAATTCCTATGCCGGCCTGCTGCTTCATGCCCGTTTTCCCTACAGAAAAAATTACCGGGTTTCCAATGTAAAAAGCCCCGCAACAGGTTGCGGGGCTTTAATCCGTTACCGGACCGAGAAAACCTTACTCAGCAACGATGCTGATGTATTTACGGTTGTTCGGGCCTTTAACTTCAAATTTCACTTTACCGTCTGCTTTAGCAAACAGAGTGTGGTCACGACCGCAACCTACGTTGTTGCCAGCGTGGAATTTAGTACCACGTTGACGAACGATGATGCTACCCGCCAGAACGGATTCGCCACCGAAACGCTTAACGCCCAGGCGTTTAGCTTCTGAATCGCGACCGTTACGTGTGGAGCCGCCAGCCTTTTTATGTGCCATTTAAATCTCTCCTCAGGTCTTAGGCGCTGATGCCAGTAATTTTCACATCAGTGAACCACTGACGGTGGCCCTGCTGCTTACGGTAGTGCTTACGACGACGAAACTTAACGATTTTAACTTTCTCGCCACGACCGTGTGCAACAACTTCAGCTTTGATAACGCCGCCATCAACGAAAGGAACGCCGATTTTGACTTCTTCACCGTTTGCGATCATCAGAACTTCTGCGAACTCAACAGATTCGCCAGTTGCGATGTCCAGCTTTTCCAGGCGAACGGTCTGACCTTCGCTTACTCGGTGTTGTTTACCACCACTTTGGAAAACCGCGTACATATAAACTCCGCTTCCGCGCACGTCCTCGTATGAATCAGAGTGCGCTATAAATATTCACAATAGGGCGCGAATATTACGCAAAACGCGAGCCTTTGACAAGTGCTACCGTCAATACATGAAGAAAAAAAACACAACACGTACGGTAACGTTTATCTGAGCCGTTTTTTCAGTACAATCAGCACTACTATTGATAAACCGAAACCCTTCGTTACCCCATTGAAGATGGGATCAACAGGATAAAAAGCCCGGCTTTTGCGATGAATTTAGAAAAAATCAACGAGTTAACCGCGCAAGATATGGCGGGTGTGAATGCAGCAATCCTGGAGCAACTCAACTCTGACGTTCAGCTGATCAATCAGTTGGGCTATTACATTGTCAGCGGCGGCGGTAAACGCATTCGTCCGATGATTGCTATTCTGGCTGCCAGAGCCGTTGGCTATCAGGGAAATGCCCACATCACTATCGCCGCGCTCATCGAATTTATCCACACGGCGACGCTTCTGCACGACGATGTGGTGGATGAATCGGATATGCGTCGTGGCAAAGCCACGGCTAACGCCGCGTTCGGGAACGCAGCCAGCGTCCTGGTGGGGGATTTTATCTATACCCGCGCCTTCCAGATGATGACCAGCCTGGGTTCCCTGAAAGTGCTGGAAGTGATGTCCGAAGCCGTAAACGTCATTGCTGAAGGCGAAGTGCTGCAGCTGATGAACGTCAACGACCCGGACATCACCGAAGAAAACTACATGCGCGTCATCTACAGCAAAACCGCGCGCCTGTTTGAAGCGGCGGCCCAGTGTTCCGGCATTTTGGCGGGCTGTACCGAAGCGCAGGAAAAAGGCCTGCAGGACTATGGCCGCTATCTGGGCACAGCCTTCCAGCTGATTGACGATCTGCTGGACTACAGTGCGGACGGCGAGACGCTCGGCAAAAACGTTGGCGATGACCTGAACGAAGGCAAACCGACCCTGCCGCTGCTCCACGCCATGCGTAACGGAACGGCCGACCAGGCGAAGATGATCCGTGAAGCGATTGAGCAGGGAAATGGCCGCCATCTTCTGGAACCTGTACTGGAAACCATGGCAATCTGCGGATCGCTGGAATGGACGCGTCAGCGTGCAGAAGAAGAAGCCGACAAGGCCATCGAGGCCCTTCAGGTCATTCCAGACAGCCCATGGCGCGAAGCACTGATTGGCCTTGCCCACATCGCCGTTCAGCGCGACCGTTAATCTCCCTTTTTCTCCCCGCGAACCTGGCGGGGAGATTCCAGTACACACCAGTAAATTCCGCGTTCATGTAAATTCATCGGTTTAGAGACCGCATGAATAAAGCCATGTCTTATTCTGAATATTCCTTCAAGTAACGCGAACTTTTTAGAACAAGAGTTCGAAATGGGTATAGTAAACCCGTCGTTTCAGAAGAAACGGCGTAGGTGAATCCGAACTTAAGGACGGCGTTATGGATACGAAATTTATCGACTGGCACACGGCTGATATTATTGCCGCACTGCGCAAAAAAGGCACTTCACTGGCAGCAGAGTCCCGCCGCCATGGACTGAGTTCTTCAACTCTGGCAAACGCCCTCACCCGCCCCTGGCCAAAATGAGAATTAATTATCGCAACGGCGCTGGACACGCATCCGTGGGTGATTTGGCCTTCGCGCTACCACGATCCTGTCACCCATGAATTTATCGACAGATCGCGCATGATTCGCCAGAGAAAAGTAAAAAAAGAATCGCAGGAATAAGGTTTTTTTGACAGGAACAGCAACCCCCCGGTCATTTCTGGCAGGGGGCTGCCGGAACGATTACTCGCCCTTCACACGCTCGATATTGGCACCCAGCGCGCGCAGTTTATCTTCGATACGCTCATAGCCACGATCGATGTGATAAATACGATCCACGATCGTTGTGCCTTCCGCGATACAACCCGCCAACACCAGGCTGGCAGACGCACGCAGATCGGTTGCCATCACCTGAGCACCGGACAGTTTCTCAACGCCGTGGCAAATCACGGTATTACTTTCGATCTCGGCACGTGCCCCCATACGGATCAGCTCCGGTACGTGCATAAAGCGGTTCTCGAAAATGGTTTCCGTGATAAAGCCGGTCCCTTCGGCGACCAGGTTCAACAAGGTGAACTGTGCCTGCATGTCAGTTGGGAAGGCCGGATGCGGTGCCGTACGCACATTGACCGCTTTTGGACGCTGTCCATGCATATCAAGGCTGATCCAGTCTTCACCGATTTCGATATCCGCACCCGCATCGCGCAGTTTCGCCAGCACCGCATCCAGGGTATCTGGCTGCGCGTTGCGACAAACAATTTTCCCGCCAGAGATCGCAGCAGCGATCAGGAAGGTACCGGTTTCGATACGGTCCGGCAGTACGCGATAGACCCCCCCGCCCAGACGCTCAACGCCTTCGATGGTGATGCGGTCGGTACCCTGACCGGAGATCTTCGCACCCAGCGCCACGAGGAAGTTGGCAGTATCCACAATCTCCGGTTCACGCGCGGCGTTTTCGATGATCGTGGTCCCTTCTGCCAGCGTTGCCGCAGACATAATGGTCACCGTTGCGCCCACGCTCACTTTGTCCATAACAATGTGCGCGCCTTTCAGACGACCATTGACGGACGCTTTAACGTAGCCTTCTTCCAGCTTGATCTCTGCGCCCAGTTTTTCCAGGCCAAAGATGTGCAGGTCAACCGGACGCGCACCGATAGCGCAACCGCCCGGCAGCGAAACCTGACCCTGACCGAAACGCGCCACCAGCGGGCCAAGCGCCCAGATGGAAGCACGCATGGTTTTCACCAGATCGTAAGGGGCAGAGAAGTTATTCACCTTGCTGGCGTCGATCCAGACGGAACCGTTACGCTCGACTTTCGTGCCCAACTGGGTGAGCAGCTTCATGGTGGTGTCGATATCTTTCAGCTTCGGTACGTTCTGAATCTCTACCGGCTCTTCCGCGAGCAGTGCAGCAAAGAGGATGGGCAGCGCGGCGTTTTTCGCGCCAGAAATTGTGACTTCGCCCTGGAGACGCGTTGGCCCCTGTACACGAAATTTATCCATGGTGTGCTCTCTTATAAATTCAACCGTGCTGCGGGCCTGTCGCCCTCAGCTCAAAAACCGTTTAGTTTGCGATCGCGTGCCCACTCTTGCGGGGTGAACGCTTTAATCGACAGGGCGTGGATGCGGTTATCCGCAATATATTCCATCAGCGGCGCGTACACAGCCTGCTGTTTCTTCACACGGCTCATACCGTCGAACATCTCACCCACAGCAATAACCTGGAAGTGACTGCCATCGCCTGTGACGTGGGCTTCCTGAAGGGAGAGTGCATTCATCAGCACTGTCTGGATTTCATGATTTTCCATGGGCTCTTAATCATCTGATAGTGAAAACAAGCCCAACATCTTAGAGCAAAGTGGCGTCGTCTTAAACAAGCAAAAAGCCCCGACGATGAAACAGTCAGGGCTTTCGGAAGTAACGCACTGAAAATATTAACGAGGCAGTACGTCCTGAGGGAGATTGTAGAGCTGCGCAAGGGTCACGACATTCTCGCTCGCGCCGCGAAGCGTGACGCTCGCCCCCTGCTTTTTCCCTACCGCAACCAGATGGGCAAGCAGTGCAACGCCTGCCGTATCTACCCGCGTGACGTCGGTTAAGTCAATAACCGTCACGCCCTGCATGGCCTCATGGCGTTTATCCCATAAGGGGTTCAGCAGATCCTGATCCAGCTCACCGGACAGCTTTAATGTCTCGCCTTCACGCGACCAGCTGAGTTGCTGTGACATTACTTCTTCTCGTCCAGACTAATTTTCTGACGAGCGATGGACTGCAGCTGCGCGGTCAGGCCATCAATCCCCTTGGTGCGCAGCAGGTCGCTCCACTCGTTCTGTTTGGTGGTGATCATGCTTACGCCTTCGGCGATCATGTCATACGCCTGCCAGTGGCCGGTCTGGCTGTTTTTACGCCACTGGAAATCCAGACGCACCGGCGGACGGCCGTTAGGATCGTTGATCGTTACGCGAATAGGGACGATGGTTGCATCACCCAGCGGCTGCTCCGGGGCGATCTGATAGGTCTGACCGTGGTACATCGCCAGCGCCTGACCATAAGCCTGCTTCAGGTATTCACGGAAAGCGGCAAAATAGGCCTCACGCTGAGCCGGGGTTGCGTCTTTGTAATAGCGGCCCAGCACCAGTGCTCCCGCATATTTGATCTGCACGTACGGCAGCAGCTCCTGGTCAACCACGTCACGCAGGTAATCAGGATTAGCACGAATCTTAGGCTGCTCGTTTTTAAGACGATCGAAGGTTTTCTTCGCGGCTTCGTCCATCAGTTTGTACGGGTTACTCTGATCCGCCGCGTGCACCGCGGTGAGAGGGGCAATAACCAGCATGGCAACCATTAACAGTCGTTTAAACATGAATGACTTCTCCTGATATTAATTCGCAGCACCTGGGGTCGGCGCAGCATTGGTATGGTCTTCACTCTGCGCAGGGGCATTGTCAGACTTTTTATCATCCCCTTTACTGTTGTAAAGGAACTGACCAATCATATCTTCCAGCACCATGGCGGACTTGGTGTCCTGGATCACGCTCCCGTCCTTAAGGATAGTCGTTCCCAGCTCGGGGTCTTCAAAACCGACGTTAAGCGCCAGATATTGTTCGCCCAGCAGACCGGAAGTCCGGATAGAAAGGGAGCTGGTGTCCGGAATGTGGTTGTAACGCTCTTCGATATCCATCGCGACACGTGGCAGATAGGTCTTCTCATCCAGCGTAATGTCAGATACGCGTCCGATCACCACGCCGCCAATACGGACCGGTGAACGCGCCTTCAGCCCGCCGATGTTATCGAAGGTGGCATAGATGCGATACGTCGGCTCGGTGCGCACAGACGTGATATCCGCCGCTCTCAGGCAGATAAACAGCGCGGCCAGCAGCGCCAGCAGCAGGAATACACCGACCCAAATTTCATTTTTTCTCGTTTGCATGAACTCAATTCCCAAACATCAGTGCGGTGAGCACAAAATCCAGACCCAGTACGGCCAGCGACGAATGAACGACTGTACGTGTAGTTGCGCGGCTAATGCCCGCCGACGTCGGGATGGCATCGTAACCATTGAACAATGCAATCCAGGTGACCGTAATGGCAAATACCACGCTCTTAATCAGGCAGTTAATCAGATCCATTCGCAGATCAATGGCGTCCTGCATGGCAGACCAGAAGAAACCGGCATCAATGCCTTTCCAGTGCACGCCAACCAGTGAACCGCCCCAGATCCCCACGGCGACAAACAGAATCGTCAGCAGCGGTAAAGAGATGACCCCGGCCCAGAAACGCGGCGAGATCACGCGACGCAGCGGATCGACCGCCATCATCTCCATGCTGGAGAGCTGCTCGGTCGCGCGCATCAGGCCAATTTCAGCCGTTAAGGCCGACCCCGCGCGCCCGGCGAAAAGCAGCGCCGCCACAACGGGCCCCAGTTCACGCAGCAGCGAGAGCGCCACCAGCATCCCGAGGCTGGTTTCCGCACTGTAGGTTGTCAGCACCAGGTAGCCCTGCAGACCCAGCACCATACCGATAAACAGACCGGAGACAATGATGATGAGCATCGACAGCACGCCGACGTTATAAAGCTGACGCACCAATAGCGGCGCGTGCTTACGGAATTCCGGCTTGCCGACCAGCGCGTTGAATAACATCAATCCGGCACGCCCGAACGTCCTGATGGTTTTTATGCCACGGTGTCCGAGAGCGGCCAACGCATTTAACAGCATGAGTGGCTTAACTCCCTATTCCCAGTAAATCATCACGATAGTCGCCCGCCGGGTAGCGGAACGGCACAGGGCCATCGGCAATACCGTCAAGGAACTGCCGCACGCGCGGATCGCAATTTTCCTGCAGCGCCTGGGCGCTACCGTGTGCGACGATCTTTTTGTCCGCTACGATGTAGGCGTAATCGGCAATGCTCAACACTTCAGGTACATCGTGAGACACCACAATGCAGGTGACGCCAAGCGCGCTGTTCAGCTCAGAGATGAGCTTCACCAGCACGCCCATCGTGATGGGATCCTGCCCGACAAACGGTTCGTCGAACATGATTAAATCAGGTTCTAATGCAATGGCTCGCGCCAGCGCGGCACGACGCGCCATCCCGCCGGACAGCTCCGAAGGCATCAGCTTCGCGGCGCCCCGCAGCCCGACGGCTTCTAGCTTCATCATCACCGTGCTTTTCAGCAGCGCAGGCGGCAGGCTGGTATGCTCGCGCAGCGGATAGGCAACGTTATCAAAGACGTTCATGTCGGTGAACAAAGCCCCCGACTGAAAGAGCATGCTCATGCGTTTGCGAACAGTATACAGGCGCGAGCGCGACATCTCCGGGATGTTTTCGCCATCAAAGAGGATTTCACCGCTATCCGGTGGGATCTGCCCACCGATAAGGCGGAGCAGGGTCGTTTTACCGATCCCGGACGGCCCCATGATGGCAGTAATTTTGCCACGCGGCACGGTCAACGAAATATCATCAAATATCAATCTGTTGGCGCGAGAAAAACTCACCCCGCGGACATCGACTAAATTCGCCATGGTTTGGCTCATTTATGGTTCCTTTCTTATCCTGCTCACGTTAAGGCATGTAGCCTGAATCAGCCCTAAACTCCGCATTTTTACAGAATAATAACCGTAGAGGTTAGCGAAAGCTGGCATTTGTTTTACTTTTCCGGCGCATAAAGTCAAAATTAGGAATTCGTTACGCCTCAGACTGTATGCAGTCCAGCCATTCCCGAGCAATGGACCGACGAGTATACCTGAAGAAAGGACTTTTGATGCTTTTAGCAACAGCACTGTTAATAATTGGTTTACTGTTGGTGGTCTACAGTGCTGACCGTTTAGTGTTTGCTGCATCTATCCTGTGTCGCCTGAGTGGCGTACCACCTGTTGTCATCGGGATGACCGTGGTCAGCGTAGGAACGTCGCTTCCTGAAATCATCGTCTCTGTCTCCGCCTCGCTGCATGGTCAGGTAGACCTGGCAGTCGGCACCGCCATTGGCTCTAACATCGTCAATATTTTATTGATTTTAGGCCTGGCCGCGCTGCTCCATCCTTTTCGCGTGCATTCTGATGTTCTGCGCCGTGAATTGCCGCTAATGTTACTCGTAAGCCTGCTGGCAGGGTGCGTATTTTACGATGGCGTACTGAGCTACAGCGACGGCATTTTCCTGCTGGCGCTGGCCGTTATTTGGCTGCTGTATAGTGTTAAGATCGCCCGTCTGGCTGAAAAGCAGGGTCAGGATAGCCTCACGCGCGAGCAGGTCGCCGAGCTTCCGCGAGAAGGCACGCTGCCTGTTGCCCTGCTCTGGCTGGGCGTCGCGCTGATCATCATGCCGATGGCAACGCGCATGGTCGTGGATAACGCGACAGTGCTGGCGAACTATTTTGCCATCAGCGAGCTGACTATAGGCCTGACGGTGATTGCCATCGGCACCAGCCTGCCGGAGCTGGCCACCGCCATTGCGGGGGCACGTAAAGGTGAGGATGACATTGCCATTGGTAATATCATCGGTTCTAACATTTTTAATATCGCCATTGTGATGGGCCTGCCGGCCCTGATTTCGCCAGGGCCCTTTAATCCTCTGGCGTTCTCACGTGATTACGGCGTGATGTTGCTGGTCAGCGTAATTTTTGCCCTGCTCTGCTGGCGGCGGCAACGACAGATCGGCAAAGGCGCAGGCGCGCTGCTGACGGGTGGATTTATCGTATGGATGGCGATGCTGTACTGGCTCTCGCCTCTTCTCTCTGGGTAAACGGAAACGCATTATGTCGCAAATAGAATTGCAGCCGGGTTTTGACTTTCAGAAAGCAGGCAAAGACGTTCTGGAGATTGAACGTGAAGGTCTGGCGCAGTTAGATCAGTACATTAATCAGGATTTTAGTCTGGCATGTGAGAAGATATTCTACTGCGCTGGCAAAGTCGTGGTGATGGGGATGGGCAAGTCCGGCCACATTGGACGCAAAATGGCGGCAACCTTTGCCAGTACCGGCACCTCTTCCTTCTTTGTCCACCCGGGGGAAGCCGCGCACGGGGACCTGGGTATGGTCACGCCGCAGGATATCGTCATCGCGCTCTCCAACTCCGGTGAGTCCAATGAAATCCTGGCGCTCATCCCGGTTCTGAAGCGACTGCAGGTGCCGCTGATTTGCATGACCAGCCGTCCGGAAAGCAGCATGGCGCGTGCAGCCGATATTCACCTGTGCGTGAAGGTTCCCAAGGAGGCCTGTCCGCTCGGTCTGGCGCCGACCTCCAGCACCACCGCTGCACTGGTCATGGGCGATGCGCTTGCCGTGGCGCTGCTTGAAGCCCGTGGCTTTACGCCGGAAGATTTCGCGCTTTCCCACCCGGGCGGCGCGCTGGGGCGCAAGCTCCTGCTGCGGGTAAACGATATTATGCACACCGGGGATGAGATCCCTCACGTCAGTAAAGAAGCCTCCCTGCGTGATGCGCTGCTGGAGATCACCCGTAAGAATCTGGGGATGACGGTCGTGTGCGACGATCTGATGAAAATTCAGGGGATCTTCACCGATGGCGACCTGCGTCGCGTGTTCGATATGGGTGTCGATGTCCGCACGCTCGGCATTGCCGACGTGATGACGCCGGGCGGTATCCGCGTGCGTCCGGGTACGCTGGCCGTGGATGTGCTGAACCTGATGCAGTCCCGCCATATCACCTCCGTTATGGTTGCCGATGGCGACCAGTTGCTGGGTGTGGTACATATGCATGATCTGCTGCGCGCAGGCGTAGTGTAATGAAGGATAAGACAATGAGTAATGCGGGTGCATCCCTTGCAACCTGTTATGGTCCGGTCAGCACGCAGATGATGGCAAAGGCGGAAAACATTCGTCTGCTCATCCTCGATGTGGATGGGGTTCTCTCCGACGGCCTGATTTACATGGGCAATAATGGTGAAGAGCTGAAGGCGTTTAACGTTCGCGACGGCTACGGTATCCGCTGTGCGCTCACCTCGGGGATTGAGGTGGCGATCATCACCGGACGAAACGCTAAACTGGTAGAAGACCGCTGTGAAACTTTAGGTATTACCCATCTGTATCAGGGTCAATCCGATAAGATGGCGGCGTTCAATGATTTACTGGGTAAACTGGCTATCGCACCGGAAAACGTGGCCTACGTCGGGGACGACCTGATTGACTGGCCGGTGATGGCTGAAGTTGGGCTGAGCATCGCCGTTGCCGATGCGCATCCGCTGCTGATCCCGCGCGCCGACTACGTTACCCACATCAACGGTGGCCGCGGCGCTGTCCGTGAAGTCTGCGATCTGCTTCTGCTGGCGCAGGGCAAGCTTGATGAGGCCAAAGGGCAATCGATATGAGTAAAACCAGACGTTGGATTATCATTTTGCTTTCGCTTGTCGCACTGGTATTGATTGGCGTGAACCTTGCCGATCGCGACGATACGCAAACGGAAGTGATCAACAATACCGATCCAACCTATAAAAGCGATCACAGCGACACCGTGGTCTACAGCCCGGAAGGCGCGCTGAACTATCGCCTGATTGCCCAGCATGTTGAATATTTTTCCGATGATGGCGTTTCATGGTTTACCCAACCTGTGATGACCACATTTGATAAAGACAAAGTGCCGACGTGGTCAATTAAGTCAGATCGGGCCAAACTGACAAATGACCGTATGCTTTATCTGTATGGCCACGTTGAAGTCAACGCCCTGACCGCTGACTCGCAACTGCGAAAAATTACGACGGATAATGCCCAGATCAACCTGGTAACCCAGGACGTGACGTCGCAGGATCTGGTCACACTGTATGGCACAACATTTAATTCCAGCGGTTTAAGAATGCGCGGGAACTTACGCAGCAAGAACGCCGAGCTGATTGAAAAGGTTAGAACCTCCTATGAAATTCAAAACAAACAAACTCAGCCTTAAAGTAATTATCGCCAGCGCGATGCTGGCGGCCAGTCTCCCCGCGCTTGCTGTAACGGGCGATACCGACCAGCCGATCCATATTGAGTCCGACACCCAGTCTCTCGATATGCAGGGTAACGTCGTCACCTTCACGGGTAACGTCGTCATGACCCAGGGCACCATCAAAATCAACGCCGACAAAGTGGTCGTGACCCGTCCGGGTGGCGAGCAGGGCAAAGAGATTATTGATGGTTACGGCAACCCGGCAACCTTCTATCAAATGCAGGACAACGGCAAGCCGGTGAAAGGCCGCGCTACGCACATGCACTATGAGCTGGCGAAGGATCTGGTCATCCTGACCGGGAATGCGTATCTGGAACAGCTGGACAGCAACATTACCGGCGACCAGATTACCTATCTGGTTAAAGAGCAAAAAATGCAGGCCTCCAGCGAGAAAGGCAAACGCGTGACCACCGTACTGGTTCCGTCGCAGCTGCAGGACAAAGGCAAGAGCCAGGCCCCGGCACAGAAGAAGAGTAACTAATTCGTTATGGCAACATTAACTGCAAAAAACCTCGCGAAGGCCTATAAGGGCCGCCGTGTCGTAGAAGATGTCAGTCTGACCGTCAACTCCGGCGAAATCGTGGGGCTGCTTGGCCCGAACGGTGCGGGTAAAACGACCACCTTCTACATGGTCGTGGGTATTGTGCCGCGCGATGCCGGCAACATTATCATTGACGATGAAGACATCAGTCTTCTGCCGTTGCACGCGCGCGCGCGTCGCGGGATCGGCTATCTGCCGCAGGAAGCCTCCATTTTCCGTCGTCTCAGCGTTTACGACAACCTGATGGCGGTCCTGCAAATTCGTAACGACCTGACCAACGAACAGCGTCAGGATCGTGCTAACGAGCTGATGGAAGAGTTCCACATTGAGCATCTGCGCGACAGCCTCGGTCAGGCACTCTCCGGGGGCGAACGCCGTCGCGTTGAGATTGCACGTGCGCTGGCCGCAAACCCGAAATTTATCCTTCTGGATGAACCGTTTGCGGGCGTTGACCCCATCTCCGTTATCGACATTAAACGTATCATTGAGCACCTGCGCGACAGCGGGCTTGGCGTACTGATTACCGACCACAACGTGCGTGAAACGCTGGCCGTGTGTGAACGCGCCTATATTGTCAGCCAGGGCAATCTGATCGCCCACGGTACGCCGCAGCAGATCCTCGAAGACGATCATGTTAAGCGCGTCTATCTTGGGGAAGACTTCAGACTCTGATAGGGTAGAGGTAACGTAACGCCGAACCGGAGAAAAATGCTCTGAACATGAAGCAAGGTTTGCAATTAAGGCTCAGCCAACAACTGGCGATGACGCCGCAGCTACAGCAGGCAATTCGCCTGTTGCAACTGTCCACGTTAGAACTTCAGCAGGAGCTCCAGCAGGCGCTGGACAGTAACCCCCTGCTGGAACAAACCGATCTTCATGACGAGGTAGATACCCAGCAATCGCAGGATACTGAAGCGCTCGATACCGCGGATGCACTCGAACAAAAAGAGATGCCCGACGAGCTTCCGCTTGATGCCAGCTGGGATGAAATCTACACCGCCGGAACCCCTTCCGGTACGCGTGCAGACTACCAGGACGATGAGCTACCGGTCTATCAGGGCGAAACCACCCAGTCGCTGCAGGATTACCTGATGTGGCAGGTGGAACTCACCCCCTTCTCCGATACCGACCGCGCGATTGCCACGTCAATTGTCGATGCCGTTGACGACACCGGCTATTTGACCGTCACCCTCGACGATATACTGGAAAGCATGGGCGACGACGAGATTGAGCTTGAGGAAGTCGAAGCCGTTCTGAAGCGCATCCAGCGTTTCGATCCGGTAGGCGTGGCCGCAAAAGATCTGCGCGACTGTCTGCTGATCCAGCTTTCTCAGTTCAGCAAAGAGACGCCATGGCTCGAGGAGGCGCGCGCGATCATCAGCGATCATCTGGATCTGCTGGCGAACCACGATTTCCGCACCCTGATGCGCGTCACGCGCCTGAAAGAAGAGGTGCTGAAAGAAGCGGTGAATCTGATCCAGTCGCTCGATCCGCGCCCCGGTCAGTCGATCCAGACCAGCGAGCCCGAGTACGTGATCCCGGATGTGCTGGTCAGAAAACACAACGGCCGCTGGGTCGTTGAACTGAATTCAGACAGCATCCCTCGCCTGCAAATCAACCAGCAGTATGCCTCCATGTGCACCAGCGTGCGTAACGACGCCGACAACCAATATATTCGTAGCAATTTGCAGGAAGCGCGATGGCTGATCAAAAGTCTGGAGAGCCGAAATGATACGCTGCTACGCGTCAGCCGCTGCATTGTCGAACAGCAGCAGGCTTTCTTTGAGCAGGGCGAAGAGTATATGAAACCGATGGTGCTGGCGGATATCGCCCAGGCCGTCGAGATGCATGAATCAACCATTTCCCGTGTCACCACGCAGAAGTATCTGCACAGTCCACGCGGTATTTTTGAGCTTAAGTATTTCTTCTCCAGCCATGTGAATACCGAGGGCGGCGGCGAAGCGTCGTCAACGGCCATTCGTGCTCTGGTGAAGAAGTTGATCGCCGCGGAGAATCCCGCGAAGCCACTAAGCGACAGTAAGTTAACCACCATGCTGTCCGATCAGGGTATTATGGTGGCACGTCGTACTGTTGCGAAGTATCGAGAGTCTTTATCCATTCCGCCGTCCAACCAGCGTAAACAGCTGGTCTGACACAACCGATAAGGAAGACACTATGCAGCTCAACATCACTGGACAAAACGTCGAAATTACTGAGGCTTTACGCGACTTTGTGAACGCGAAGTTTGCAAAACTCGAGCAGTATTTCGAAAGGATCAATCAGGTCTACATTGTGTTGAAAGTGGAGAAAGTGACTCATATCTCGGATGCCACCCTGCATGTTAACGGGGGGGAACTGCATGCCAGTGCGGAAGGGCAAGACATGTACGCTGCTATCGACGGCTTGATTGATAAGCTTGCGCGACAGCTCAATAAACATAAAGATAAACTGAAACAACACTAATTGTCCGGGCAGTTAACGGGTGCAGGACGGCCTGTTGTGAAACACAACAGGCCATTTGTACAGTTAGCGCTTAGGTGAAATTATGATGAACAACGATTCCGCTCTTCAACTGAGCAATGTCCTTAACCAGGAATGTACCCGCAGTGCGGTTCACTGCCAGAGCAAAAAACGTGCGCTGGAAATCATCAGTGAACTGGCCGCAAAACAGCTGGGCCTGCCGCCGCAGGTGGTGTTCGAAGCGATTCTGACCCGCGAAAAGATGGGCAGTACCGGTATCGGCAACGGCATCGCAATCCCGCACGGCAAGCTGGAAGAGGATACCCTGCGTGCCGTCGGTGTGTTTGTGCAGCTTGAAACACCGATCGCCTTTGATGCCATTGATAACCAGCCCGTCGATCTCCTCTTCGCGCTGCTGGTGCCTGCTGACCAGACGAAAACCCATCTGCATACGCTGTCGCTGGTCGCCAAACGTCTGGCTGATAAAACCATTTGCCGTCGACTGCGCTCGGCTCAAAGTGATGAAGAGCTTTATCAAATTATCACCGAAGCAGAAGGCAATCAGGATGATGCATAACCAGGAGATGGCCTTCACATCTGTTGTCCTGAGGAGAAACGGAACATGGTGCTGATGATTGTCAGCGGTCGTTCAGGGTCGGGGAAATCCGTGGCTCTGCGCGCGCTGGAAGACATGGGTTTTTACTGCGTCGATAACCTGCCGGTCGTGTTGCTGCCCGACCTGGCCCGTACGCTTGCGGAGAGACAGACCTCGGCCGCCGTCAGTATCGACGTTCGTAACATGCCGGAATCGCCAGAGATCTTCGAACAGGCAATGAGTAACCTGCCTGACACGTTCTCGCCTCAGCTGCTGTTCCTCGATGCAGACCGGAATACCCTGATCCGCCGCTACAGCGACACCCGTCGTTTGCACCCGCTTTCCAGTAAGAACCTCTCCCTGGAGAGCGCAATCGATGAAGAGAGCGATCTGCTGGAGCCGCTGCGTTCTCGCGCCGACCTGATTGTCGACACCTCTGAGATGTCCGTTCACGAGCTGGCGGAAATGCTGCGTACCCGCTTGTTGGGCAAACGCGAGCGCGAACTGACAATGGTGTTCGAATCCTTTGGCTTCAAGCACGGTATCCCGATTGATGCGGATTATGTTTTCGACGTGCGCTTCCTGCCGAACCCGCACTGGGATCCGAAACTGCGTCCCATGACCGGTCTGGATAAACCCGTTGCGGCCTTCCTCGACAGGCACACAGAAGTTCACAATTTTATCTACCAGACGCGAAGCTACCTTGAGCTATGGTTACCTATGCTGGAGACAAACAATCGCAGCTACCTGACGGTAGCGATTGGCTGTACCGGCGGTAAACATCGTTCGGTCTACATCGCCGAACAGCTGGCCGACTATTTCCGCTCGCGCGGGAAGAACGTTCAGTCCCGTCATCGCACGCTGGAAAAACGTAAAACATGACCGTAAAACAGACCGTTGAGATCACCAATAAGCTGGGCATGCATGCGCGCCCGGCGATGAAGCTGTTTGAGCTGATGCAGGGTTTCGATGCAGAAGTTCTGCTGCGGAATGACGAAGGTACCGAAGCGGAAGCGAACAGCGTGATCGCGCTGCTGATGCTGGATTCCGCCAAAGGACGTCAGATTGAAGTCGAAGCCACCGGCCCCCAGGAAGAGGAAGCGCTGGCGGCGGTGATTGCGCTGTTTAACGCAGGGTTCGACGAAGATTAAGGTCTCTGCCCTTCAGGCGGGTGGCGCTGCGCTTACCCGCCCTACATAAGTTTGTTGCTCTCCATAAATCCTTCTCCTCCCAACTGACGCATCTGGCGCATAATCCACGCCTGACGGCTTCGCACGTACCCTGACGGGGCACTGGCTTTAAAGCGGAGGGGATTAGGCAGAACAGCCGCGAGCAGCGCCGCCTCCGACATGCTCAGCTTGCTGGCGGGTTTATTAAAATAGCGTTGTGATGCAGCTTCGACACCAAATACCCCGTCGCCAAACTCGGCAACGTTGAGATACACGGTCAGAATGCGCTTTTTGCTCCAGACCGTTTCCATGCCCAGGGTGAACCCCGCTTCCAGCCCCTTTCGCACCCAGCTGCGGCCATCCCACAGAAACAGATTTTTGGCCGTCTGCTGCGACAACGTTGACGCGCCGCGCACGCGGTTTTCATGGCGTTCGTTATGCGCCAGCGCCTTCTCAATGGCCGCAACGTCGAACCCCCAGTGCTCCGGGAATTTCTGATCCTCCGCTGCGATGACCGCCAGCCCCATAAACGGAGAGATCTCGTCCATGCTTACCCAATCAGAATGGGCAACATAGCCGAAATCGCCGCTGAGCCACGCGCCGAGCTGACGCTCAACCATCACGGCAGAGAACGGGACCGGCATAATGCTGAACACGGCCAGCCCGCCTCCCCAGAACACCGCCATGACGAGAACGATGCGTAGAAGAAGGCGTTTCACCCATGCGCCTGCGGAAAACGGACGCCTCATTCCGTCAGCACCAGCACGCGGGCGACCAGTTTTTCAATACCCACGGCGGCTTCCGCGATATTCTTCGCCAGCATATACGCAGGCGTGGTGACAATCTTGTTATCTTCATCAACCACAATGTCATCCACCGGGCACGGAACGTGTTCGCCCCCCATTTCTTCGACGATCTCTGCGGTATCAATATCCGTCCCGATGGTCAGGCGCAGCGGGAAATCAAAAATTTTAGGCAACATCGCCGGTGCGATACAGATAAAGCCCAGCGGTTTCCCTGCCGCATGCATGGCCTGCGACAGCGCTTTGAGATGAGGATCAATCTGACACTCCGCGCCCTGCGCGGCAAAGGTACTGAGATTTTTGGCTGCGCCAAACCCACCCGGCACAATGAGCGCATCAAGCTCTGCAGGGTCTGCCTGAATAAGAGGATGGATGTCACCTCGCGCAATGCGCGCGGCTTCAATCAGCACGTTACGGGTTTCCGCCATCGGCTCACCGGTCAGATGGTTAATCACATCCGCCTGATTTTTGTCTGGCGCAAAACAAATCACCTCGGCTCCCTGCTTAGCCAGGGCCAGCAGCGTGATTACGGCTTCATGTATCTCAGAGCCATCGTAAACACCGCATCCGCTTAGCACGACACCAATCTTTTTCATCATGACAATCCTTTTCTGCAACTTGCTGAAGCACATTAATAATTTTGATTAAAACGCTATGCTTCACACATTTCACTGATTCATGTAACAAACCATTTAAGATTTGCTATCTTATCTGCGTGCGGCCTAAATTTTTCAGGCAGCGCCCTTTCAAAAATAACGTTTAAAAACAGGCGCAGCCACGATTTCCCTGGTGTTGGCGCAGTATTCGCGCACCCCGGTTAATCCGGGGGCATTTTTTTCTGGCGTCAACCCAGGCTTTTAGCACCGCCACATCGTTTTGCCATTCCTGTTTCATCTCTTCAACCCAATCACCCACGTTATCTTCCCATGCAGGTAAATCAGGCGACTGAATCTGTTGCCCCAGCTGCTGCAGATGGCGTAAGCCAACCGAGCCGGCGGCACCTTTGATTTTATGTCCTTCTTCCACGATACCCTTCTGGTCACGGGCCGTCAGGTTGGATTCCAGCACGCTCAGATAGCCCGGCATCATTTTTTCGAACACCGCCAGACCGTCGGTAATCAGTTTCGGCCCCACCAGATCGATGTACTGCTCCAGCATCGCGGTATCGAGTATCGTTTGGGCTTTTGCGCTATCAACAGACGTCATGGTGCTCTCCTCTTCATCATGGGTATCCCAGAATTTTTTGATCATAGCGGTCAGAGCAGGCACCGCCAGCGGCTTGCTGAGTACATCGTCCATACCGGCATCGAGATACTCTTTTTTATCTTTCAGCACGTTCGCCGTCAGGGCAACCAGCGGCGGCAGTTCGTCGGCCGCGTACTGACGCGTCAACTCGCGCGAGATATCCAGCCCGGTCATATCCGGTAATTGAATATCCAGCAGAACAAGATCGTATTCGCCTGGTTTAAACATCTCCAGCGCGGCTTTACCGGTCATCGCGACATCCACGCTGTTGCCCAGTTTTTCCAGCACAGAGCGCGCCACAATTACGTTCAGCTCAATATCTTCCACCAGCAGGACATGCAGGGCAGGCAGCGGCATATCGTCATTTTCAAAGGTATCCTCTACCTCTTCCGCCACCGCAGGGGCATGGACCGTCAGCGTGAAGGTTGACCCTTTGCCCGGCTGGCTGGCAACGGTGATATCGCCGCCCATACTCTTCGCCAGACGTTTAGACACCGCCAGGCCAATGCCCGTACCAGTGGCCGGTTTCCCACCGTTGCTGTCCTTCACCTGATAGTACATGGCGAAGATTTTGTCCTGCTCCTCCAGCGGAATACCCATCCCGGAGTCTTCCACCTCGAAGTGCAGCATGTCACCTTCGTCATAGCGGATACGCACCGCCACCTTTCCTTTCTGGGTAAATTTCACCGCGTTGCTGATCAGGTTCCACAGGATCTGGCGCAATCGCGTGCCGTCCGTCACCACTTTATGCGGCAGCGGCAGGGTTGGCTCCATGACAAAGCTCAATCCCTTCTGCTGCGCCTGCAGGCCAGACAGGTTTTCCAGATCGGCAAGGAAGCTGGTGAAATCCACAGGCTGGTTATCAAGCTGAACTTTACGGCGCTCCATCTTATCCATATCAATAATATCGTTGAAGATATTACCCAGCGTGACCGCTGAAACATGGATAGTCTTGAGATATTTTTCCTGCTCTGCGGTCAGGTCGGTATCCAGCAGAATACGGCTCAACCCGACGATGCCGTTAAGCGGCGTACGCAGCTCGTGGCTGATGGTGGAGATAAAGGTGGTCTTGTCGCGGCTGGCGCGCTCCAGGGCATCCTGATAGCGCTTACGCTCGGTAATATCGCGGCCAAAGCCCATCAGGCCGTGGCGTTTCCCCACGCGGTCATAGTAGGGCACCTTACGGATCTCAAAGCAGGCTTTGCGCCCGTCCGGGTAATCCAGCCACTGTTCATAGGTCAGCGAGACGTTATGACGGAAGACTTTTTCGTCGGTCTCCATGACCTTGGCCGCCGCCTCTTCAGAGTAAACGTCCTGCGGCTTCAGGTGTATCAGCTGCTTCTCGCTTTTCCCGGTGAGCAACTCCATCGCCCGGTTACAGCCGGAAAACTCTTTATCTTCATTACGGTAGAACACCAGATCCGGCGACGCATCCAGGAACGATCGCAGGAAAGAAGATTGCTGCTCAAGCTGGATCTGCGTGACCTCGCGCTCTTTCATTTCGATTTTCAGCTGCTCCAGGGTGGCCTGACGCTCGGCCTCCGCTTTCTCACGATCTGAAATCTCCTGATTCAGCTGCGCAATGTTGTCTTTGAGCTGGACGTTGAGCTTCAGGTCACGCTCGCGCATCTCTTCCAGCTTATCCACCAGCTTAGACAAACGCTGACGGGACTCTTCCAGCTGTTCAACCACCACGGAAAGGAAATAGACCGCCCAGGGAGTAATAAGCAAGCCAAAGAAGATGGAGCGGATGACGTCGATACTCTCAACCTGACCATGCAGAACCATGGTAACCGCCATTTGCACGACAATGGCCAGAACGACCAGCGCCAGCGCAAGCAGCATGGAAAAACGCACCAGCCCAAGCTTCATCATCAGGTCGACGTAATACTGGGCAAGCATTCGAATTTGCTTCATAGAGGATCCCTTCACGACGTTATCGCTCAATAATACTCAAATTCGCGGCGGGACGTTGAAGGTTGTGAGAAAAAGTGCGGGGTGAAACAGGAGATTAGCCTCGCTCCCGGGTAACCGAAAGCGAGGAGAGGTCAATCAGGAGCGTTTCAACAGCAGCCAGAGACTGATCAGGAGGAAGCTGGCGCTTGGCAGCAGCGCACCGATAATCGGCGGAATGCCATAAACCAGCGTCAGCGGACCGAAGATCTGATCGAGCACGTAGAACACAAAGCCGAAGCTGATGCCGGTCACGACGCGGACCCCCATCGGCACGCTGCGCAACGGGCCGAAGATAAACGACAGCGCCATCAGCATCATTACCGCCACGGACATCGGCTGGAAGATTTTGCTCCACATGTTGAGCTGATAGCGTCCCGCATCCTGTCCGCTCGACTTCAGGTATTTCACATAGTTGTGTAAACCACTGATGGAGAGCGCGTCAGGATCCAGCGCCACGACGCCGAGCTTATCGGGCGTCAGGTTGGTTTTCCACGTACCGGTTACCGTCTGAGAACCCGTAATCTGTTTCGGATCGGTCAGGTCAGATTCATCAACCTGGGACAACCGCCACTGCTTATGTTCGGCGTCAAACTTCGCCGAAGAGGCGTGGCGAACGGACTGCAGACGGCGCTGGTCATCAAAAGCATAGATGCTCACCCCGCCCAGTTCATCATTCCCCTTCACCCGTTCGATGTAGACAAAGTTTTTACCGTCTTTCGCCCATAAACCTTGCTGAGTCGAGAGCAGTGAGCCGCCGTACATGGCCTGAGCACGGTAGTTACGCGCCATCTGTTCGCCCTGCGGCGCGACCCACTCGCCAATCGCCATGGTCAACAGCACCAGGGGGATGGCGGTTTTCATTACCGACAGCGCGACCTGCATACGGGTAAAACCCGAAGCCTGCATAACGACCAGCTCGCTGCGCTGCGCCAGCATCCCCAGCCCCAGCAGCGCCCCCAGCAGGGCCGCCATCGGGAAGAAGATCTGCACATCTTTCGGCACGCTGAGCAGGGTATACATCCCCGCGCCCAGCGCGTCATAGCTCCCCTGCCCGGCTTTTTTCAGCTGATCGACAAATTTGATAATGCCGGAGAGGGACACCAGCATGAACAACGTCATCATGATGGTGGTAAAAATGGTTTTACCGATATAGCGATCAAGAACGCCAAACGCCTGCATTAGATGGCTCCTTTACGCGAGAATCGGGCACGTATGCGGCGCACAGGCACCGTATCCCACAGGTTTAACCCCAGCGCCAGTAAGATGTACAGGCTGTTAACGAACCATGTCCAGACCATAGGGTCCAGCTTACCCTTCGCGCCGTTGGAACGAATCGAGGTTTGCAGCAGGAAATAGATCAGGTAAAGCAGCATCGCTGGCAGCATAGAGAGCACGCGTCCCTGACGTGGGTTCACCACGCTCAGCGGAACGACTATCAGCGCCATCATGAACACGGTGAAGACAAGCGTAATACGCCAG
Source organism: Enterobacter sp. PL1 (assembly GCF_945957325.1). NCBI lineage: Bacteria > Pseudomonadati > Pseudomonadota > Gammaproteobacteria > Enterobacterales > Enterobacteriaceae > Enterobacter > Enterobacter sp. PL1. The sequence continues at coordinate 222,325 of NZ_CAMFKT010000003.1, forward strand.
TGGAACTCAGCACGCGCTCGGTTGGTATCGGTATTCCAGAGGGTACGCATGTCCATTTGCTCGGTATCCGTTGGATCGAGCGCCACGGTCTGATGGCCGATAATGGCCTGATAGTTCTGGAAATCCGTAATGCGGAAGTCACGCAGCATCGCGGTGCCTTCGAAACGGGTGCCTTTGTTCAGCGTCACGACCTGAGAACCATCTTTGCGCTGAGCAAGCTGACCGGAGTCGGCAACCACCACAGAAGGACGCGCGTTACCTTTGGGACGCAGCTGCGCCAGGAAGACATCGTTGAATTTGCTGCCGTCAACGCTCTCAATAAACAGCACGGAGTTCCCGTCGGTTGCCTGCTGGAACTGCCCCTGGGCTAACGCCGCCATGCCGGGGTTGGCTTTCGCTTCGGCCAGCACTTCGTCCTGATGGCGAGAAGACAGAGGACCCGCCCACATCACATTCACCGCCGCAACGATACCCGTGAACAGCGCCAGTATCATGGCGGCTTTGACCAGCACCGCTTTGCTCAGGCCACAGGCATGCATCACCGTGATTTCACTCTCGGTGTAGAGTTTCCCAAGCGTCATGAGCAGGCCAAGGAAAAGACTTAGCGGCAGGATAAGCTGCGCCATTTCCGGGATCCCTAAACCAAGCAGGGAAAGCACCAGATTTGTTGGAATTTCGCCGTCAACGGCCGCACCGAGGATCTTAACCAGCTTCTGACAGAAAAAAATCAGCAGCAGGATGAAGAGGATCGCCAGTTGGCTTTTGAGCGTCTCCCGCACCAGATATCTTATGATTATCACTTTAAATACGCCCGTAAAAACCCGTCTCTTTGCTGGAAAATCGCTTGTTTCATGGCTTAAACGTCATTTATTCTCTTGAGTCGTCGAAATCATCGCTAAGATTAAAACATCCGGCGGATTCACGCTTCAGGACTTTTTCTGACGTGTCGAAACCGTAGTAACGTAAGATTAACACGAAGTCACCATAACAGCGGACATGAGTTACGAAAGGTTTCAATTCTATCCGTAGCCGCCGCCGTTGTCTTTAAGATTCAGGAGCGTAGTGCATGGAGTTCAGTGTAAAAAGCGGTAGCCCGGAGAAACAGCGGAGTGCCTGCATCGTTGTGGGCGTCTTTGAACCACGCCGACTCTCCCCGATCGCCGAACAACTCGATAAAATCAGTGACGGCTATATTAGCGCCCTGCTGCGCCGTGGCGAACTGGAAGGCAAACCTGGGCAGACGCTGTTACTGCACCATGTTCCGAACGTACTGTCAGAGCGCATTCTGCTGATTGGCTGCGGCAAAGAACGCGAGCTGGATGAACGTCAGTACAAGCAGGTGATTCAGAAAACCATCAATACGCTGAATGATACCGGTTCAATGGAAGCGGTATGCTTCCTGACCGAGCTGCACGTTAAAGGGCGTAACACCTACTGGAAAGTGCGTCAGGCAGTCGAAACGGCAAAAGAGAGCCTGTACAGCTTCGATCAGCTGAAGACCAATAAAAGCGAGCCGCGTCGTCCGCTGCGTAAAATGGTCTTTAACGTGCCAACCCGTCGCGAGCTGACCAGCGGCGAGCGCGCCATTCAGCACGGTCTGGCCATTGCCGCCGGTATTAAAGCGGCAAAAGATCTCGGCAACATGCCGCCGAACATCTGTAACGCCGCTTACCTCGCCTCTCAGGCGCGCCAGCTGGCAGACGCCTACAGCAAAAACGTGATTACCCGCGTCATCGGCGAACAGCAGATGAAAGAGCTGGGAATGCACTCTTACCTGGCGGTGGGTAACGGCTCGCAGAACGAATCCCTGATGTCGGTTATCGAGTACAAGGGCAACCCGGCCGAAGACGCGCGCCCTGTCGTGCTGGTCGGTAAAGGCCTGACCTTCGATTCCGGCGGTATCTCCATCAAGCCTGCCGAAGGCATGGATGAGATGAAATACGACATGTGCGGCGCGGCGGCGGTTTACGGCGTGATGCGCATGGTCGCGGAACTTCAGCTGCCGATCAACGTGATCGGGGTCCTGGCGGGCTGCGAAAACATGCCCGGCGGTCGCGCGTATCGCCCGGGTGACGTCCTGACCACCATGTCCGGCCAGACGGTAGAAGTGCTGAACACCGACGCCGAAGGCCGTCTGGTACTCTGTGACGTGTTGACCTACGTTGAGCGCTTCGAGCCAGAAGCGGTCATTGACGTCGCCACCCTCACCGGTGCCTGCGTGATTGCCCTTGGCCACCACATTACCGGCCTGATGTCTAACCATAATCCGCTGGCGCACGAGCTGATTAGCGCCTCGGAGCAGGCCGGTGACCGCGCATGGCGTCTGCCGCTGGGTGATGAATATCAGGAGCAGTTGGAGTCTAACTTCGCGGATATGGCGAACATTGGCGGACGTCCTGGCGGGGCAATCACCGCGGGATGCTTCCTGGCGCGCTTTACCCGCAAGTACAACTGGGCGCACCTGGATATCGCGGGCACCGCATGGCGCTCCGGTAAGGCCAAAGGCGCAACCGGTCGTCCGGTGGCGCTGCTGTCGCAGTTCCTGCTCAATCGTGCGGGTTTTAACGGCGACGAGTGATACAAAGTGCCGGGTGGCGGCTTCGCCTTACCCGGCCTACACGCCACTCAACCGTAGGCCGGGTAAGCGAAGCGCCACCCGGCTTTGCATTTAAATCCACGACAAGAAGCCCCATATATGAAGAATGCAACGTTCTACCTTCTGGACAACGACACCCATCAGGATGGACTCAGCGCCGTCGAACAGCTGGTGTGTGAAATTGCCGCAGAACGTTGGCGCGCAGGCAAACGCGTGTTGATAGCCTGTGAAGATGAGCAGCAGGCGATTCGTCTCGATGAAGCGCTGTGGGCCCGCCCGCCTGAGAGCTTTGTTCCGCATAACCTGTCAGGCGAAGGGCCACGCGGCGGGGCGCCGGTGGAAATTGCCTGGCCGCAAAAGCGCAACAGCAGCGCGCGCGACATTCTGATTAGCCTGCGGATAGATTTTGCAGATTTTGCCACCGCTTTCACAGAAGTGGTAGACTTTGTCCCTTACGAAGAATCCTTGAAACAACTGGCGCGCGAACGCTATAAAGCGTACCGCCTGGCTGGTTTTAACCTGAATACGGCAACCTGGAAATAATGGAAAAGACATATAACCCACGCGATATCGAACAGCCGCTTTACGAGCACTGGGAACAGCAGGGCTATTTCAAGCCTAACGGCGACGAAAGCAAAGAGTCCTTCTGCATCATGATCCCGCCGCCGAACGTCACCGGCAGTTTGCATATGGGTCATGCTTTCCAGCAGACCATCATGGACACCATGATCCGCTACCAGCGCATGCAGGGCAAAAACACCCTGTGGCAGGCGGGGACTGACCACGCGGGTATCGCGACCCAGATGGTGGTTGAGCGTAAAATTGCCGCTGAAGAAGGGAAAACCCGCCACGACTACGGTCGCGACGCGTTCATCGACAAAATCTGGCAGTGGAAAGCGGAATCTGGCGGCACCATTACCCGTCAGATGCGCCGTCTCGGCAACTCCGTGGACTGGGAGCGCGAGCGCTTCACCATGGATGAAGGCCTTTCCAACGCCGTGAAAGAAGTCTTCGTTCGCCTGTATAAAGAAGACCTGATTTACCGCGGCAAGCGCCTGGTTAACTGGGATCCAAAACTGCGCACCGCGATTTCCGATCTGGAAGTGGAAAACCGCGAGTCTAAAGGCTCCATGTGGCACATCCGCTATCCGCTGGCCGACGGCGCAAAAACCGCTGACGGTAAAGATTACCTGGTGGTCGCGACCACCCGTCCGGAAACCCTGCTGGGCGATACCGGCGTGGCCGTTAACCCGGAAGATCCGCGTTATAAAGATCTGATTGGCAAATTCGTGGTGCTGCCGCTGGTAAACCGCCGTATTCCGATTGTGGGCGACGAACACGCCGACATGGAAAAAGGCACCGGCTGCGTGAAAATCACCCCGGCGCACGACTTCAACGACTATGAAGTGGGTCGTCGTCACGCCCTGCCGATGATCAACATTCTGACCTTCGACGGCGATATCCGCGAAAGCGCAGAAGTGTACGACACCAAAGGCAACGAATCCGACGTCTATTCCAGCGACATCCCGGCCGAGTTCCAGAAGCTGGAACGCTTTGCCGCGCGTAAAGCGATTGTGGCTGCCGTTGACGCACTGGGCCTGCTGGAAGAGATCAAACCTCACGACCTGACCGTGCCGTACGGCGACCGTGGCGGCGTGGTTATCGAGCCAATGCTGACCGACCAGTGGTACGTGCGTGCCGACGTGCTGGCGAAACCGGCTGTGGAAGCGGTTGAAAACGGCAGCATTCAGTTCGTGCCGAAGCAGTACGAAAACATGTACTTCTCCTGGATGCGCGATATTCAGGACTGGTGTATCTCCCGTCAGCTGTGGTGGGGCCACCGTATCCCGGCATGGTACGACAACGAAGGCAACGTGTACGTTGGCCGCAGCGAAGATGAAGTGCGCCAGGAAAACAACCTGAGCGCTGACGTTGCCCTGCGTCAGGACGAAGACGTGCTGGATACCTGGTTCTCCTCCGCGCTGTGGACCTTCTCCACCCTCGGCTGGCCAGAAAACACCGACGCGCTGCGTCAGTTCCACCCAACCAGCGTGATGGTGTCCGGCTTCGACATTATCTTCTTCTGGATCGCCCGCATGATCATGATGACCATGCACTTCATCAAAGATGAAGACGGCAAGCCGCAGGTTCCATTCCATACCGTCTACATGACCGGTCTGATCCGCGACGACGAAGGCCAGAAGATGTCCAAATCCAAGGGTAACGTCATTGACCCGCTGGATATGGTTGACGGTATTTCTCTGGAAGAGCTGCTGGAAAAACGCACCGGCAACATGATGCAGCCGCAGCTGGCGGAGAAAATCCGCAAGCGCACCGAGAAGCAGTTCCCGAACGGGATTGAGGCTCACGGTACCGACGCCCTGCGCTTCACCCTGGCAGCGCTGGCCTCGACCGGCCGTGACATCAACTGGGACATGAAGCGTCTGGAAGGTTACCGTAACTTCTGTAACAAGCTGTGGAACGCCAGCCGCTTCGTGCTGATGAACACCGAAGATCAGGATTGCGGCTTCAACGGCGGCGAGATGACCCTCTCCCTGGCCGACCGCTGGATCCTGGCGGAATTCAACCAGACCGTGAAAGCGTTCCGCGAGGCGCTGGACAGCTACCGCTTCGATATCGCGGCGGGCATTCTGTATGAATTCACCTGGAACCAGTTCTGTGACTGGTATCTGGAGCTGGCGAAGCCGGTCATGAACGGCGGCACTGAGGCGGAACTGCGCGGCACGCGCAACACGCTGATTACCGTTCTGGAAGGCCTGCTGCGCCTGGCGCATCCGGTTATTCCATTCATCACCGAGACCATCTGGCAGCGCGTGAAGGTGATTGCAGGCATCAACGCCGACACCATCATGCTGCAGCCGTTCCCGGCATTCGATGCGGCTAAGGTTGATGAAGCGGCGTCTGCGGATACCGAGTGGCTGAAGCAGGCGATCGTGGCGGTACGTAACATTCGTGCTGAAATGAACATCGCGCCGGGCAAACCGCTGGAGCTGCTGCTGCGCGGCTGTAGCGAAGCGGCCGTTCGTCGCGTCACCGAGAACAACACCTTCCTGAAAACCATGGCGCGTCTGGAAAGCATCACCGTGCTGCCTGCTGATGACAAAGGTCCGGTTTCCGTGACCAAAATCATCGACGGTGCCGAGCTGCTGATCCCGATGGCGGGTCTGATCGACAAAGACGCTGAGCTGGCTCGTCTGGCGAAAGAAGTGGCGAAAGTCGACGTGGAAATTGGCAAAATCGAAAGCAAGCTGGCGAACGAAGGCTTTGTTGCCCGCGCGCCGGAAGCGGTCATCGCGAAAGAGCGTGAGCGTCTGGTTGCCTTCGCCGATGCGAAGACCAAGCTGATTGAGCAGCAGGCGGTTATCGCTGCCCTGTAATGCTTTTACCCCTTACGCTTCAGGGCGTAAGGGGTAACCTTCCTGAAAACTCCTCGCTTGCACTCCCCTTTCTGCGGTGCTATTAACAGCAGTTATGTGTCAATTTTTGTAATGAGTAATGCTATGAGCGTGATTACCCCCGTCGCGACGACGATGCGCCGGATCGCTGAGCAGGATAACCCGGCTATCGCCGCCGTTATTCGCACCGTTTCTGCCGAATATGGACTGACGGCTGACAAGGGCTACACGGTTGCCGACCCGAATCTGGACGCGCTTTTCCAGCTCTACAGCCAGCCTGGTCATGCCTACTGGGTCATCGAGCAGAACGGTCAGGTCGTGGGCGGCGGCGGCGTGGCACCCCTCAGCTGCAGCGAGCCGGATATCTGCGAACTGCAGAAAATGTATTTCCTGCCAACGGCACGCGGACAAGGACTGGCAAAAAAGCTGGCGCTGATGGCGCTGGACCACGCGCGCAAACAGGGTTTTACCCGCTGCTACCTTGAAACGACCGCCTTCCTCAAAGAGGCCATCGGCCTGTATGAACATCTGGGCTTTGAGCATATCGATGCGCCGCTGGGCTGTACCGGCCACGTTGATTGCGAAGTCAGAATGCTGAAAAGTCTGTAACTTTCGTTCCTGCCCTCTTCTGTTAAGCGGCTGTAAACTGAATGCTCTACACTCTCAGTTCACACCACAACGGGGGAAACACGATGTCGAAGATAAAAAGCTACGCCGCACCGCAGGCGGGTGCAGAACTTGAGCTGTACGAGTACGATGCGGGCGAACTAAAAGCAGAAGACGTCGAAGTACAGGTTGATTACTGCGGGATCTGCCACTCGGATCTCTCGATGATCGACAACGAATGGGGCTTCTCCAGCTATCCGCTGGTTGCCGGGCACGAAGTTATTGGCCGCGTCGTGGCGCTCGGTAGCGCCGCGCAGGACAAAGGGCTCAAAGTGGGCCAGCGCGTGGGCATTGGCTGGACGGCACGCAGCTGTGGTCACTGCGATGCCTGTATCAGCGGCAATCAAATCAACTGCCTCGAAGGCGCCGTTCCCACCATTCTCAACAAAGGTGGTTTTGCCGATAAACTGCGCGCCGACTGGCAATGGGTTATCCCGCTACCGGACAGCATTGATATCGAATCCGCCGGTCCGCTGCTGTGTGGCGGCATCACCGTCTTCAAGCCGCTGCTGATGCACCATATCACCGCTACCAGCCGCGTCGGCGTCATCGGTATCGGCGGACTGGGGCATATTGCCATTAAGCTGCTGCACGCGATGGGCTGTGAAGTCACGGCGTTCAGCTCGAACCCGGCGAAAGAGAAAGAAGTGCTGGCGATGGGGGCGGATAAAGTGGTGAACAGCCGCGATCCGGACGCGCTGAACGCGCTGGCGGGCCAGTTTGACCTGATCATCAACACCGTTAACGTGGATCTCGACTGGCAGCCGTACTTTGAAGCGCTGGCCTACGGCGGTAACTTCCACACCGTGGGTGCGGTAATGAAGCCGCTGCCGGTTCCGGCGTTTACCTTGATCGGCGGGGATCGCAGCATCTCCGGTTCTGCAACCGGTACGCCGTACGAGCTGCGTAAACTGATGAAATTCGCCGGACGCACCAAAGTGGCGCCGACCACCGAACTGTATCCGATGTCAAAAATCAACGAAGCGATCCAGCACGTGCGCGACGGCAAAGCCCGCTACCGCGTGGTGCTGAAAGCAGATTTCTGATGTGAGTTTGCCGGGTGGCGGCTTCGCCTTACCCGGCCTACTTTCACTGCTGCGCCAATACGTTAAATACTTCCGCTACCGCGACCGCTCCCGGATCCATCACCCCATCCAGGTTATCTTTATTGACATACGACGAGCGTCCCGCGCCGGCTTTCGCCATCTTCGACGTTGCTTCTGCGCCCTGCTGCGCGGCCTGCGCTGCCGCCTGAATATTGCCTTTCTGTAACGCCTCCAGCGCCGGTTGCAGCGCATCGATCAGCGTGCGATCGCCGAGATCTGCCCCGCCGTACTGCTTCATCTGCGTAAGTCCACTGAGCAAGGCCTCCGGGAGCGTCTGACCATCGTGAAGCTTTTGCCCGGCCGCGGTAAAGAAGATCGACATCAGCACGCCGCTCGACCCGCCCATTACCGTAGCCAGCCGCTCGCCAACCAGTAACAGCAGCTTAGGCACGTCATTAAGCGGGAGCGCGTTCTCCTCCAGGCGCTGCGCAATATCCCGCGCCCCTTGCGCAAAGGTAGAGCCGGTATCGCCATCCCCCACTTTAGCATCCAGCGCGTTCAGGCGGTTTTCGAGCTGGAGCAGCGTTGTCGACACGGAGGAGACAAACGCACGCACCTGTGGATTGTCAGACGGGGTATACTCCACACGGTCATGAATGGCGCTATGCGCCACGGTGCGCAGTGGCGCAAACGCGACGGGCTTCTGCCAGCCCAGCGTCTCGACGTCGGCGTGAATCGCCTTTTCAAAGAAATCGTTGAGCTTCAGCAGCGTCAGAGAAAAGCCTTTCATATCCAGCGCGCTGACCAGCGGCGCAGGGCCAATCAGGTACGCGATATTCTCTTTCAGCGCCGAGTGCGCCAGCTCTTTGGTCAGCAGCGCCATCTCCAGCGCCGATACGCCGCCAAGATTGTTAATCAGCACCGCAAAACGCCCCTCCCCCGCCTGCGCGCGTAACGGCGTCACCAGGGTGTCGATAATGGCTTTGCTGTTTTGCGTATCCACCACGGAAGCCCCGGGCTCGCCGTGAATGCCCAGGCCCAGCTCGACATGGCCTTGCTTAATGCGCCCCTCTTCATCGTCGCTGCCCGGCAGGTTGCACGTTTGCATCGCTACGCCCAGGCTCCAGAGGTTATCGCAGGCCTGTTGCGCAATATCCCGCACCTCGCTCAGGGATTTCCCCTGTTCCGCCGCATAGCCCGCAATCTTGTGCACCAGCGCCGTGCCGGCAATACCGCGCGGCTGCTTGTTATCCGGCAGCGCGATATCGTCCGCCACAATCACCATCTCCACCTTCAGGCCGTAGCGTTTGGCCTTTTCAGCGGCCAGGCCGAAGTTCAGGCGGTCGCCGGTGTAGTTTTTGACGATCAGCAGACAGCCGCGATCGCCCGTGACCGCGACGATGGCATTCAGTACCGCATCCACGCTCGGCGAGGCAAACAGATCGCCGCACACTGCCGCCGTCAGCATCCCTTTGCCAACAAACCCGGCGTGTGCGGGTTCATGGCCTGAGCCGCCGCCGGAAATTACCGCCACGCGGCTTTTATCCCAGTCGCCGCGCGCGACGATCCGGATGGCCGGATCGATATCAAGCTTGACGAGATTGGCATGTGGCGCAGAGAGCAGTATGCCTTCAATGGCATCGTTGACCAGCTGTTTGCGATCGTTAAAGAAGAATCTGGACATAGTTTCCCACTATTTTGTGAACCGTATGCAAAAGCATAGTCCGCGCTGGATAATGCGCCGCAAAGTCAGCAATTTACTCAGCCGTTTTACCGTCAGGTTGCCTATACTCCACCCAGGACTACGAGAGGAAGCGCATCATGAGTACACCATTGTTAATTGCCCGGACGCTGGAAAAAGAGCTCTATTTACTGCCCACGATGGCGAACCGCCACGGTCTGATCACCGGCGCGACCGGGACGGGGAAAACCGTCACCCTGCAAAAGCTGGCGGAGTCGCTTTCAGAGATTGGCGTACCGGTCTTTATGGCTGACGTAAAAGGCGATTTAACCGGTGTGGCTCAGGAAGGGACCGCCTCTGAAAAACTGCTCGAACGGTTGAAGAATATCGGCATCACGGACTGGACGCCGCACGGTAACCCGGTGGTGGTATGGGACATCTTCGGTGAAAAAGGCCACCCGGTGCGCGCCACCGTCTCCGATCTCGGTCCCTTGCTGCTGGCCCGTTTGCTTAACCTCAACGACGTGCAGTCCGGCGTATTGAATATCATCTTCCGTATTGCCGATGACCAGGGGTTGCTGCTGCTTGATTTCAAAGATCTGCGCGCCATTACGCAGTACATCGGCGATAACGCCAAATCCTTCCAGAACCAGTACGGCAACATCAGCAGCGCCTCGGTGGGCGCAATTCAGCGTGGCCTACTGACGCTGGAGCAACAGGGTGCCGAGCACTTCTTCGGCGAGCCGATGCTGGAGATCAAAGACTGGATGCGCACCGACAGCAGCGGCAAAGGGATTATTAACATCCTGAGCTCCGAGAAGCTCTACCAGATGCCGAAACTCTACGCCGCCAGCCTGCTGTGGATGCTCTCTGAACTTTACGAACAGCTGCCAGAGGCGGGCGACCTTGAGAAGCCGAAGCTGGTGTTCTTCTTTGATGAAGCGCACCTGCTGTTTAACGATGCACCGCAGGTGCTGCTGGACAAGATCGAGCAGGTTATCCGCCTGATCCGTTCCAAAGGCGTCGGCGTCTGGTTTGTCTCGCAAAACCCGTCGGATATCCCCGATAACGTACTGGGACAACTCGGTAACCGCGTACAGCACGCCCTGCGCGCCTTCACGCCGAAAGATCAAAAAGCGGTAAAAGCCGCCGCGCAAACCATGCGCGCCAATCCGGCCTTTGATACCGAAGCCGCCATTCAGGCGCTGGGCACCGGTGAAGCGCTGATCTCGTTCCTGGATGCGAAGGGCAGCCCGTCCGTAGTGGAACGCGCCATGGTCATTGCGCCTTGCTCGCGCATGGGGCCGGTGACCGACGATGAACGCAACGGCCTGATTAACCACTCACCGGTTTACGGGAAGTACGAAGACGAGGTGGATCGCGAATCTGCGTTCGAGATGCTGCAAAAAGGAGTCCAGGCGACAACGGAATCGCAGGATGCGCCTGCCGCTAAAGGGCAGTCTGTCGCCGTGGATGACGGCATTCTTGGCGGACTCAAAGACATCCTGTTCGGCAGCACCGGGCCGCGCGGCGGCAAACGCGACGGCGTAGTGCAGACGATGGCGAAAAGCGCCGCGCGACAGGTCACCAATCAGATCGTGCGCGGCATGCTGGGGAGTTTGTTAGGCGGCCGTCGCCGGTAGACGCGGAACCCACGGGCGGCCCAGCGCCGAACCCTGTACGCCGTTCTCCTGCAGGTAGCGGTCAATTTCCACCATCCCCGTCCAGCGGTTCTCACACCACAGCGGTGCCAGAAGCGTTGGACGGCGGGCGCTGGCCGAGATGCGGTGGTAGACAATCTCCGCTGGCGTGTGGCGAATCATCTCCCCCGCCGTCACCGTATAGTCCTCAAGCTCGATACCGCTTAACCGCCCGGCCTCCCAGGCTTTCGCCATAATGCTGCCCTTCACGATATGCAGCGGATGAAGCTTGATGCCGTCCACGCCGGTTTCAACGACTTTTTCCAGCGTTTCAAGGGCATGCTGTTGACCTTCTCCGGGCAGACCGACAATCAGATGTGAACAGACCTTCAGCCCGCGCTCGCGTGCCAGCCGCGTGGTGCGCTGGTAGCAGGCGAAATCATGGCCACGGTTGATACGGTGCAGCGTTTTATCATGTGCCGTTTGCAAGCCCAGCTCCAGCCAGATCTCGTAGCCTTGTTCTTTGTACTCGCTGAGCAGGTCCAGCACCGCGTCCGGTACGCAGTCCGGGCGGGTTCCCACGCACAGCCCAACGATGTTGGCCTGGCTGACGGCCTGCTGATACATCGATCGCAATACCTGCACCTCCGCCCACGTGCTGGTGTAAGCCTGAAAATAGGCCAGATACTGCTTCGCACGGTTCACCAGGCTGGCCTGATGAGCAAGCTGTTCAGCGATAGAGTTATGTTGCTGTGCTTCATCGGCAAACGACGCAACGTTACAGAAGGTGCAGCCTCCGCGCCCGATGGTGCCGTCGCGATTCGGGCAGCTAAACCCGCCGTGCAGCGTCAGCTTATGAACCTTTTGCCCGTACCGCTGCAAAAGATCCCCACCAAACATATTGACTAATTTCTGTAACTGCATAATCTGATAGACCGTCCCGGAGAAAGGGGACAAGCCTGCCATTTTTAGCCTCTGTCGGCGATGACCTGGATCAATCGCCCCGGACGGCCTTTATCTATATGAATAAATACTCAGGATTACTGCAATTTCATTCACGCCGCATGTGATTACTTTTCCTTATGTTCTGATTGTTTTTTTCATTTATAGCGCCATCACTGAAAAACAGTGTGTTTATGCGGGTTTGCGACCAATGCCAGATTATTGTTCTGCTATAAAACCGCTATTCAGCACGCAACATGGATAATACCGCTTTCATATAGTGAGTCAGATCACACTCCGCTGCGCTCTTTCAGGGCAATCAATCAATGTAAAATTAGTTAAATACCCTTTAAATACAGGTAGATAAACTCTCTTTAGCACATTTTTGTATAAATAAGATTGCCATTTGACCTGTGTACCAATTCCCGATAAGTTGGAAATCCGCTGGAAGCTTTCTGGATGAGCGGCCTGCTCATCATATTTATGCAGTAATTGAGATTCCCTCTGAAGCAAGTCCTCAAACTTGTTTACCTGCGCGAAAGGATGAAAAAGAGGGCGAATGCGAGGTCCGCGTATGAAACGCAAACCCCGTCGCCATGCTCTTTCTGTGCCTGTGCGCCACGGTAAAGTTCAGTGGGAAGCCCGACGAGCCTGGGGAGGTTCACTGATATGTTGTACGATAAATCCCTTGAGAAGGATAACTGTGGTTTCGGCCTGATCGCCCACATAGAAGGCGAACCTAGCCACAAGGTGGTGCGTACCGCTATTCACGCACTGGCCCGTATGCAGCACCGTGGCGCCATTCTTGCCGATGGTAAAACCGGCGACGGTTGCGGCCTGCTGCTGCAAAAACCGGATCGTTTCTTCCGCATCGTGGCGGAAGAGCGCGGCTGGCGTTTAGCCAAAAACTACGCTGTCGGCATGCTGTTCCTGAACCAGGATCCTGAAAAGGCTGCCGCCTCACGCCGCATCGTCGAAGAAGAACTTCAGCGTGAAACCCTGTCGATTGTCGGCTGGCGCGATGTGCCAACCAACGAAGGGGTGCTCGGTGAAATCGCCCTCTCCTCGCTGCCTCGTATTGAACAGATTTTCGTCAACGCGCCTGCGGGCTGGCGTCCGCGTGATATGGAACGCCGTCTGTTTATTGCCCGCCGCCGCATTGAAAAACGTCTCCAGGACGATAAAGAGTTCTACGTCTGTAGCCTCTCTAATCTGGTAAACATCTATAAAGGTCTGTGTATGCCGGCTGACCTGCCGCGCTTCTACCTGGACCTGGCGGACCTGCGTCTGGAATCGGCCATTTGCCTGTTCCACCAGCGATTCTCCACCAACACCGTTCCACGCTGGCCGCTGGCGCAGCCGTTCCGCTACCTGGCGCATAACGGCGAGATCAACACCATCACCGGTAACCGCCAGTGGGCCCGCGCCCGTACCTACAAGTTCCAGACGCCACTGATCCCTGACCTGCACGATGCCGCGCCGTTCGTGAACGAAACCGGCTCGGACTCCAGCTCGATGGATAACATGCTGGAACTGCTGCTGGCGGGCGGGATGGATATCGTGCGCGCCATGCGTCTGCTCGTGCCGCCGGCCTGGCAGAACAACCCGGATATGGACCCTGAGCTGCGCGCGTTCTTCGACTTTAACTCCATGCACATGGAACCGTGGGACGGCCCGGCGGGCATCGTCATGTCCGACGGTCGTTTCGCTGCCTGTAACCTGGACCGTAACGGTCTGCGTCCGGCGCGCTACGTCATCACCAAAGATAAGCTCATCACCTGCGCCTCTGAAGTCGGCATCTGGGATTACCAGCCTGACGAAGTGGTCGAGAAAGGCCGCGTCGGTCCGGGCGAGCTGATGGTGATCGACACCCGCAGTGGACGCATCCTGCACTCCGCCGAAACCGACAACGATCTGAAGAGCCGCCATCCGTACAAAGAGTGGATGGAGAAAAACGTGCGTCGTCTGGTGCCGTTTGAAGATCTATCGGATGAAGAAGTGGGCAGCCGCGAGCTGGACGATGACACCCTCGCCAGCTACCAGAAGCAGTTTAACTACAGCGCGGAAGAGCTGGACTCCGTCATCCGCGTGCTCGGTGAGAACGGCCAGGAAGCGGTCGGCTCGATGGGTGACGATACCCCGTTTGCCGTGCTCTCCAGCCAGCCGCGCATCATTTACGACTACTTCCGCCAGCAGTTTGCGCAGGTCACCAACCCGCCAATCGATCCGCTGCGTGAAGCCCACGTGATGTCGCTGGCCACCAGCATCGGTCGCGAGATGAACGTCTTCTGCGAGGCCGAAGGCCAGGCGCACCGTCTGACCTTTAAATCGCCGATCCTGCTGTACTCCGATTTCAAACAGCTCACCACCATGAAAGAGGAGCACTACCGCGCCGACACGCTCGATATTACCTTCGACGTGAACGACGCGAGCCTCGAAGAGACGGTGAATGCGCTGTGCGACAAAGCCGAACAGATGGTGCGTAACGGTACCGTGCTGCTGGTATTGTCCGACCGCAACATCGCGAAAAACCGTCTGCCGGTGCCTGCACCAATGGCGGTGGGCGCTATCCAGACGCGTCTGGTGGATAAGAGCCTGCGCTGCGATGCCAACATCATTGTTGAAACCGCCAGCGCGCGCGACCCGCACCACTTTGCCGTGCTGTTAGGCTTTGGCGCGACGGCGATCTACCCGTACCTGGCCTATGAAACGCTGGCCCGTCTGGTGGATACCCGCGCGATCGACAAAGATTACCGCGCGGTGATGCTGAACTACCGTAACGGCATCAACAAAGGTCTGTACAAGATCATGTCCAAAATGGGCATCTCGACCATTGCCTCCTACCGCTGCTCGAAGCTGTTTGAAGCGGTCGGCCTGCACGATGAGGTCGCCAACCTTTGCTTCCAGGGCGTGGTCAGCCGCATCGGCGGCGCCGGTTTTGCTGACTTCCAGCAGGATCTGGTGAACCTGTCCAAGCGCGCCTGGCTGGCACGTAAGCCGCTGGATCAGGGCGGTCTGCTGAAATACGTTCACGGCGGCGAGTATCATGCCTACAACCCTGACGTGGTGCGCACGCTGCAGCAGGCGGTTCAGAGCGGCGAATACCGTGATTATCAGCAGTACGCTGAGCTGGTGAACAACCGTCCGGCGGCGACGCTGCGCGACCTCATTGCCCTGAATCCGGGTGATGAAGCGGTCAGCATTGACGAAGTCGAACCGGCATCCGAACTGTTCAAACGCTTCGATACCGCGGCGATGTCCATCGGCGCGCTGAGCCCGGAAGCCCACGAGGCGCTGGCAGAAGCCATGAACAGCATCGGTGGCAACTCTAACTCCGGCGAAGGCGGTGAAGATCCTGCCCGTTACGGCACCAACAAGGTGTCCCGTATCAAGCAGGTGGCATCCGGCCGCTTTGGCGTGACGCCAGCGTACCTGGTCAACGCCGACGTGATTCAGATTAAAGTCGCTCAGGGTGCGAAACCGGGCGAAGGCGGTCAGCTGCCGGGTGATAAAGTTACCCCGTACATCGCCAAACTGCGCTACTCGGTACCGGGCGTGACGCTGATCTCCCCGCCGCCGCACCACGATATCTACTCTATTGAGGATCTGGCGCAGCTGATTTTCGACCTGAAGCAGGTCAACCCGAAAGCAATGATCTCCGTGAAGCTGGTTTCCGAACCGGGCGTCGGCACCATTGCCACCGGCGTGGCGAAGGCCTATGCGGACCTTATCACCATCGCCGGTTATGACGGCGGTACCGGCGCAAGCCCGCTCTCCTCCGTGAAATATGCGGGCTGCCCGTGGGAACTTGGCCTGGTGGAAACCCAGCAGGCGCTGGTCGCTAACGGTCTGCGTCACAAGATCCGTCTGCAGGTGGACGGTGGCCTGAAAACCGGCCTCGACATCATCAAGGCGGCGATTCTGGGTGCGGAAAGCTTTGGCTTCGGTACCGGCCCAATGGTTGCGCTCGGCTGTAAATACCTGCGTATTTGCCACCTGAACAACTGCGCAACCGGCGTTGCAACCCAGGACGAGAAGCTGCGTAAGAACCACTACCACGGCCTGCCGTTCAAAGTGACCAACTACTTTGAGTTCATCGCCCGTGAAACCCGCGAGCTGATGGCGCAGCTGGGCGTGAAGCGTCTGGTGGACCTGATTGGCCGTACCGACCTGCTGAAAGAGCTGGAAGGCTTCACCGCCAAGCAGCAGAAGCTGGAGCTGTCTAAGCTGCTGGAAACCGCGCAGCCGCATCCTGGCAAAGCGGTCTACTGCACCGAGAACAACCCGCCGTTCGACAACGGCGTGCTGAACGCGCAGCTGCTGCAGCAGGCGAAACCGTATGTGGACGACAAGCAGAGCAAAACGTTCTGGTTTGATATCCGCAACACCGACCGTTCCGTGGGTGCCTCCCTCTCCGGCTACATTGCACAGACGCACGGTGACCAGGGGCTGGCAGCCGATCCGATTACCGCACACTTCAGCGGTACTGCGGGTCAGAGCTTCGGCGTGTGGAACGCAGGCGGCGTTGAGCTGTACCTGACCGGCGATGCCAACGACTACGTCGGTAAAGGCATGGCGGGCGGTCTGCTGGCGGTACGTCCTCCGGTCGGCTCAGCCTTCCGCAGCCATGAAGCCAGCATTATCGGTAACACCTGCCTGTACGGCGCAACCGGCGGTCGTCTGTTTGCCGCGGGCCGTGCGGGCGAGCGTTTTGCGGTGCGTAACTCCGGTGCTATCACCGTGGTGGAAGGCATTGGCGATAACGGTTGTGAATACATGACGGGCGGGATTGTTTGCGTTCTGGGTAAAACCGGCGTGAACTTCGGCGCAGGCATGACGGGCGGTTTTGCCTACGTCCTGGATGAAGACGGTGAGTTCCGTAAACGCGTGAACCCTGAACTGGTAGAAGTGCTGGACGTTGACACGCTGGCCATTCACGAAGAACACCTGCGCGGTTTGATTACCGAACACGTGCAGCATACCGGTTCTTCGCGCGGCGAAGAGATCCTGGCGAACTGGCCGGCGTTCTCTGCGAAATTCGCGCTGGTTAAGCCGAAGTCCAGCGATGTTAAAGCCCTGTTGGGTCACCGTAGTCGTAGCGCAGCAGAGCTGCGCGTGCAGGCGCAGTAAGGAATTCAGATGAGCCAGAACGTATACCAGTTTATCGACCTGCAGCGTGTTGATCCGCCAAAGAAACCGCTGAAGATCCGCAAAATTGAATTTGTTGAAATCTACGAGCCGTTTTCAGAAGGCCAGGCCAAAGCACAGGCAGACCGCTGCCTGTCCTGCGGTAACCCTTACTGCGAATGGAAATGTCCGGTACACAACTACATCCCTAACTGGCTGAAGCTGGCCAACGAAGGACGTATTTTTGAAGCCGCCGAGCTGTCTCACCAGACCAACACCCTGCCGGAAGTGTGCGGCCGAGTGTGCCCTCAGGATCGTCTGTGCGAAGGTTCCTGTACGCTGAACGACGAGTTTGGCGCGGTGACCATCGGCAACATCGAGCGCTATATCAACGATAAAGCGTTTGAGATGGGCTGGCGTCCGGATATGACCGGCGTGAAGCAAACCGACAAGCGCGTGGCGATCATCGGCGCGGGCCCGGCGGGCCTGGCCTGTGCGGACGTGCTGACCCGCAACGGCGTGAAGGCGGTGGTCTTTGACCGCCATCCGGAGATTGGTGGCCTGCTGACCTTTGGTATCCCGGCCTTTAAGCTGGAAAAAGAGGTCATGACCCGTCGCCGTGAAATCTTCACCGGCATGGGCATTGAGTTCAAACTGAACACAGAAGTGGGCCGCGACGTACAGCTCGACGATCTGCTGAAGGATTACGACGCCGTGTTCCTGGGCGTGGGTACCTATCAGTCCATGCGCGGTGGTCTGGAAAACGAAGACGCGCCGGGTGTTTATGACGCGCTGCCGTTCCTGATTGCCAACACCAAGCAGATTATGGGTTACGGCGAAACCGCTGATGAGCCGTTCGTCAGCATGGAAGGAAAACGCGTGGTGGTGCTGGGCGGCGGTGATACCGCGATGGACTGCGTGCGAACCTCCATTCGTCAGAATGCGGCGCACGTTATCTGTGCTTACCGTCGTGACGAAGAGAACATGCCGGGCTCCAAGCGTGAAGTGAAAAACGCACGTGAAGAGGGCGTAGAATTCCAGTTCAACATCCAGCCTCTGGGTATTGAAGTGAATGCCAACGGTAAAGTGAGCGGCGTGAAGATGGCGCGCACTGAGATGGGCGCACCGGATGCAAAAGGCCGTCGTCGCGCCGAGATCGTGGCCGGTTCTGAACACGTGATCCCCGCCGACGCCGTGGTGATGGCGTTCGGTTTCCGCCCTCACAGCATGGAATGGCTGGCGAAGCACAGCGTTGAGCTGGACTCGCAGGGCCGTATTATTGCGCCAGAAGGCAGCGATAATGCCTTCCAGACCAGCAACCCGAAAATCTTCGCCGGTGGCGATATCGTTCGCGGTTCCGACCTGGTGGTGACGGCGATTGCCGAAGGGCGCAAAGCGGCTGACGGGATACTGAACTACCTGGAAGTGTAAAAAAAAAGGGAATAAACCTTCCGGTTTATTCCCTTTGTTACCTACAGTGTAATCAAAAAAATTTCAGATATTTCAGCATGAAGGTTGCCAGCCTATCAATGCTTGAGTCAGCTGCAAGAAAAAAACAGGCATTTCATTGGCGATAGAAATAATGAAGAGCTATTTTTTACTCTCCGAAATGCTACCTCGTCAGCAGAGTCCAGGTTAAGTCACTTTCCAGTACGGTTTGATCGGTGATGCGGCTAAACGCATTGTCATCCAGCACAGGTGATAGCGTGACCCGGAAATTCATCTGCTGGCCTGAAGGCACCTGATTATTATCAACCGCAATAACCGCTTCATTATTACGCACATAAAACGGCGAAGGCGTGCCGCTTTGCGGAGTAAAACCGAGCTGATCGACCGTTTTGCCGACGGTGTAATTTTTACCGTCGATGGTCATATCATCGATTTTAACCGCCATCCCGCCAGACTGGCCGAATGTGAAGCGCCCTTTATCGCCTGCCGTCCCCTGTAACAACACCGCCATTTGCTGCGGCTGCGGACAGTAAACATTAACGTTGAGGGTACGGTCCGCCATTTTGTGCCAGTTCTGCTGGGTTTTATCGATATTATCTCGACGCATTTCATGGTAATCCACCACCGGCTGCGAAAGCGATATTTGGCAATCTTCCGCATTTGCAGTCGCCACGAAGAAAAGTATCCCCAGCGCTGTTAATCCTACTGTTTGTTGATAATTCATCGGCATACTCCGTTTACTTCTTCATAGAAGGCGTCTTCATTGCGTTTCTCAGGAAGAGCGAAATCGAGTTTGCACAAACGATTGTTGTTGGCGTCCATGGCGTACAGCGCCGGTAACTGATCCGCATCGTTGATAAAGACATGACCATCATCAACGACCGTCACAATGTAGTTGTCCTTCTCATCCACGATTGCCAGCCCTTTTCTCAGCGGCTGACCATCGGTTTGCTTCATACGCAGCATCACACGTCGGCTGTTCAGCACCTTGAAATCAAGCTCGCTGACTGAAGCGTGACCTGCGGCGATATATCGGGTGCCGTTTGCCAGCGTCATATTCTGCGGCAGCTTGTTGGCATCCACTTCTATACGCGAATTGCGCCACTCGTTTAGCGAAGGTACAACCGCCTGTCCCCAGGCATCGGTCCAGACCGTACCCTGTGGCGTAGCGATTTCTACCCCGCTTTTCTTCTCGCTCAGTCTGGCAATCGCAAAGGTATCGCGAATCGCATACGGCGAGAACGTCACGCCATTTTTGTGCATAGCGATGCCGCCCGCCAGGGTGGCGTTATAGTTACGCTGGTGATCACCGTTGCTGCCACCCCCCACGCTCAGCTGGGTGTAATGCAGATTGGTGTTAAGGTTACCGTTGAAGCTATTATCGCTGGACGACTGGTCACGATCGGCGGCGATATAGTAGTGTGTGTTTTCGCCCAGCGAACCGCTGTTGGCTACACCGTAAGTGGTATTGTCGCCCTGTTTGCGCATGTAAGTGCTGACAGACTGCCCCGGACTCAGCGGAATGCTGACGTTGATGTACAGCATTTCATCATCCTGGTCGTCATCGACGTTGCCCACAGCGCTTTGCCAGTTGGCGGTAACGCTGGCATATTTAAATGTCTTACCCCACGACAGAAGCAGATAGCGGGAATCCTCAGAGTTCCCGCTGCTCTGGTTATAGTTGAAGCCTGCTGAGAAAACGCCTGCCAGACCGGATGAGAAACGTATGCTGCCGGAGTAGGCGTTATCGTACCCCTGATAGTCATCGTCCATCGCTTCTGCCATCTCACGGTAGCCGCCGCTGTAGTGCGTCGCGCTGGTGGAAAGCGATACATGGGAGGAAAGCGTAAGATCGCTTCCTAGCTCGGTTTTAAGTCCACTGTTGCTGTCACCAAACGACTCTTTGCTTGCCGCAACCGTCGTGGAAACAGACCAAAGATCGCTGATAAGAAAATCGGTACGACCGCCAGCTGCCTGGTAATCTTGAGCGGCAGTACCGGAGGCCAGAAGGTTCATCCACGGGAAAATGCGCCAGCCGTCGGAAACGTTCATCACCAGCGGATCGCTGTAGTCGCTATCGATACTGCGCACCTGACCGGCAGACACGGTAAGCCCCTGCGGGCGAGAAAGATTTCGCTGCTTCACAGCGGCAGCAGGAACAATAAAGTGATTCGTGGAGCCGTCCGACTCTACGACGGAAACGTCTAAATCGACGTTGTTACGCGCAACCGGCACGTCATCCAGCGTAAATGGTCCCGCGGGCACGAGCGTACTGAAGATCAGCTGATTGTTCTGGCGAATCTCCACGCGAGCCTGGGAGGAACGGGCAATGCCTGACACGCTGACGCCGCTGCCGTCTTTTGTCAGCCCGCTAGTCGGCATAAGCTGGATACCGGTAATGGGTATGCCGCTCAGCACATTAGACATGGCATTAATTTCACCGACCTGCATGGTTAACTTCTGCGGGACAAAAACATGCTCTGCGTAGGTGTAAATGCTTTCGGCATTTTTCTTGCCATTGTCATCCGTCAGGATGTAATTACTGCGAAGCGACCAGTCAAATGCGTTAAAACCCGCTTCCAGATTGGCCTGCGAATAGCGGGTTTTGTCGCTACCGCCATATTCGTTACGGGTGCTGAAAAGCGAATAGTTGAGCATCCCGGCGGCACCGCCGTGCTGGAAGTTTCGGATATCCGACGACAGGCTGTTTACCGCTTCAGGCGGCAGATACAACTCAACGGCTTCCTGGTTTGGCAACGCGTTGATTACCGCTTTCGGGTAGTCGTCGCGGATGTTGTGGCACGCCTCGCCTGCCTTCAGGGGGACTGGCATGAGGCCTGCGAAATCAAGCAGATCGTTATCAAAACACAGCACGCCGTCCTTATTGAAACGGACGGCGGCCATTCCGCGATCTTCACCATTCACTTTAACGTTCACGGAATGGGTTCCGGGCAGAAAACGCGGTGCTTCAGCGAAATAATGGTTCAAGTCGCTCGATAACCCCAGCGTTTTAATTACCCCCGTATCAAACGTCACTTCCCTTGCGAGTACGGAGGCGGAGTCAAACATCATCAGAGGCAAGGTGCCGCAGAGAACTGCGCGGACACAAAGTGCAATACGGCTTTTTTTATTCACCGTTTGATCCCTATATTATTTATTTAATTCTGAGGTAAAACTCGGCACTTCAATGCCATAACGGCTGGCCGGGAAAAACTTAACGTGGCTATCACCGCTGCTCGTTTTGTTCAACGCAGCCGTCATCGTCTCACCTGGCAGAAGGTAAGTTTTGGAAAGCGTGGCGTTTGCGCCTGAAGGTTGTAATACGACTTTTTGTGCCAGACGAACAACGTACTTACTTGGGTTGGTTACTTTTACAGAAGATCCGATCGTAGACCATTTGAGGTATTTCCACGCATCCGTCACGACCCCCAGCGTAGCCGGGCGTATTAGCACTGGAATATCCTGGCGAATATTAATGCCAATTTTAATTTTTTTATCGTCATTTTTTGGTGGAATACCGTCAAATGTGACGCGTTTTAAATGCTCAACATCCAGCGGCTGCTTGCTTTGCAAAATAAAACGAAGCTGCTGCGTTTGGCCCGGCTCAAGGCGAACCACAGGCTGCGTGACGATCAACTTAAGCCCCTGGTCGTCCGGCAGGTCTACAACGTTCGTATATAATAAGGATGGGTGTGAATCCGTATTTTTTACGTTAATGGTACCGCTGTGTGTGGCTTCATCAATAATTAGCAGGCTGGTTTCTGGCACCATACCTTCTGCATGCACCGCAAAATTGGCGGAAAATAAAGCGACAGTAAAAAGTGTTTTAAATATATTCGACCTTATGCATTGCATAATATTATCTCCTTGATAGCCCAACAGAACATTCCATGTTTATCGTGCTGTTAAAAAGAGAGTAAATGCAGAACATTCACTCTCTGGATTATTTTAAAATTACTTTTACTCAATAAAGTCTTACAGATAACGCAGGCTGATGGTCAACTGACCGTCAAGCTGAGTATCGTCCGTAATCGCCAGAGTTGTGGTGTCCTGAAGAGCCAGTGAAGTTGCCAGCGGGAAGGTCGCGGTCTGGAAGGCCAGCGGATCCAGAGAACCTGCAGACGCAACGGTGAAGTCACGAATATGGCTGCCCTGAGAAGAACCGTTGGTGGATTTGGTCCAGGTACCCGTCGCGTTCTGCTGATAGATTGGATCTACCGCAGCACCATCAGCCGTTACGCTGTCTACTTTAACTAGCAGAGCGTAAGAGCCAATGTTAACGCCACCCGCGGTTTTGCCCACACCGTAAGTTTGGCTAGCGCCTTTAATAATACCACCACCAAACATACCGTTTTCTACGGTCAGACCCGCGTTAGTATCAGCGCGATCGTCAACCATATTCCAGGACACTTTTGTTGCTGCGGTGCAGTTAATGGTCAGATCGATATTCTTCTGTCCCAACTGGTTGACAGCAGAAGCGTTCAGACTGCCCAAATTAATTGTACCGTAGTCAACAGTACCGCCGTTGCTTAATACTGGCGTACATGCTGCATTCGTCAGCGTACCTTTAACCTTCAGTACAGCTGAAGGGTCTGCAGCAAATGCTGAAGTCACACACAGAGAAAGCGCAGTAGCGAGTAAAACTTTTTTCACTTGTTAATCCTTAACATATGAGTAATTGCAATATTTAACCCAGTAATGATAAATACCTTTACCAGTTACTGATTGTCGTCATGCTTGTCAGCATGTGCACATAGTATTGTTTTTATAAATACATGCAATTTAGCAAAATTAACTATTCTATTAAGGATAACCACAAAATGATTTTTTCCTTATTTTATTAAGATATTACCCAATCAAAAAAGAGATCAACATCAAAAAAATAATATTACTCAGAATCCCTCTTTACTTTTCTCATCGTTTTGATATTAGTTCACACCTCATTTATTCATGGGATTTATAAATCTATTTAATTATTAATCAAGCAATGAAGAAACAAGAGATATAAACAATGCTTATTTAAAAATATTACAACGGTAGATTGATACAGAAATAAAAAAAGCCAGTGATATCACTGGCTTTTTACAAACGGCGCAAGCGGATTTATTTCACAACGCGTAGCGCTGGGCGACCACCGCGCGGAGGCGGATCGTCATCAGGGTCATTGTCATCTTGATGATCGGGTTTGTCGCCATCGATAATTGACATCACCGTGTCGCTTTCACGCTCATCAGATGCATTGTCATCATTCAGGCTGGCAACGTCTTCATCATATGCCGCTTCCGGCTCGAACATGGTACCCGCACCGTTTTCACGCGCGTAGATAGCCAGCACAGCAGCCAGCGGTACGGAAACCTGGCGCGGTACGCCGCCGAAACGCGCGTTGAAGCGCACCTCATCGTTTGCCAGCTCCAGGTTACCCACCGCGCGCGGGGCGATGTTCAGTACAATCTGTCCGTCACGTGCGTATTCCATTGGAACCAGCACGCCCGGCAACGTCACATCCACAACCAGGTGCGGCGTGAGCTGGTTATCCAGCAGCCATTCATAGAAGGCGCGCAGCAGATACGGACGGCGTGGGGTAAGTTGTGACATTTCCACAGTCATTAGCCTCGGCCGAGACGCATTTCACGTTCCGGTTCAGTTAAAGATGCCAGGAAAGAGTCGCGCTCAAAGACGCGAGTCATGTAGCCCTTCAGCTCTTTCGCGCCAGGACCGCTGAACTCTACGCCCAGGATTGGCAGACGCCACAGCAGCGGTGCCAGGTAGCAATCCACCAGGCTGAATTCATCGCTCAGGAAGAACGGTTTCTGACCAAACACCGGGGCGATTGCCAGCAGCTCTTCACGCAGTTGCTTACGCGCAGCGTCGGCTTCCGCAGCGGATCCGCTGGTAATCACGTTCATCAGCGAATACCAGTCTTTCTCGATACGCTGCATGTACAGGCGGCTTTCACCACGCGCAACAGGGTAAACAGGCATCAGCGGCGGATGCGGGAAACGCTCATCCAGGTATTCCATAATGATACGGGATTCCCACAGGGTCAGCTCGCGATCCACCAGCGTCGGTACGCTTTGGCTCGGGTTGAGATCGATCAGATCCTGAGGCGGGTTATCCTTTTCCACATGCTCGATCTCAAAACTGACACCCTTCTCGGCCAGCACGATACGAACCTGATGGCTATAAATGTCAGTAGGACCAGAAAACAGCGTCATTACCGAACGTTTGTTGGCAGCGACAGCCATGAAAACCTCCAGGTATATTCAGAATTTTTACTGCTACCAGCCCAACAGGGGCCAGCCAGATGTTGTATCGCCCATCCCAGAGAAGACACATTGTTCAAGAATCGAACAAAAATCGAGTATTCACCGATATTTGGGCAGAAAATTGGATGATAGTTTACCAGATTTTGATGGCTTTGTGGTGAGGGGATTCTGGAAATGTGGAAAAAGAGAAGATATATGCATGGATATTGTGGATAACCTGCGCATTATCCATAAAAAAACCCGCCGAAGCGGGTTTTTCGCCAATCGTTCTGCGTAAGCAGAATGGATTAACGTTTGGAGAACTGTGGACGACGACGTGCTTTACGCAGACCCACTTTCTTACGTTCAACCTGACGCGCGTCACGAGTAACGAAGCCAGCTTTACGCAGTTCAGAACGCAGGGATTCGTCGTACTCCATCAGAGCGCGGGTGATACCGTGACGGATCGCACCTGCCTGACCGGAGATACCACCACCTTTAACGGTGATGTACAGATCCAGTTTTTCTACCATATCAACCAGTTCCAGCGGCTGGCGAACTACCATGCGGGCAGTTTCGCGACCGAAGTACTGTTCCAGAGAACGCTGGTTGATTACGATTTTACCACTGCCCGGTTTGATGAAAACGCGAGCTGCGGAACTTTTGCGGCGACCAGTGCCGTAGTATTGATTTTCAGCCATTGCCTATAATCCCGATTAGATGTCAAGAACTTGCGGTTGCTGTGCCGCGTGGTTGTGCTCGTTGCCTGCGTAAACTTTCAGTTTACGGAACATAGCACGACCCAGCGGGCCTTTTGGCAGCATGCCTTTAACCGCGATTTCAATCACACGCTCAGGACGGCGGGCAATCATCTCTTCAAAGGTCGCTTCTTTGATACCACCGATGTGGCCGGTGTGGTGGTAGTACATTTTGTCAGTACGCTTGTTGCCGGTAACAGCAACTTTGTCAGCGTTCAGAACGATGATGTAATCACCGGTATCAACGTGCGGAGTGTATTCCGCTTTGTGCTTACCGCGCAGGCGACGAGCCAGTTCAGTAGCCAGACGGCCCAGAGTTTTACCGGTCGCGTCAACAACATACCAGTCGCGCTGTACGGTTTCTGGTTTAGCTGTAAAAGTTTTCATTAAAAGCTTACCCAAATAATAAGTTACACGTTGGTGAACACCCAAACGTTTAGTCAGTTGAGGTTCACACGACAAAGTCCGGCAAACCTACCCCTTCGAATAGCACATGCCGACACATAGAAAGTTTCGGGAAAAAAACCTTCTCGTAACGTGGGGTCGCAAGATTATAGAGAAGTTGAGGTCAAAGATCGACCCTTAAATGTGATTCAAATTGGGTTTTTCGAGGCGGTGGAAAATGCCGGGTGGCGGCTGCGCCTTACCCGGCCTACAAGTCCCCCTTCACAGGGAGAGGGTGGCATTTATGGCATATGCTCCAGCTTCAGGTATTCCTCGCTCTGCATCTCCTGCAGGCGAGACAGGCAGCGCTGGAACTCAAACTTTAGCCGCTCCCCCTGGTAGATCTCATATAAAGGAACCTCGGCGCTAATCACCAGCTTAACGTGGCGCTCGTAAAACTCGTCCACCATCGCGATGAAGCGCCGCGCCTCGCTCTCCATCAGCCGCGTCATCACCGGCACATCCAGCACCATCACGGTGTGGAACAGACGTGAAAGCGCAATGTAGTCGTGCTGGCTGCGGGCATCAACGCACAGCGTCGTAAAGGAGACCGCCAGCGTTTGGTTTTCAACGCCGAGCGTTGGCAGCGGGCGATGGTTAATCTCGAGTTCCGGGGCGTGGTCGCGTTTTGCCCCCGCCAGCGCCAGCCAGAGTTTATCCATCTCGCGGGTGGTCTCTGCATTTAACGGCGAGAGCCACAGGTGCGCCTGGGTTAAGGTGCGCAGGCGATAATCGACACCGGCATCAACGTTCATAATGTCACAATGCTGCTTAATGGCGTCGATGGCAGGCAGGAAGCGTGCCCGCTGCAGGCCGTTGCGGTAAAGCTCATCCGGCGGAATATTCGACGTGGCCACCAGCGTGATCCCGCGGGCAAAAAGCGCTTTCATCAGGCCGCCTAACAGCATGGCATCGGTGATGTCAGACACAAAAAATTCATCGAAGCAGAGCACGTCCGTTTCCGCCTTGAACCTGTCGGCCACAATCTCCAGCGGATCGCTTTTACCCTGCAGCGCAGTCAGCTCTTCATGCACACGCAGCATAAAGCGGTGGAAGTGCAGACGCTGTTTACGCGCCCCCGGCAGGCTCTGGTAGAACATGTCCATCAGCCAGGTTTTTCCGCGACCGACCCCGCCCCACATATAAAGACCGCGCACCGGCGCGTGGGCCTGTGGCGCTTTTTTTCCGAGCAACCGTCCAAATGCCGCCTTTAGCCCACCATTCTGTTCGGTTTCAGCGGGTTTGGCCGTGAGTTCCTGATAAATCATCTCCAGACGACTTACCGCCTCACGCTGTACGTCATCCGGCTGATGAGTGCCCTCGTTTAGGGCCAGTTGATATCGCGATGCAGGGGACAGGTTTTGCATAATCTTATTGTTATTCCTTCAATTAACGCTCACCAGCAGACGTGACTGATGAAAAAAAGGCCGTTCTACACTACGCGATGATACGTCAGGATTCCACTTCTACGGAAATAGCGGTTATAGTGGCATTATCAGGCACAGGCAGGAGCCGAGCCAACACCCTACGGAACAACAAGACAACGGGAGAAGTTCATGACCTGGGAATATGCGCTAATCGGTTTAGTCGTCGGCATCGTCATCGGTGCTGTGGCCATGCGTTTCGGTAATCGCAAATTGCGTCAGCAGCAGTCACTGCAGTACGAACTGGAAAAGAACAAAGCCGAGCTGGAAGAGTATCGTGAAGAGCTGGTCAGCCATTTTGCCCGTAGCGCCGAGCTGCTGGACAACATGGCGACCGACTATCGTCAGCTGTATCAGCATATGGCAAAAAGCTCCAGCAGCCTGCTGCCAGAAATGACGGCGGAAACCAATCCGTTCCGCAACCGTCTGGCAGACTCTGAAGCCGGTAACGACCAGGCGCCTGTTCAGATGCCTCGCGACTATTCAGACGGCGCGTCCGGCCTGCTGCGCGGCGGTGTAAAACGCGATTAATCGCACAACCTGAATTTATTTTACGGGCGCAGCGATTGCGCCCGTCCTTTCTTCCTGACCCCAGCTATCATTTAGTTAAACACCTCATTGTTCAGCGGTTTAAAATTCAATAACATCAACGTGTTTTTGGGGCCGTTTTTCCTTTATTCCAGGTTACGAGAGTCAACATCGATGAAGAAAAAAAACCAGCTGTTGAGCGCTATCGCGTTAAGTGTCGGGTTATCTCTCTCGGCGTCCGTCCCTGTATTTGCCGCCCTTCCCTCCCAGGTGCCTGGCCAGGCGGCCATTCCAAGCCTTGCCCCCATGCTGGAAAAAGTGTTGCCTGCGGTGGTCAGCGTTCAGGTTGAGGGCACGGCGGTACAAAGCCAACGCGTCCCTGAAGAACTGAAAAAATATTTTGGCGATGAGTCTCCCGACCAGCAGGCCCAGCCTTTTGAAGGCCTGGGTTCCGGCGTCATTATTGATGCGGCAAAAGGCTACATTCTGACTAACAATCACGTCATCAGCCAGGCCGATAAAATCAGCGTCCAGCTAAACGATGGCCGCGAATTTGATGCCAAACTGATTGGCGGTGATGACCAGAGCGACATTGCGCTGTTGCAGGTACAAAACCCGAGTAACCTGACCCAGATTGCCATCGCAGACTCCGACAAACTGCGCGTCGGTGATTTTGCCGTCGCCGTGGGTAACCCCTTTGGCTTAGGGCAAACCGCCACTTCCGGGATCGTCTCCGCGCTGGGACGCAGCGGCCTCAATCTGGAAGGGCTGGAAAACTTTATCCAGACCGATGCCTCAATCAACCGCGGGAACTCCGGCGGGGCGTTACTTAACCTTAACGGTGAGCTGATTGGGATCAACACAGCCATTCTGGCCCCGGGTGGCGGCAGCATCGGGATCGGTTTTGCGATTCCCAGCAATATGGCCAAAACCCTGGCGCAGCAGCTCATTCAGTTCGGCGAAATCAAACGCGGGCTGCTGGGTATTAAAGGTATGGAGATGAGCGCCGATATCGCCAAAGCGTTCAACATCAACGTACAGCGCGGGGCGTTTGTCAGTGAAGTGCTGCCTAACTCCGGCTCGGCAAAAGCAGGTATCAAATCGGGCGATGTGATCGTCAGCCTCAACGACAAGCCGCTGAGCAGCTTTGCCGAGCTGCGCTCGCGGATAGCGACCACCGAACCCGGCGCCAAAGTGAAGCTGGGTCTGATCCGTGACGGTAAGCCGCTGGACGTTGAAGTGACGCTGGATAAGAGCACCTCCTCCTCTGCCAGTGCGGAGCTGATCGCCCCGGCGCTGCAGGGTGCGACGCTGAGCGATGGACAGCTGAAAGACGGTACGAAAGGCATTCGCATCGACACCGTTGAGAAGAGCAGCCCTGCCGCACAGGCCGGATTGCATCAGGAAGATGTGATCATTGGGGTAAACCGCAATCGCGTGCAGTCCATTGCCGAACTGCGCAAGGTGATGGAGAGTAAACCGGCGGTTATTGCCCTGCAGGTCATGCGCGGCAATGAGTCTATCTATATTCTGTTGCGCTAAGCATTTGCGACCCGGACATCACCGCTGCGTGTGATGTCCGGATAACTCATGTTATGCTGCAAATCGTTCCTTTTTTAACGACACGCGCATCATGCTTTTAAAGCTCTTACGTTCTATTGTCATCGGTTTGATTGTCGCTGGCCTGCTGCTGCTGGCGCTGCCGTCTTTACGTCAGTTCAATAAACTGTCGGCCCCTCAGTTCGATAGCACGGATGAAACGCCGGCCACCTATAACCAGGCCGTTCGCCGTGCCGCACCTGCCGTAGTTAACGTCTATAACCGTGGCCTGAATACCTCAGCCCATAACCAGCTGGAGATCCGCACTCTCGGCTCCGGGGTAATCATGGACGAGCGCGGCTACATTATTACCAACAAGCACGTGATAAACGATGCCGACCAGATCATCGTCGCCCTGCAGGATGGCCGCGTGTTTGAGGCATTACTCGTTGGCTCTGACAGCCTGACTGACCTCGCCGTCCTGAAGATTAACGCCACGGGCGGTTTGCCGGTCATCCCGATCAACCGTAAACGTACCCCGCATATTGGTGACGTCGTCCTGGCGATTGGTAACCCTTACAACCTGGGCCAGACCATCACCCAGGGGATTATCAGCGCGACCGGGCGTATTGGCCTCAACCCATCCGGACGGCAGAACTTCCTGCAAACCGATGCCTCCATCAACCACGGTAACTCCGGCGGTGCGCTGGTCAACTCGCTGGGCGAACTGATGGGCATCAACACCCTCTCGTTCGATAAGAGTAACGACGGCGAGACGCCGGAAGGGATCGGCTTTGCCATTCCGTTCCAGCTGGCGACCAAAATTATGGATAAGCTGATCCGCGACGGACGCGTGATCCGCGGCTATATCGGTATCGGTGGCCGTGAAATTGCGCCGATGCATACCCAGGGTGGCGGGATCGATCAGATCCAGGGCATCGTGGTGAACGAGGTGGCGCCAGGGGGTCCGGCGGCCAACGCGGGGATTCAGGTCAATGACGTCATTGTGTCGGTCAACGGCACGCCGGCGGTTTCTGCGCTGGAGACGATGGACCAGGTGGCAGAAATTCGCCCGGGCTCTATCATCCCTGTTGAAGTCATGCGCAACGATAAGAAACTGACGCTGCAGGTCACCATTCAGGAATACCCGGCAACGAACTGACAGGCATAAAAAAACGGAGCGATAAGCTCCGTTTTTTTGCCGGGAGACGGTTCGTATTACTTGTTAACGAACTCTTCACCCAGGGTGATATCTTTCTTCAGCGTATCCAGCATGCCTTCCATCGCGTGTTGTTCAAACGCGCTCAGCGTACCAATGGATTTACGCTCTTCGATACCATTTTTGCCCAGCAGCAGCGGCTGAGAGAAGAAGCGAGCGTGTTCGCCATCGCCTTCAACGTAAGCGCATTCAACAACGCCTTTCTCGCCCTGCAGGGCGCGAACCAGTGACAGACCGAAACGTGCAGCCGCCTGGCCCATAGACAGGGTTGCAGAACCGCCACCCGCCTTCGCTTCCACCACTTCGGTGCCCGCGTTCTGGATGCGTTTAGTCAGGTCAGCCACTTCCTGCTCGGTGAAGCTCACGCCTGGGATCTGCGACAGCAGAGGCAGGATGGTAACGCCAGAGTGACCGCCGATGACCGGCACTTCCACTTCTGTTGGCTGTTTGCCCTTCAGCTCAGCAACAAAGGTGTTGGAGCGAATGATATCCAGCGTGGTTACGCCGAACAGTTTGTTTTTGTCGTAAACACCTGCTTTCTTCAGCACTTCTGCCGCGATAGCAACGGTGGTGTTCACCGGGTTAGTGATGATACCGATGCACGCTTTCGGGCACACTTCAGCAATCTGCTGCACCAGGTTTTTCACGATGCCCGCGTTGACGTTGAACAGGTCTGAACGATCCATGCCTGGCTTACGCGCCACGCCTGCAGAAATCAGCACCACGTCGGCACCCTGCAGAGCAGGACGCGCATCTTCACCGGAGAAGCCTTTGATTTTTACAGCGGTAGGGATGTGGCTCAGGTCAACCGCCACACCAGGGGTTACCGGAGCAATATCGTACAGGGAGAGTTCTGAGCCTGAAGGCAGTTGGGTTTTCAGTAGTAGGGCAAGCGCCTGGCCGATACCACCAGCAGCGCCGAGGACTGCGACTTTCATCCTAAACTCCTTATTATGGTTAACTTAAGTATCTGTAAATCCGTTGCGGCGACCATAATTCAGCAAGTGTTTAATTACAATTTTCGTAGCTAAAGAATTTGAGGTCGCGCGACTTTATCTCTCTTCAGAAGGCTATCTGACGACAGACGGCAACGAATTAAGAGGTGGTTACAATACACCCTGCCCCGCCACCAAAACAACATCATTTTGATAACATTTAATTTACTTTTAAGCTTATTTGCGCGGCGTGACCCAGGCATGTTTTCTGATAACGAATTCTGATAAAATCACTCCCTTTCATAACATTATTTCAGCCTGGCGCTGAGTAGATAATTTGCATAAAAATTCATCCACATGCATAATAATGTTGTTTCTATCGTCATATTCCGGGTGACTTATGCGAAGCTCGTCTAAGCAAGAAGAATTAGTAAAGGCGTTTAAAGCGCTACTTAAAGAAGAGAAATTCAGTTCTCAGGGAGAAATTGTTCAGGCGCTGCAGGAACAGGGCTTCGACAACATCAATCAGTCGAAGGTCTCCCGCATGTTAACGAAATTTGGCGCGGTACGTACCCGTAACGCCAAGATGGAGATGGTCTATTGCCTGCCGGCTGAACTTGGCGTGCCGACCACCTCCAGCCCGCTCAAGAATCTGGTTCTGGATATCGACTACAACGATGCCGTTGTGGTGATCCACACAAGCCCAGGTGCCGCACAGCTGATTGCCCGCATGCTGGACTCATTGGGTAAAACGGAAGGTATCCTCGGGACTATCGCCGGTGATGACACCATCTTTACCACGCCAGCCAGCGGTTTCTCCGTTAAAGATCTCCACGAAGCGATTCTGGTTCTGTTCGAACAGGAACTCTAATCCCCTTTCCCCGTAGCGCCGCTGCGGGGATCGTTCTGCCTCCACACCGTTTCGCCCTCTTTTTCACTGCCTCTGCCTTTGACAAATAGTGCTTTTTACCACCCATTAACATTCACCTAGTGAATGCTAAATCAAAAAATCGCACAAAAAATCAAAAGCTGATATCCATATGATTTCATTAGACATAACCAACTAAAATGTGCAAAAAATACCCAATATTATGCAATTTGGTTATAAAAAAAAGACTGTTTAACACGTAATAACAATAGAAACCATTAGTCTGGTATTAATTTTTTCCGTTATTAGTGTATACTTGATTTTGTGATGAGGGTCACGAAACAAGACCCCACTAAAAAATTCGACGAGGTAAAAATCATGAAAATCAAATCAACTGTAGCGGCGCTGAGCGTCCTGTCTGTCCTGTCATTCGGTGCCTTCGCGGCTGACGCTATCAATGCTGACCAGGCGCAATCCCGCCAGGCCATCGGTACGGTTTCTGTCGGCGCGGTCGGCACATCGCCAATGGACATGCATGAGATGCTGAACAAAAAAGCGGAAGAAAAGGGTGCGTCATCCTATCGCATCATCGAAGCGCGCTCTGGTGCACACTGGCACGCCACCGCTGAGCTGTACAAATAAGTTTGAGCAATAACTGAACACGTAAATCTCCACTCAACGGCACCAGGCATAAAAATAGCGGTTCAACCCTTCTCGCCGTTGAGCAAAAACCCTATTCAGGAGTAAAGACTATGAAAACCAAATTGATCATCGCAACCCTCGGTCTGGCATCTGTTCTCTCTTTCGGCGCAAGCGCAGCCGTACAGCAGGTGAATGCCGACCAGGCACAAAATCTGCAGCCTATGGGCAGCATCTCCGTGACGTCTGTTACCGGCTCTCCGATGGATATCCGTCACGAACTGGCTGCCAAAGCTGAAAAAGCAGGTGCCAGCAGCTATCGCGTCACCGAACTGAATCAGGGTGACCACTGGCATGCAACTGCAGAACTGTATAAATAAACCCTCGTCGTATCTCATCATACGACTTGCCCCTGGCCTGATGGTCAGGGGCTTTTTTCATTCAGTGCCGCGCGTTAAAACGCAGCTGCCCTTCCAGCTCTTCTTCCGCTTCATCGAACAGTAATATCAGTGCGCCAAAGCGTCTGCGCAGCTTATCGGGCAAATGGATGAACTCAATTTCCAGCGGTAGCGGCAGCAGGCTACCGGTCACCACGTCCCACAGCGTATCCAGATTCGTCACGCTTTCCCGTTCAAGATCAAACACCCGGATAAATTCACGGTAGAAGTCTTCCTGACTGTCGATCTCGTCAAAATCAAAGGTATAGGTTTTCATTGCCAGCCACCCAGTCCAGGCGAGCGGCAGATGCCGCCCTGTCTATTATAATCCCCCAATGTGAAGGGTTTTCACTTCCAGATACTCTTCCAGGCCCAGCACGGAACCCTCACGACCCAGGCCTGACTCTTTTACGCCGCCAAAGGGCCCCAGCTCCGTGGAGACGGCACACTCGTTAATGCCGATCATCCCGCTCTCGATCGCCTGCGAAACGCGGAAAACACGTGAGAGATTCTGGGTATAGAAGTAAGCCGCCAGCCCGTAGGGCGTATTGTTGGCACGCTGGATAACTTCATCTTCCGAGGTGAAACGGAAACACGCCGCAACCGGGCCAAACGTCTCCTCCTCTGCCAGCTTCATGCCTTCATGGCAGTCGCCCAGCACGGTTGGCATCCAGAAATTCCCGCCAAGCGGATGGGGCTTACCCCCTGCCAGTACGGTTGCCCCCCGTGAGACGGCATCGTCGACATGCTCACGCACCTTGTCGACCGCAGCAGATTCAATCAGCGGCCCGACAACAACGCCCTCGTCAAGGCCATTCCCCACCTTGAGCGCCTTCACGGCATCGGCAAGTTTATTCACAAACTTGTCGTAGACGGTTTCCTGAATATAAAAACGGTTCACGCTGACGCAGACCTGCCCGGCATTGCGGAACTTGTTGGCAATCGCCCCCTTCACCGCCGCGTCGATATCTGCATCCTCAAAAACGATATACGGGGCATTTCCCCCCAGCTCCATCGAGACTTTTTTCATGGTTTCGGCAGCATTACGCACCAGCGTTTTGCCGACGGAGGTCGAGCCGGTAAAGGAGATTTTACGCACGTCTCGGCTTGCCATAATCGCATCGCTGATTTCATGGGTATTCCCGGCCACGGCGTTGAGCACGCCGTCGGGTACGCCGGCCTGTTTTGCCAGGGAAAGGAGCGCAAAGGCACTGAGCGGCGTGTTATTGGCCGGTTTGATCACTCCGGTGCACCCCGCAGCCAGGGCCGGGCCTAATTTGCGGGTGAGCATGGCCATTGGGAAGTTCCACGGCGTTATCGCCGCCACCACGCCTATGGGTTCGCGGGTCGCCAGAATGCGCGAGCCGGGTTTGATCGGCGGAATAATTTCACCGTTGGCGCGCTTGGCCTCTTCGGCAAACCACTGGATAAAGCTGGCAGCGTACTCCACCTCACCTTCCGCTTCTTTCAGCGGCTTGCCCTGCTCGGTGGTCATTAACTGCCCGAGCCAGCTTTTATTCTCAATAATCAGTTCGTACCAGCGATAAAGAATCGCCGAGCGCTCTTTCGCGGTTTTGGCACGCCAGGCCGGGAAGGCTTTGGTGGCCGCTGCGATAGCCTCTTCGGTTTGTGCTTTACCCGCTTTCGCGACTTTCGCGATGACTTCCCCGGTAGCGGGGTTAAGCACATCGAAGGTCGTGTCCAGCGTTTTCCAGATCCCGTTGACCAGATAACCGGTCTGAAAAAGGATGTGATCCTGAAGCGCCTGGGTCGTCATGTGTCCTCCCTTCCTGAAATGTAAGAACGTGCTGGAATAAGTATAGCCACAAAAAAACCGACGCTTTTGGCGTCGGTTTTTTTACTTCAGTCAGCTATCCGTGAGGGCATTCTGGTAGCGATGCAGCATCAACACCAGCCGTCCTACCGGCTCGGTCACCTGAGGCGGCGCTTCCCAGGTTTTAAGCTTCTCCTGGTAGATATCAAGCTCTGCAAGCAGCTGCGTAAAGTAGCGACGTCGTTTGTCATCACTGCTGGCGGAAAGCACGTGGTCCGCGGTACGACGCAGCTGGCGGTGCCAGGCCGACAGATCGTCGTTGATCGGCACCGGCGCATTGCGCAGACGCTGGTGTGCAATGATCATGGTCAGCGCCAGGCGGAACTTCGCAATGTCGCCCGGGAACTTGTTCAGCAGTAAAAACAGCTGCTGGTAGAGCGCGGGCAGGTGGTTCTCTTTACGGCGCGCGGTGTTGGTTGTCATCGACGACACGGCGGCCGACACAAACTGGTTCAACAGCACGCGGCCCGTTCTTGCCTGCGAATTATCGCGGACCAGCAGAATCACCATCATCGCCAGGAAACAGCCCACCAGCTGACCTAACGCGCTGTCGAGGAACTGGCTGAAATGGAAGGTCATCGGGTTATCCAGCACGATGATGTTAATCGTACTCGCCAGCGCCCCCAGCGATCCGAGGCGGCGCTTTTGCACCTCAATGCCAATAAAGAACGCCATCACTGCCAGGCTAATACAGAGCAGCAGCATGCTCTGCTGCGTCGACGGGATGATGACCAGAAAATAGAGCGCACCGATCGGCAGGGCGGCAAGGGTGCCGTACAGGAAATCGATGGCGACCATACGCGGGTTAGGCAGACGCATCGCCAGTGCGGTCACGACGGCAATCATCACCATCGCGCCGCTGCCGGACGTCCAGCCCGTCCACAGCCAGAACAGCGTGCCGAGCATACAGGCAAGCGTCGTACGCCAGAAGTTGACCATCGCGTGATGGCGCTCGGCGGATTCCGGCTTGATCACCACTTCGCCCTGCAGTACCTCTTCTTCCGCCGCGCTGATTTTGGTATTCCCGATCACGCCGCGTTTCAGCAGCAGGTAGCGCGTCGCGGCGCCGACCCAGGTGTAGATCGTTACCGGCGTGTCACGTTCCCCTGTCCAGGCAATAACCCTGCGCATACGCTTAAGCTGCTTGTGCACGTCCTGCACCGTTTCCACTGGCTCAGCGAACAGTTCGCGGAACGTATCGGTGACCACTTCCGGGCGCGTGTTCTGAATCAGGTAGGTTTCACATGCCTGGGTAATCAGCGTTAACGAGACCGTATTAAGGGCTTTCAGACGACGGTTAGCGCGAGCCCAGCGTGACGACTCCATATTGAGATTGCTGCGCATCCCTTCCAGCGCCTGCGTGCGGCGAACCAGCCCGCTCCAGGCTTTATCCACCTCTTCGCTGTCGCCGTGCTTAATGCAGAGCTGCATCAGCTGGTACTGGGCGACAATCAGCGCATCAAGCTCACGGTCGACTTCCTGCTTGATGGAGCGCGGGGAGAACAGCAGGTCCGCGACAATTGCACTCACGATACCAATGACAATCTCACTGCATCGCTCCACCGCAAACTGCGGAGCCAGCAGCGGCTCGGACTGGATGGTGATGATAATAATCAGCGCGGTATAGCCCGCCAGACCCCAGGCATAGGAGTTCTCCACTTTCACCAGAGACGAGATCCAGGTGCAGAAGCCCGCCCAGATACAGCACACCATCAGCATCAGCAGCGGCGTGCGGATCATCAGGATAATAATGGTGAGCGCCGCGATACAGCCGATGAACGTCCCGATGATACGCAGCATTCCGCGATAGCGGATCGCGCCTGAATAGGGTTCCCCACCCGCGGCAAAGGCGGGACCCGCCGCGACAATCGCGGCCGTCAGCACTGCCCAGCGCGGGGTTTCAAGCTGGAAGTGGAAGCCAACAAACAGCGCCAGCACAATGGCACACGCCAGCTTCACGGCGAAACGAATGTGCTGGCTGGCGATGGAAAAGATGCCCATAGCGATTAACCAAACTCGCGCAGACGGTGGGCGATTTTACGGAAGAACGAGTCCTGGCTGGCATCCCGATCTTTCTCACCGGTAATCACCACCGTCGCCGTGGTACCCGCAGGCCACAGATTGCCCTGCTGTTCATCCAGGTGGATACGGACCGGCACGCGCTGGGCCAGACGCACCCACTCGAGGTTGGAATCCACCGTTGCCATCCCTTTTGCATCACGCGAACTGCTGGAGTTGGTGACCCCTGCGGCGACGCTGTCGACGGTACCTTTAAAGACGCGGTTGCTGCCCAGCGGCGTGATTTCTGCCCGATAGCCGGGACGTACGCCTTCCAGCTTGGTCTCTTCCATATAGGCGAGTACATAGAAAGAGTTCTGTTTCACCAGCGCCACGGCGGTTGAGCCACGGGTAATGAATTCCCCGGCATATACGTTAAGGTTGGTCACCCAGCCATCAGACGGCGCGCGGATCACGGTACGCTCCAGATCGAGCTTCGCCAGATCGCGCGTTGCTTCTGCTTTCGCCAGCTGGTGCAGCACGGTTTGCAGCACGTTGTTGGACTGGTCAATCTCTTCACGGGACATTGCCTGAACGCCAAGCTGATTACGGCGGCCTGCCTCACGGCGTTTCTCCGCAGCCAGCGCCTGGTAATAGGCCACGTCCGCTTCCGCCTCTTCCAGCGCTTTCTGGTATCGAGGCTGGTCGATGGTGAACAGAACCTGATCTTTTTTCACCAGCTGGTTATCGTGAACGTTAACCGCCATGATAAGACCGGCCACGTCAGGGGCGATGGCCACCACATCGGCGCTGAAGCGTGCATCACGCGTCCACGGTGATTCGGTGTAATAGACCCAGGCGCGGAAAATGGCAATGAAGGCGAGGATAACCAGCGCCATGGTGATGGCAGTGCGGGAGATTTTTCTTGTTAGCGTTTTCACATCAACCTCAGACAAACATGCGCGATATCAGGTAAAACAGGCAGCAATACAGCGCGGTATTGAACAATGCAGGGTGCCAGACGAAATCGTAGATCCCGGTAGGGACCAGCACCTTGCGCACCAGCCAGAAGATCGCCAGTGATAAAAGAAGCTCGAAAAATATCGGTGGGAACGACAGACCGAACACCACGATAACGGGAAACAGACTCATGTTGACCTTGATAAGAGAGAGTGCAGGCTTCAGAATTTTTTAGCGCACGCCACCGCAGGAGAGCAAGAAACGCCGGGCGAGAATGGCGCAGCCGTTATGTAATTAATAATATATTAACGTAACTGTTATGCTGTTATCTATAATATGTGATCTAAATCACTTTTAAGCCAGAGTGAACAATGGAACGTTTAAAACGCATGTCAGTCTTCGCCAAAGTGGTTGAACTGGGCTCCTTTACCGCCGCTGCACGCCAGCTTCAGATGAGCGTCTCCTCCATCAGCCAGACGGTGTCCAAACTGGAAGATGAGCTTCAGGTCAAGCTGCTCAACCGCAGTACTCGCAGCATTGGCCTGACGGAAGCGGGTAAAATTTACTATCAGGGCTGTCGTCGCATGCTTCTGGAAGTGCGGGATGTTCACGAACAGCTCTACGCCTTCAACAACACCCCCATCGGCACGCTGCGCATCGGGTGTTCTTCAACTATGGCACAAAATGTTCTCGCTGCCATGACGGCGGATATGCTGAAAGAGTACCCCGGGCTTACCGTCAATCTGGTGACGGGTATCCCGGCGCCGGATCTGATTGCCGACGGCCTGGACGTGGTGATCCGCGTCGGCGCGCTGCAGGATTCCAGCCTGTTCTCGCGTCGGCTGGGCAGCATGCCGATGGTCGTCTGCGCTTCGAAGAGCTATCTGGCCCAGTACGGTGTGCCGGAGAAACCCGCCGATCTCACCAACCACTCGTGGCTGGAGTACAGCGTGCGGCCCGACAATGAATTTGAGCTGATTGCCCCGGAAGGGATCTCCACCAAACTGCTGCCGGAGGGGCGGTTTGTCACTAACGACCCCATGACCATTTCGCGCTGGCTGGTGGCTGGCGCCGGGATCGCCTACGTACCGCTGATGTGGGTGATCAACGAAATTAACAGCGGCGTGCTGGAGATCCTCTTCCCGCGCTACCAATCCGATCCGCGTCCGGTGTACGCCCTGTATACCGAAAAAGACAAGCTCCCGCTGAAAGTCCAGGTGTGCATTAACTATCTGACCGAGTATTTTGTGGACGTGGCGGAGCTGTTTCAGGGGATGCGGGGAAGACGAAAGGAATAATTCATTTATTCCAGAACGTATAGGACCGATGAATATTCCCAGGATGAATCCCGTATTCATTCAGGAATATTCCTTCGCCACTATCAGGAATAGCTAATTGACACTACCGCGATCAGCCCATTACTTTATATGCAGTCTGCTCGTCAGGCTGTTATTAATTTGTTGCTGATATGAATAATAAAATGTATTTCGCAGGATGACGTTAAACAAGGAAAAGAAATGAATCTATTTGAACAAACACCGCCTTCACGCAGGCGCTATGGACTCGCCGCGTTCATCGGTTTAATTGCAGGGATCGTCTCCGCTTTTGTCAAATGGGGAGCCGAAGTGCCGCTTCCGCCACGCAGCCCCGCCGACTTATTCAACGGCGCATGCGGACCTGAGCACTTAATAAGAGCCGCAGGGCAGATTGACTGCTCCCGCAATTTTTTAAACCCTCCCTATGTATTTTTACGTGACTGGCTTGGCGTTGTCGATCCTAACGCAGCAGTTTATACATTTGCCGGACATATATTTAACTGGGTCGGCGTAACGCATATTATTTTCTCCATCGTCTTCGCTGTTGGCTATTGTGTCGTTGCTGAAGTCTTCCCGAAAATTAAACTCTGGCAGGGTTTGCTGGCAGGTGCGTTAGCTCAGCTCTTTGTGCATATGATCTCCTTCCCGCTGATGGGGTTGACGCCACCGCTGTTTGAGCTGCCGTGGTATGAACACGTGTCAGAGATCGTGGGCCATCTGGTCTGGTTCTGGTCGATCGAAATTATTCGTCGTGACTTGCGTAACCGCATCACTCACGAGCCGGATCCGGAGATACCGCTGGGTAACTTACGTTAAAAAAAAGGCGCTACATCTGTAGCGCCTTTTTTTATGTTTGCTCAGGTCAGGCTGTGCCGCCCACCGTCAGGTTGTCTACTTTCAGCGTTGGCTGGCCCACGCCCACCGGCAGGCTCTGGCCCTCTTTACCGCAGACGCCCACGCCATTATCCAGCTTCAGATCGTTACCGACCATGGAGATCTGCTGCATGGCTTCAATACCGGAGCCGATCAGCGTTGCACCTTTCACCGCTTTGGTCACTTTGCCCTTCTCGATCAGGTACGCTTCTGAGGTTGAGAAGACAAACTTACCGGAGGTGATATCCACCTGGCCGCCGCCAAAGTTAGGCGCAAAGATACCGTAATCAACGGATTCGATAATCTCCTGCGGCGTGGATTTGCCCGGCAGCATGTAGGTATTGGTCATGCGCGGCATCGGCAGGTGCGCGTAGGATTCACGACGGCCGTTACCCGTTGGCGCAACGCCCATCAGGCGCGCGTTGAGTTTGTCCTGCATGTAGCCTTTCAGCACGCCGTTTTCGATCAGCACGTTGTACTGGCCGGGCGTACCTTCATCGTCGATAGCGACCGAGCCGCGACGATCGCGCATGGTGCCATCATCCACCACGGTGCACAGTTCAGAGGAGACAAGTTGACCAATCTGACCGCTGAATACCGACGTTCCGCGACGGTTAAAGTCGCCTTCCAGACCATGGCCCACCGCCTCATGCAGCAGCACGCCCGGCCAGCCAGCACCCAGCACCACCGGGAATGAACCCGCCGGCGCCGCGACGGCATTCAGATTCACCAGCGCCATGCGCACGGCTTCTTTTGCCCACGCGTCAGCGCGCGCTTCACCGTCAACGTCGCCCAGGAACCAGTCATAGCCAAAACGACCGCCGCCGCCGCTTGAACCGCGCTCGCGTTTGCCGTCCTCATCGACCTGCACGCTGATAGAGAGACGCACCAGCGGACGGACATCTGCCGCCAGGGTACCGTCCGTTGCCGCCACCAGAATCAGTTCATACACACCGCTCAGGCTGGCTGAAACTTCCTGCACGCGTTTATCTGCCGCGCGCGCCACTTTGTCCACGCGGCGCAGGATATCCAGCTTCTCTTCACGGCTCATGCTCTGCAACGGATCGATGCTGGTATAGAGCGCAGAGTGCTGCACTTCTCCCAGGGTTTTCACGCGACCATCGCCGGTATCACGCACAATGGTGCGCGCGGCCTGCGCGCTCTGCTCAAGTGCGGCGAGGCTAATCTGATCGGCATACGCAAAACCGGTTTTCTCCCCGCTGACGGCGCGGACGCCGACGCCCTGGTCGATATTGTAAGAGCCATCTTTAATGATGCTGTCTTCTAAAACCCAGGATTCGTGATAGCTCGACTGGAAATAAAGGTCGCCGTAGTCGAGACGGCGTTCGGTCAGTTGACCAAGAATGGAGAACAGGTCCTGATGGTTCAGGCCGTTCGCTGCGAGCAAATGTTCACTTACCAGGTTCAGACTCATCGTATTGCTACTCGTTCGTTGCCGCCCGTGGCGGTATAAAGATCGTATTTATTGAGAGTGAGGCAATTACCTGCCCACGTCAAATCATTGCTGTGCATCTTTGCGCGGCTGGCGCAGCACCTCATTAATCTGCGGTTTATCGACCGGACCGGTAATGCGGTAGCGCAGAATGGAGACCTTGCTCCACAGCGGCCCCAGCACTTTGCTGGCGGCAAACACCGCCGCACCGACAATCGGGTTCACCACGAAGGCCGCCGCAACGCCCACGCTCGCGGAAATTTCCGGCGCCACCACGGCTTCCATATCCAGCTCGCGGCGCACGAGGTTGACCGAGCCTTTCATGGCGATATCCGCTTCCAGGCCATCCACCAGCGTATCGTCCGTATGCAGAACGCCGTCCTTGATCCACGCCGTACTGCGGATGGAATCGTAGTAGAACCCTTCGCTGAAGGTATCGCTGAAATCGAAGCGCAGCTTGCGCAGCAGCGCATCAAAACTCAGCAGGCGCAGGATCTGCCCGGCGCGCCCCGTGCTCACGTCGGCGATTTCACCTTTGCCGAAGCGGGTTTTCAGAATGCCGTTCAGCGAGGCCTCATCCGGCTTCCACGGGGCGTCGCGCCAGTGAAGATCGTAATCGACGTCAAATGACGAACCGCGCAGCGGCGTGCTGATGCCAAAGAAATTGGCTGCCGCATCCAGTTTGTTGCCTTTAATGTCGCCCTTGAGGGACGTTCGCTGCTCGCCCGGATTATTCACCCATTCCCCGCCTGCCGTCATGCGGCCAAAGCCGGTGTCGATCAATCCTCCGGTGAGCGTAAGCGTATTTCCCTGAATGGCAAAATCACCGTCGATACGGCCATATTTCTGTCCCCACAGCCAGCACTCCGCGCAGCGCAGCTGGAGATCGGGCCAGCCGCTAAAATCGACGCGGGAGGTTTGACTCAGCGGCGAGGTATCCGCCGGTTTATCTTTACTCGCGGCGGCCGGGTTGTAGTAGAGATAGCGGATCGCCGCCTGCCACGGCGCGTGATTGCGCATGGTCAGCGTGCCGTTGATCTCCCGGCCCTGGGCCTCCACTTTCGTAGCGTTAGCAGCAGGCTGCGAGACAATACTCAGGTTGTTCCACTGCTGCCCGCCCAGCATCAGCGACGGCGTGCGTACGGTAATGGTTTGCGGGAACTGGGCGGTTTCATCAACGTTTTGCCCAACGCCTTTCTGGAACAACGCCAGCCACTCTGCACCGTCCATCGGCGGCAGATTCAGCTCAACGCCCGTCTGCTCTGGCAGCGGCGGCGTGGAGCGGCTATCCGTCGTCCAGATGGCCCTGTCGAGAGTGAGCTTGCGGTTAAGCAGCCAGCGGCTGTTGAAGCGGTTCGTCCCGCCCGCGTTTCCAGTCAGCGCGAAGCTGTTCAGGTTGCCCTCGACGTTCAGCTTCACCGGCAGCGGCTGTCCGGCCTGTTTATCCAGCGGCGCAGGCAGCTGGCTTCGAAGATTCTTCAGATCCCCCGTGATGTCGACCTTGTACTGGGCACCCGCGTGATAAGGCAGGTCGATTGCCACTTTACCCTGCCAGGCGACCGCCCCCTCCACCGACGCCTCAATCGGCTTCGGCAGGACATCCATTCGCGCTGGCTGCCAGTTACCGTCCAGATTGACGGCCACCTGATACGCCTTTTCACCCTCTGTGGTCGTGAAGTCGATATTCACGGGCTGATTAAACCAGCTGGCGGTCAGCGGCTCGCTCTTCAGGTTACCGTTCTCAAAGCTGAACTGCCCGCTGAGATTTTTCAGGGTGCTCTCAAGGGGTTTAATGTACAGACTGTTGTTCTTCAGACGGACGTCGCCTTTGGCGGTGGTCATCTCACCGTCCAGCGGGATATCAAGATGTAAGCGAGCATTCACATCGCCATCAAGCTGCAGCTGCTGAAGCGTCGCCGCCAGCGACTCTTTCAGGGGGGTCTCCTTAAAGTACGGTCCCACCGCCTTGCCGGGACCGTTGATGTCGGCATCAATCAGCAGCTTCTCTTTTGAGTAGTCCGGAATGTTGGCCGTCAGATTGCTGGCCGTCACGCCGCCCAGCGCCACGCTGTCGGACTTCATCCACAGGCCGTCATTGAGGAAGTTAAGTTCGATATCCAGGTTTTTCAGCGCGGGCCAGCCCGGCTGGAACGCGAAGGTGGCGTCGTGCAGCGGCACCAGAACCTGGAACTGACCTTCATTATGTTTGTACGGGAACAGATGGGGGTTACCGCCGTAGACCAGCGTGGCGTTTTCCGCCTGACCACCCTGAATCGCCCCGCTCAGATAGTCGACCAGCGCTTTACCCATCAGGTTTTCCGGGAAATAGCGCCAGGCCTGCGAGCCATCATCGGTACTGATTCCGGCCAGAATACCCAGCCACGGCTCGTCCCCCTGCGGTTGCAGATAGCGGAAGTCACCCCGCGCGTGTACCGCTTTGGCTTTGACGTCGATATGGCGACCATCGAGCTGGAAGCCCTTATCGTTACGGAGCCAGTTAAGCACTGCGTTGCCCTGTTCGATTTCCAGCGGCGCGCGGAAGACCGTCTCGTACGGCATTCTGGCGTCGTGCATATCAACCGTCAGCCTGCCGTTCTCCACGCTGCCTTCCAGCTTGCCGCTAAAGTGCTCCGCACCCGGCAGCAGCTTCCACTGCTTCCAGGCAAGATCTTTCCATGTTGCCTGGAAACGGGTTTTTTCCGTCGCCTGAAGCGGGATATCCAGCGCCAGAGAATCGATCTTTCCGCTCGGCTGCGTAGCCAGCCAGATCTCGCCCAGGTCTGGAGAGAGCTTTGCCGCCATTGAGCGCAGCCCTTCAATCGCGGCCAAATCCAGGTTGCTGGCGCGGATGCGCAGCTCGTCGCTGCGTTTACTGGCCGTGCCGCCAACGTCCTGCTCCGGCATCCAGGCCAGCGTCAGCGCACCGCGCGGCCAC
Organism: Enterobacter sp. PL1; assembly: GCF_945957325.1. NCBI lineage: Bacteria > Pseudomonadati > Pseudomonadota > Gammaproteobacteria > Enterobacterales > Enterobacteriaceae > Enterobacter > Enterobacter sp. PL1. The sequence goes on from NZ_CAMFKT010000003.1 coordinate 267,293, forward strand.
GGCTTGCCGTCCATCGCGATCCGCGTATCGGGAATGGCAAACTGCCAGCCCTCTTTCTCCTGCGTCACGTGGGCGGTGAGGTTATCGACGGAAAGCTGATGCTGCTGGTTTTCACCTTTCCAGCTCGCGCCCCCCTGCTTGAGCCAGATATCACCGCTGGCAAATTCGCCTTTCGTCAGGGTCAGCCAGCCTTCAAGGCTGAATCGGGCCGTTTCCAGCTGCATATTCTGCTGGAGCCAGTCGCCCAGCCACGGTTTGACGTCCACATCGTCGGCCTGCAGCCAGACTTTGCCGTTATTTAGCAGACCGTCATCGTCACGCAGATCCATGCGCACCTGCATCACGCCGTGCTGACCGTTCAGGCTGGAGAGACTCACCTGCCCCTCAGCGCGGTGCCGGTTCCTGCCGTTGAGCCAGGTCAGCTGGGGGATCGCCAGTTCCGCACGCTGGCCGGAAAGGGTAATAAAGCTCACTTCGCTGTCGCGCAGATCGAAATGATCGAACTGACGCAGGAAAAGATCGCTAAAACGGTTGGCCTCAAGCCCCTGGCTGCTGTCGCCGCCCGAGATGGGCGTATTGGTCAGAAACTGGAGCTGATAAAAGGTAAGATCGCGAAACTGCCAGCGCAGATGCAGCAGGCTTTGCCAGACGTCCAGCGCCAGGGTCACGCGTTTGATTTTGAGGTGGCCGCCATCTTTCAGGCTGGCGTTGATATCCCGCACATCGAGCGTCGGGCCAAAATTCTGCCAGCTGGCGCTTACCTGGCTGACGTTCACCGGCACGCCGGTGGTGGATTCGATTTTTGCCAGCAGCTGCGGACGCCAGCTGTCCAGATGCGGTAAAACGAGGCGTAGCCCGCTCACGAGCAACGCGACAATCACGACCAGCGTTGCCCCTGTAAGCAATAAAATCCCCGGCAATCGCCTCACGCATCTCTCCTTGTCAGCTTTGGTCACGCAGCGTACTGCGCTTACATCATCACGACGTCAAACTGCTCCTGGTTATAGAGCGGTTCAATTTGTACTTTTACCTGTTTGCCGACAAAGATTTCCACTTCCGCCAGCGCGTGTGACTCTTCGCCTTTCAGCGCTTCAGCCACCGCAGGGGAAGCATAGACCAGAAAACGATCGGAGTCGTAGGCATGATGAACACGGACGATTTCACGCATGATCTCGTAGCAGACGGTCTCAACCGTCTTTACCGTTCCGCGTCCATGGCAGGTCGGGCATTCATTACACAGCACATGCTCCACGCTCTCGCGGGTACGCTTACGCGTCATTTCCACCAGCCCCAGCTGTGAGAAGCCGTTGATGCTGGTTTTCACGCGATCTTTACTCAGGGCCTGCTCAAGCGAGTGCAGCACGCGGCGGCGATGGTCTTCATTACTCATATCGATGAAGTCGATGATGATAATGCCGCCCAGATTGCGCAGACGAAGCTGGCGCGCAATGGCCTGCGTGGCTTCGATGTTGGTGTTGAAGATGGTGTCGTCCAGATTGCGATGACCGACAAACGCGCCGGTGTTGATATCGACGGTGGTCATCGCTTCGGTCTGATCGATGATCAGATAGCCGCCGGACTTCAGTTCAACCTTACGCTCCAGGGCACGCTGGATCTCGTTTTCGACATCATAGAGATCGAAGATCGGCTGACGCCCGGTGTAGTGCTCCAGCAGGCCAGGCATCTCCGGGATATATTCAGCGGTAAACTCCAGCAGCGCTTCATACGTCAGGCGGGAATCCACGCGAATGCGGTCGAGCTGCGCGTCGGCAAAGTCACGCAGCACGCGCTGCGCCAGCGCCAGCTCACCATAGAGCTGATAGCGGGTCTGGTTGCGTTTTTTACGCTCCATCACTTTTGTCCAGACGCGCTTCAGGTAAGCCGCATCTGACGCCAGGTCTTCCTCGCTGATCCCTTCCGCGGCGGTGCGGATGATAAATCCGCCCTGTTCATCGCAGTAGGCGCTGACGACTTTCTTCAGGCGCTCGCGCTCGCTTTCACTCTCAATACGCTGCGAAACGCCCACGTGCGACGCGCCGGGCATAAACACCAGATAGCGGGAAGGTAAGGTGATATCGGTGGTCAGACGGGCGCCTTTGGTACCAAGAGGATCTTTCACCACCTGCACCATTAAGTCCTGGCCCTGACGCACCAGTTCAGAAATGTCACGCACGGCAAACTGCTTTTGCTCTTCGCCCGCGACGCACTCGGTGTGCGGCATGATGTCGGAGGCATGTAAAAATGCCGCCTTATCCAGTCCAATATCTACAAAAGCCGCCTGCATACCCGGCAGTACACGACTGACACGACCTTTGTAGATATTGCCTACTATTCCGCGCCGCGCTTCACGCTCAATATGAATTTCCTGAAGAATGCCACCGTCAATATAGGCCACACGGGTTTCCGATGGCGTTACGTTTACCAACAATTCAGCCGTCATAATTATCCCTTCCCTCACGCAGTGAGTTAAAATTGCTCAGCAACTCATACGTTTCCACCAGCGGTAAGCCGACTACGGCGTGATAGCTGCCATGAATCTTCCTGACAAAACAGCCACCCAGCCCCTGAATACCGTATGCACCTGCTTTATCCATCGGTTCACCGCTGGCAATATAAGCGGCGATCTCGTCGTCGGTAAGTACTCTGAACGTGACATCCGTCACCACCAGGCAATCCAGCACGTGCTGGCGGTCCGCCAGCGCGACGGCCGTCATCACCTGATGCGTTTGCCCGGACATTTTGCGCAGCATGCGCGCCGCGTGTTCGGCGTCATGCGGTTTCTCCAGCACTTCACCGTTAAGGATAACGATGGTATCAGCTCCCAGCACGGGCAGATCGCGCGGCACGCAGGCCACGCCCGCCTGCGCTTTCTCGCGCGCCAGACGTGACACGTACTGTTGAGCACTTTCGCCCTCAGCACGTATTTCTTCAATGCCGGTCACGATGCGTTCAAAAGAGACCCCAAGCTGCGTCAGGAGTTCCTGACGGCGCGGGGAGCCGGAAGCGAGATACAAAGACGTCATAGAAACCTTTTATTGCACAGCAAACTGCTGGCGAACCTTACGCATCAGCAGGAATAGCCACGGCCAGAGCACACCGTTTACTACACTACTCCAGAACACTTCCGGTCGGAAAGAGACGTTGATCACTAAAAACTCTGCCCAGAAAACTACGATATCCGCAGCAAGCGACAACAGCATCACGACCAGGGCCTGTTGCCAGAGCGCGAGGTTACGGAAGAGCTGGAATTTCAGTGCGACGAGGTACGCAATAATGCTCATGGACAAGGCGCGTACGCCCAGCGTAGAGCCACTAATGAGATCCAGTATGGCACCCATCACAAAACCCGTGCCGACATTTACGCGATGCGGCAGGGCAAGGATCCAGTAGAGCAAAATGAGCAAGACCCAGTTTGGCCGGAAAACGAGAATGTTATCCGGCCAGGGCATAATCTGCAGCAACAGTGCAATGAGGAACGAGAGCCAGATGACCCAGCGTCCCTGGCTACGATAGCTTGCCACTACTGCCCTCCCGAAGAGAGTTTAGGCGGTGGCGGCGCATCCGGCAGCGGCTGCGTTAACCCCGTTGCCGGTGCCGGGACTGGCGCAGGCGGCCCCATAGAGTCCGCAGGCGGGAGAACCTGCGGCATCATCTGCATCAGGCGTTCATTTGCCACACGATGGACCTCTTCAGGCGTCATCGGGTTAGTACCGTTACGATCGGCGCCCCACAGCAGCAGCAGGTAGCGCAGACGCTGTAAACCGGCGGTTGGACGCGCCTGAATTACGGTATAGGCACGCTGCGTATCCAGCTTCACCGAAGAGACCACCGCAACCGGATAGCCTTCAGGGAAGCGGCCACCCAGACCGGAGGTCACCAGCACGTCGCCCACGCGGATATCCGTGTTGGCCGGCAGGTGTTCCAGCTGCAGATCGTCCGTACAGCCGTTCCCGGCCGCAATCACGCGGATGTCGTTGCGCAGCACCTGGATCGGCAGCGCATGCGTGGCGTCGCAAATCAGCAGCACGCGGCTGGTCAGTTTGGCGACGGCAACAACCTGGCCTACTACGCCTTTATCACTGATGACGGGCTGGCCTTCATACACCCCGTTGACGCTCCCTTTGTCGATCACAACCTGATCGCTGTAAGGGTCGTTCACGGTGGAGATCACCTGGGTAACCATCTTCTGCTCATCCTGACGCAGCGGCGAGCCGAGCAGCTCACGCAGACGCGCGTTTTCCTGCTTGTATTGCCCCAGCATCAGAAGTTCGCTGTTTTTCAGCAGCAGTTCCTGGCGTAATGCCCGGTTTTCAAGTTCGAGCTGGTCTCGTGAAGACAGCGTTTGAGAAACGGAGTCGAGCAGTTCACGGGGACCATTTGATATAAAGTAGAAAGGACTGACGGCGGTATCCATGTACGTTCGGATCTGGCTGAACGTACCGAGGCGGCTATCGGCAATAATGACCCCAAGCGCAACCAGAACCGCCAGAATGAGGCGAAACTGTAGCGATGGGCCACGGCTAAAAATTGGCTTCATAGGCTATGCGTATTCTCGCGTCAGAGAGAAAGGGTAGCAAATTGCTACCCTCTCAAACTCGACTACTCTTCGCTGAACAAATCGCCGCCGTGCATGTCGATCATTTCCAGCGCCTTGCCACCACCACGGGCGACGCAAGTCAGTGGATCTTCTGCAACTACGACAGGAATACCTGTCTCTTCCATTAACAGGCGGTCGAGGTTACGCAGCAGCGCACCACCACCGGTCAGAACCATACCGCGCTCGGAGATATCGGACGCCAGCTCTGGTGGGCACTGTTCCAGCGCGACCATTACCGCACTCACGATACCCGTCAGTGGCTCCTGCAGTGCTTCCAGAATTTCGTTGGAGTTCAGGGTGAAACCGCGTGGAACACCTTCAGCCAGGTTGCGGCCACGTACTTCGATCTCGCGCACTTCATCGCCCGGATATGCAGAGCCGATTTCGTGTTTGATACGCTCTGCGGTGGCTTCACCGATCAGAGAGCCGTAGTTACGGCGCACATAATTAATGATGGCTTCGTCGAAGCGGTCACCACCGATACGTACGGAAGAGGAGTACACCACGCCGTTCAGAGAGATAACGGCCACTTCAGTGGTACCACCACCGATATCCACCACCATGGAACCGGTCGCTTCAGACACAGGCAGACCTGCACCGATTGCCGCCGCCATTGGCTCTTCAATCAGGAACACTTCACGCGCACCTGCGCCCTGAGCAGATTCACGGATTGCGCGACGCTCGACCTGGGTTGCGCCAACCGGCACACACACCAGAACACGCGGGCTTGGACGCATGAAGCTGTTGCTGTGAACCTGCTTGATGAAGTGCTGAAGCATTTTTTCAGTCACGAAGAAGTCAGCGATAACGCCGTCTTTCATTGGGCGAATAGCGGCGATGTTGCCAGGGGTACGACCCAGCATCTGCTTCGCGTCATGACCCACAGCGGCTACGCTTTTCGGCGAGCCTGCACGGTCCTGACGAATGGCCACAACGGAAGGCTCATTCAATACGATGCCTTGTCCTTTTACATAAATAAGGGTATTCGCAGTACCCAGGTCAATGGACAGGTCATTGGAAAACATGCCACGAAATTTTTTCAACATACTAAGGGATAATCCTGAAAGCTGGGGCGGAAAACAAAATCCGCTTACTTTACCAACCACACGCAGCAGCGACAAGGCGCAAAAATCATCTGCAACGGTGAAAATTTGTGCAGTACGTTTCCTGATGTTACAAAATCATCCCCTGACTCCCTCAGGGCTGAGTAAACAGCAGCATTCCTTACTGACCTTTGTAACCCGTTAAAGGTCGTTCACTGGCTTTTTGCTCGACATACTCAAAGCTACAGGCGCGATATTCTACGTGAAAACAGCGTAAACGGCAGGTCAAACCGAGTATCTTTGCAAATATTTTTTCACATTGGTGTCAAGCGGCTGAGAGGCAGCAAAAAAATCCCCCTGACCACCCATTACACCGCGCTCTGTTAACATTTGCCATTCGCCTCTGGCGCGCACGCCCGCGGCAAATACCTGTGTTCGCGTTCCTTTGCACGCCTCAACCAGGCTCTGTACCAGCAGCTGGTTTTCCGTGCGCTTTTCAATATTCCTTACCAGCCCCGGATGTAGCTTTAATAGCTCCACATCCAGCTCCTTGATCCAGTTGGTGCTGACCAGCGTCAAACCTGCCTGCGTCACCGCGACGCGCGCGCCGAGCGCGTTGATCAAACGAACCACCGGACGTAACCGGCTGATGTGTTGACCTACATCCGCCTCAGCAAGTTCAAAAATAATGCGTTTGCGTTGCGATTTTTCGCATTGCATTAATGTATCACGCAGCCAGCGCTGAAAACGCGGGCGTATTAATGACTCCACGGTGACCTGTAACGCCAGGCTCTCTTCAGGCCAGAATGATAAAAACGGAATCAAGCGGCTAATTTGCTGACGGTCATACTCTTCGGACAGCCCAAATTGCAGCACCATTGGCAGATATTCCGCAGAAATAACCTCTTCCGTACCGTCAAAAATACGACACATCAGTTCACGGTGATGAACGTTGCCGTTTTTCATGACCGCGGGTTTTTGATAAATACGCGGTCCGCCGCGACTTAGCATTTGCTCAATCAACGTACGCCAGCGCACGTTACCGCGCCCTTTTTCCGGCAGCGAATCATCATAGACCGCCCATCCGTTCGCGCCCTGCAGCACGGCGTTGCGGGTGGCCGCTTCCGCATGCTCCATCACCTGTTCTGTCGATTGTCCGCCACGCCAGGCGCAGATCCCCATGTGGACCATATCGTCCCTGTCGAGCATTTTGCTCTGCGGCAGCGCATCAACCGCCTTCAGCAGCTGGCTGGCGATGCTTTCCGACTCCTTCAGCGTCCGATGCGGCAGCAACACGGCAAAGTCGCTGCGGTGGTAGCGGGCCAGCAGCGCGCCCGGGTAGCGCATAATAAAGGTGGAGAGCAGGTTGATCAGCGTAAAGAGATTTTCTTCCGCGGCCCGCTGTCCCCAGGTGTCGCGCAGGAGATCGAAATCAGGCAGGCGAACCATCATCACCACCCCGTGCGTCCCCACTTTTTCCGAATCGTCGAGCAGCGTGGCGAGCTGATTATCAAAGAAAAGGCGGTTGTTGAGGCCGGTTTTATTATCCTGCGCGGCATAGGAGCGGATCAGCGTATCCATACGGCTGCGCTGGTCGCTGGCAAACTGGATTTCCGAAAGCAGCGTATCCAGCGCGCTGCTGGCGCGTGACGGCCATTCGTGGACTGAACCACGGACCTGCGGGCCGCGTTCACCGTTAAGGATCCGCACGGAGCGCATCTCCAGCAGCTCCTGGCCGGAGAGCTGGCGGCGCAGCCAGCGGACCGCGAGAAAGATCAGCAGGACGATAAACGCCACCGCGACGGTGAGCGGCGCGGTGGTCATCATGGAACGGAAATAGCTGGCCATCGGATCGAGATAGACCATGTGTATGGTCATCCCCGGATTTTTAAGGGAATGTACGGTCACTTCCCGATACTGGCTCACCACGCCCGCAGGCCGATAGCTTCCCGGGCGTTCGTGGCTTAACACACGATGCTTTCCCTGCTGAATGTCGATCTGAACAATATCAACAGGTACCATCAACTCATCGAGCTCCCTGGAGAGTGCCGGTAGCGGCGTCGTCAGCAGACGCGTATCAATTACCGACGCGACAGACTGTACCCGGTTAACCAGTTTATCCTGAATGGCGTTGTAAAAGCTCAGAGAGCAGCCCAGAAGGGTGACAAAAATGGTAAGCCCCGTCAGCAAGGTGATAAAAGCTGAGAACTTCGTCGTTAATCGCATCCTTGAGATTACTCCGTGGGTTGATGGGGTAGCGAGTAAGCGCTAACTTGCATGTCAAATGCGGCATACTACCAAATCGGGTGTATCTGGCAATTTATTGCGTTAAATCGGCACTGCGTTTCCCTGAGCGAGTATAGTCTTCAGAAATTATTTTCCAATCATATGAGTCGAGAGGACCCCGTATGCAGGCTTTGATCTTAGAACAGCAGGACGGCAAAACGCTTGCCTCAGTGCAGGCGGTAGAAGAGAGTCGCCTGCCGGAAGGCGAAGTAACCGTCGACATCGACTGGTCCAGTTTAAATTATAAAGATGCGCTGGCGATTACCGGGAAGGGTAAAATCATCCGAAATTTCCCTATGGTGCCGGGTATTGATTTCGCTGGCCGGGTACATACCAGCGAGGATCCGCGCTTCCATCCGGGCCAGCAGGTCCTGCTCACCGGCTGGGGCGTAGGTGAAAATCACTGGGGCGGGCTGGCCACGCAGGCGCGCGTGAAGGGCGACTGGCTGGTGCCGATGCCGAAAGGTATGGATGGCCGCAAGGCGATGATCGTCGGCACGGCAGGCTTTACCGCGATGCTGTGCGTGATGGCGCTGGAAGACGCAGGCATCCGCCCTGAATCGGGGGAAGTTGTCGTCACCGGTGCCAGCGGGGGCGTGGGCAGCACGGCTGTGACGCTACTGCACAAGCTGGGCTATCAGGTTGCGGCGGTTTCCGGTCGGGAAAGTACCCACGATTACCTGCGCCAGCTCGGTGCAAACCGCATTCTCAGCCGTGACGAATTCGCCGAAACCCGTCCACTGGAAAAACAGGTCTGGGCGGGCGCGGTGGATACCGTCGGTGATAAAGTGCTGGCAAAAGTCCTGGCGCAGATGAACTACGGCGGCTGCGTGGCCGCCTGCGGGCTGGCGGGCGGATTTGCCCTGCCAACCACCGTGATGCCATTCATTCTGCGTAACGTCCGCCTGCAGGGCGTGGATTCCGTGATGACACCTGCGGCTCGTCGTACTGAGGCATGGGAACGTCTGGTGCGCGATTTACCGGAATCTTTCTACACCCAAAGCGCCACGGAGATTACGCTCAGCCAGGCACCGGACTATGCCAGTAAGATCATGGATAACCAGTTCCACGGTCGCGCGCTGGTGAAAATCGCCTAATCTTCAAATTTTCGTGACATATTCGCGCGAATCACTCTCCTCCGTCATGCTTAGGAAAACGCATGACGGAGGATGCCATGAAAAACCGAAAACTGACGGAAGCCGACGTAACGTCCGAGTCTGTCTTTATGTTACAGCGCCGCCAGATCCTGAAAATGCTTGGCATCAGCGCCACCGCGCTCTCGCTCTCGCCTTCGGCTCACGCTGACCTGCTCGACTGGTTTAAAGGCAACGATCGGCCGAAGGCCCCTTCCGGCGCCCCGCTCACCTTTACGAAACCCGCCCAATGGCAGAACAAACTGACGCTTACGCCAGAAGATAAAGTGACGGGCTATAACAACTTCTACGAATTTGGTCTCGACAAGGCCGATCCTGCGGCCAACGCCGGTAGTCTCAAAACCGATCCGTGGACGCTGAAAATCGACGGCGAAGTGGCAAAACCCCTGACGCTGGACCACCACGATCTGACCACCCGTTTCCCGCTCGAAGAGCGTATCTACCGCATGCGCTGCGTGGAAGCCTGGTCGATGGTGGTGCCCTGGATCGGCTTCCCGCTGCATAAATTGCTGGCGATGGTGGAGCCCACCAGCAACGCAAAATATGTCGCGTTCCAGACGCGGTATGCGCCGGACGAGATGCCGGGCCAGAAAGACCGGTTCATTGGCGGCGGGCTGGAGTATCCCTACGTTGAAGGGTTACGCCTTGACGAAGCCATGCACCCTCTTACGCTGCTGACCGTCGGCGTTTACGGCAAGGCGCTTCCGCCGCAGAACGGCGCGCCCATCCGTTTGACCGTGCCGTGGAAATACGGTTTCAAAGGAATTAAGTCTATCGTCAGCATTAAGCTCACCCGCGAGCGTCCGCCAACCACCTGGAATCTGGCGGCTCCGGACGAATACGGTTTCTTCGCCAACGTGAATCCGCACGTGGATCATCCGCGCTGGTCGCAGGCGACCGAGCGTTTTATCGGTTCCGGCGGCGCGCTGGACGTGAAGCGCCAGCCAACGCTGCTGTTTAACGGTTATGCGGATGAAGTGGCCTCGCTGTACCGTGGCCTCAATTTACGGGAGAACTTCTGAGTGCGTTTAACGGCAAAACAGATTACCTGGCTGAAAGTGCTGCTGCATTTAGCCGGATTACTCCCTTTTATCTGGCTGTTCTGGGCCGCCAGCCAGGGGCTTTTTAGCGCCGATCCGGCCAAGGATATCCAGCATTTTACCGGTCGGATGGCTCTGAAATTTTTACTGGCCACCTTGCTCGTCTCGCCGCTGGCGCGCTACGCTAAACAGCCACTATTGATACGCACCCGTCGGCTTTTGGGGCTATGGTGTTTTGCCTGGGCCACGCTGCATCTGACCAGCTATGCCCTGCTGGAACTGGGAATTAACAATCTGACACTGCTTGGCCGCGAACTGGTGACGCGCCCTTATCTGACGCTGGGTATTGTGAGCTGGGTGATTTTACTGGCGTTAGCGCTGACATCCACGCAATATGCGCAGCGAAAGCTGGGCCGTCGCTGGCAGTTGCTGCATAACTTCGTCTATCTTGTCGCGATCCTCGCACCCATTCATTATCTGTGGTCGGTGAAGATCCTCTCTCCGCAGCCGGTCCTTTACGCGCTGGCGGCCGTGGCGCTTTTAGCATGGCGTTACAAGAAGTTCCGCCAGTGGTTGCGATAGTTCGCGAAACTGTGCGTTTTCCCGCAGATTGCCTCTCAACCGCAAATCTTTTTTGGATTGCGGTTGATAATCTTCCCTGATAAGACCAGTATTTAGCTGCCAAATGCTACGAAATCGTTATAATGTGCGACCTTGGTTCGCCTGACAGTGGTTTTTGGCCTCTGAAAAGGTGACATTTGCGCTTCGACGGTATATTTTGTTTTTTACCCGAAAATCGCAGGAGATAGCGGCATAATGGCTGATAAGTTTCAGATCTTAGTTTTGAACGGACCGAACCTGAACATGCTCGGCACCCGTGAGCCGGAGAAGTACGGCACGCTGACATTAAGCGAAATTGTTAACCGTTTGAGCACGGAAGCAGCGTCGCTGAATGTGGATTTGGATCATTTTCAGTCAAACGCGGAGTACGCAATCATCGACCGTATTCATCAGGCTAAAGACAATGTGGACTATATCCTGATCAATCCGGCCGCGTTTACGCACACCAGTGTTGCTATCCGCGACGCACTGCTTGCGGTGAGTATCCCGTTTATCGAGATCCACCTGAGTAACGTGCACGCCCGAGAGCCGTTCCGTCACCACTCGTATCTGTCGGATATCGCTGCTGGCGTTATCTGTGGACTGGGCGCAGACGGCTATTCATACGCTTTACAGACAGCGGTAAAACGCTTGTCACAATCACACTAAACAAGAGTACGGAACCCACTCATGGATATTCGTAAGATTAAAAAACTGATCGAGCTGGTTGAAGAATCAGGCATCTCCGAACTGGAAATTTCTGAAGGCGAAGAGTCTGTACGCATCAGCCGTGCAGCCCCAGCCGCTAGCTTCCCGGTAATGCAGCAAGCTTACGCTGCGCCAGTGCAGCAGCCTGCGCTCTCCGCAGCCGTTGCACCAGCAGCAGCTGAAGCCGCACCTGCCGCTGCAGCAGAAATCAGTGGTCACATCGTACGTTCCCCAATGGTTGGTACTTTCTACCGCACCCCGAGCCCGGACGCGAAGGCGTTCATCGAAGTGGGTCAGAAAGTCAACGTAGGCGATACCCTGTGCATCGTTGAAGCGATGAAAATGATGAACCAGATCGAAGCAGACAAATCAGGTACTGTGAAAGCGATTCTGGTCGAAAGTGGTCAGCCGGTTGAATTTGACGAGCCGCTGGTCGTCATCGAGTAACGAGGCGTACATGCTGGATAAAATTGTTATCGCCAACCGCGGCGAGATCGCACTGCGTATTCTTCGTGCCTGTAAAGAACTGGGCATCAAGACTGTCGCTGTGCACTCAAGCGCGGATCGCGATTTAAAACACGTATTGCTGGCGGATGAGACGGTCTGTATTGGCCCGGCTCCGTCCGTAAAAAGCTATCTGAACATCCCGGCTATCATCAGCGCCGCTGAAATCACCGGCGCGGTGGCAATTCATCCGGGTTACGGCTTCCTCTCTGAGAACGCCAACTTTGCTGAGCAGGTTGAACGCTCTGGCTTTATCTTCATCGGCCCGAAAGCCGACACCATCCGCCTGATGGGCGACAAAGTGTCTGCGATCACCGCGATGAAAAAAGCCGGTGTACCAACCGTACCAGGCTCTGACGGCCCTCTGACCGACGACATGGATGCTAACCGTGCTCATGCTAAACGCATTGGCTACCCGGTTATCATCAAGGCGTCCGGCGGCGGCGGCGGTCGCGGTATGCGCGTTGTGCGCAGCGATGCTGAACTGGCGCAGTCCATCTCCATGACCAAAGCAGAAGCGAAAGCCGCTTTCAGCAATGACATGGTGTACATGGAAAAATACCTGGAAAACCCACGCCACATCGAAATTCAGGTGCTGGCTGACGGTCAGGGTAACGCGATCTATCTGGCTGAACGTGACTGCTCCATGCAGCGTCGTCACCAGAAGGTGGTCGAAGAAGCGCCAGCGCCGGGCATTACTCCGGAACTGCGTCGCTACATCGGCGAGCGTTGCGCTAAAGCGTGTGTCGATATCGGCTATCGTGGAGCGGGTACCTTTGAGTTCCTGTTCGAAAACGGCGAGTTCTACTTCATTGAGATGAACACCCGTATTCAGGTTGAACACCCGGTTACCGAAATGATCACCGGGGTTGACCTGATTAAAGAGCAGCTGCGTATCGCAGCCGGTCAGCCGCTGTCCATCAAGCAGGAAGAAGTTGTGGTGAAAGGCCATGCGGTAGAATGCCGTATCAACGCCGAAGACCCGAACACCTTCCTGCCAAGCCCGGGTAAAATCACGCGTTTCCACGCGCCGGGTGGCTTTGGCGTGCGCTGGGAGTCTCATATCTACGCCGGTTACACCGTACCGCCGTACTATGACTCAATGATCGGCAAGCTCATCTGCTACGGCGAAAACCGTGACGTGGCGATTGCCCGCATGAAGAACGCCCTGCAGGAACTGATCATCGACGGAATCAAAACCAACGTTGATCTGCAGATGCGCATCATGAGCGACGAGCACTTCCAGAATGGTGGAACCAACATCCACTATCTGGAGAAAAAACTCGGTCTGAACGAGAAGTAAGAGACCTGTGTTGTGAAAAGGCCGGATTATCCGGCCTTTTTTATTTCTGGGGCCTGGAAAGCCTCATCATGTACAATCCCCGCTTTCTTCATCCACAAGGGACAAAAAATGGACAAACGTTTTGTTCAGGCCCATAAAGAAGCGCGCTGGGCGCTGTGGCTGACCCTTCTCTATCTTGCCGCATGGTTAGTAACCGCTTACTTACCAGACTCTGCTATTGGCATCACCGGCCTGCCGCACTGGTTCGAATTGGCCTGCCTGCTGGTTCCGCTGGTGTTTATCCTGCTGTGCTGGGCAATGGTGAAATTTATCTACCGGGATATTCCGCTGGAGGACGATGATGCAGCTTGAAGTCATTCTGCCGCTTGTCGCTTACCTGCTGGTCGTATTTGGATTGTCCATTTACGCCATGCGCAAAAGAACGACCGGTGCCTTTCTGAACGAGTATTTCCTCGGCAGCCGTTCGATGGGCGGCGTTGTGCTGGCAATGACGCTGACCGCGACCTATATCAGCGCCAGCTCGTTTATTGGCGGCCCCGGTGCGGCCTACAAATACGGGTTAGGCTGGGTTTTGCTGGCGATGATCCAGCTGCCTGCCGTCTGGCTCTCGCTGGGCATACTGGGTAAAAAATTTGCCATTCTGGCGCGCCGTTACAATGCCGTGACGCTCAACGATATGCTCTTTGTCCGTTACCAGAGCCGCTTGCTGGTGTGGCTGGCGAGCTTGAGCCTGCTGGTGGCGTTTATCGGTGCGATGACCGTACAGTTTATCGGCGGTGCGCGTCTGCTGGAAACGGCGGCCGGCATCCCTTACGAGACAGGCCTCATCATCTTCGGGGTAAGCATCGCGCTCTATACTGCGTTTGGCGGATTCCGCGCCAGCGTGCTGAACGATACGCTGCAGGGAATGGTGATGCTCATCGGTACGATCGTTCTGCTGGTGGGGATTGTCCATGCGGCGGGTGGACTCACTCACGCGGTGGAAACCCTGGAAGCGATTGACCCGAAACTGGTCTCGCCGCAGGGCGCAGATGATATCCTCTCTCCGACCTTTATGACCTCATTCTGGGTGTTAGTCTGCTTCGGAGTAATTGGTCTGCCGCATACCGCCGTGCGCTGTATCTCTTATAAAGACAGCAAAGCCGTTCACAAGGGCATCATCATCGGGACGATTGTGGTCGCTGTCCTGATGTTTGGTATGCATCTGGCGGGGGCATTAGGGCGCGCGGTAATCCCCGATCTTACCGTGCCGGATCTGGTTATCCCGACGCTGATGGTCAAAGTACTGCCCCCCTTTGCCGCCGGGATTTTCCTCGCCGCGCCAATGGCCGCCATTATGTCGACCATCAACGCTCAGTTACTGCAAAGTTCCGCTACGATCATTAAAGATCTCTATCTGAACCTGCGCCCTGAGCAGGTTGAAAATGAACGTCGCCTGAAGCATATGTCGGCGGTGATTACGCTGGTGCTAGGCGCGTTGCTGCTGTTAGCCGCATGGCGCCCGCCGGAGATGATCATCTGGCTGAACCTGCTGGCATTTGGTGGGCTTGAGGCGGTATTCCTGTGGCCGCTGGTGTTAGGGCTCTACTGGGAACGCGCAAATGCTGCCGGTGCGCTGAGCGCGATGATTGTTGGCGGCGTGCTGTACGCCGTCCTCGCAACGTTTAAGATCCAGTACCTGGGCTTCCATCCGATTGTGCCTTCGTTACTGCTAAGTTTACTGGCGTTTGTGGTGGGGAACCGTTTCGGTCAGCCCGTCCCACAGCCCGCTATGATTTCTACTGATAAATAAAGAGTTTTGCCATGCCGTGGATCCAACTAAAACTGAATACAACCGGCGCGAACGCCGAAGAGCTGAGCGATGCGCTGATGGAGGCCGGCTCGGTCTCTATCACCTTCCAGGACACGCATGACACGCCGGTCTTTGAACCGCTGCCGGGCGAAACCCGCCTGTGGGGCGATACCGACGTGATTGGCCTGTTCGATGCTGAAACCGACATGAAAGAGGTCGTCGCGATTCTGGAAAACCACCCTCTGCTGGGCGCGGGCTTTGCGCACAAAATCGAACAGCTGGAAGACAAAGACTGGGAACGCGAATGGATGGATAACTTCCACCCGATGCAGTTCGGCAAGCGTCTGTGGATCTGCCCAAGCTGGCGCGAGGTTCCTGATGAAAACGCGGTTAACGTCATGCTCGATCCGGGTCTGGCGTTTGGTACCGGCACCCATCCAACGACCTCCCTGTGCCTGCAGTGGCTGGATGGTCTCGATCTGGATGGTAAGACGGTGATCGACTTCGGCTGTGGATCCGGGATCCTTGCGATTGCCGCCCTGAAACTGGGCGCGGCAAAAGCTATCGGGATCGATATCGATCCGCAGGCCATTCAGGCCAGTCGCGACAACGCCGAGCGCAACGGCATTTCCGATCGACTGGAGCTGTATCTGCCGGATGCGCAGCCAGAAGCCATGAAAGCCGATGTGGTGGTTGCAAACATTCTGGCGGGCCCATTGCGCGAGCTGGCTCCGTTAATCAGCGTGCTGCCCGTTGAGGGCGGTCTGCTGGGACTTTCGGGTATCCTGGCAAGCCAGGCAGACAGCGTGTGTGAAGCCTACGCCGATCTTTTCGCTCTCGACCCGGTGGTGGAGAAAGAAGAGTGGTGCCGTATTACCGGTCGTAAAAAATAAGCATTTGGCGTGGTCCTCTGACCACGCCCCTCTTCCTCTGATAATCCTCTCTCCCTCTGCCATTCTTCGGTAAAATAACCCCACAAATCATGTTGATTTGTATTAAAAAATTCACCGGAAGAATATGATGAAACACATTACAGGCAAGGCAGCGCTGTTTGCGCTGAGCATGGTTTCGGCTTCAGCATTCGCATCACACTGGGGCTATGAAGGGGAAGGTTCACCGGAACACTGGGGTGAACTGGACGAGGCCTACAAGACCTGCCAGAGCGGGATGAACCAGTCTCCGATAAATATTGATTCGACCGCTAACGCCCATCTCTCCCCGCTGCAAACACACTACATTGATGGTCCTGTAACGCTGACCAATAATGGCCATACCATTCAGGCTAGCGAACAGGCTGACACCCGTGACACCATCACTCTGGACAAGCAAACCTGGACGCTCCAGCAGTTCCACTTCCATGCACCAAGCGAAAACACCGTGCACGGCAAGAAGTACGCGATGGAGATGCATCTGGTACATAAAAACAGCGCGGGTGAGCTGACCGTGGTAGCCGTCATGTTTGATAAAGGGGCTGCGAATCCGGAGCTGGATAAGCTGTGGAGCGTGATGCCGCAGCAGGCTGAACAGAATGTCTCCATTGAGAAGGATCTCAACCTGAACAAGCTGCTGCCGAAGGTGAAAACCTACTGGCGCTTTAGCGGATCTCTGACCACGCCACCGTGTTCTGAAGGGGTCACCTGGATCGTGCTCAAACAGCCGTTAACCGTCTCAGCAGAACAGCTTGAGAAATTTACCCATACCATGCATCACGATAATAACCGCCCGGTACAGTCTCTGCATGGGCGCGTTGTGGTCGAATAACGCCCATTCTGAGGCTTAAGATCATGTTCTAAAATGCGACGCAGATCGCAAAGAAGAGGGAAAATCTGCTGCTAAAAACAGCAGATTATCCCGCTCAGGTAAGCCATTTATTCAGAAATGATGAGAAGTTACGGGAAATTGTAAGCGCTCATAAAATAGCCATTCCTGCCTAACACAATGATTTAAATAGTGAATAATTCTTAACGGAAAGATTGAGCGGCGATTCCTTGATCTACAACAGTGGATTGTTCAAAGTTTGGCCTTTCATCTCGTGCAAAAAATGCGTAATATACGCCGCCTTGCAGTCACAGTATGGTCATTTCTTAACTCATGCGCATCGGACACCACCAGCTTAGAAATCGCCTGATCGCAGCCCCTATGGCAGGTATTACCGACCGGCCGTTCAGGACGCTGTGCTATGAGATGGGAGCCGGTTTAACCGTATCCGAGATGATGTCGTCTAACCCGCAGGTTTGGGAAAGCGATAAATCCCGCCTTCGGATGGTGCACATTGATGAACCCGGTATTCGCACCGTGCAAATTGCCGGAAGCGTGCCTGAAGAGATGGCAGATGCCGCGCGTATCAACGTGGAAAGTGGTGCCCAGATTATTGATATCAATATGGGGTGCCCGGCCAAAAAAGTGAATCGCAAGCTTGCAGGTTCAGCCCTTCTGCAATACCCCGACCAGGTGAAAGCTATCCTGACGGCGGTTGTCAGCGCAGTGGACGTTCCTGTTACGTTAAAGATTCGCACGGGTTGGTCGCCGGAACACCGTAACTGTGTAGAGATTGCCCAACTGGCCGAAGACTGTGGCATTCAGGCCCTGACCATTCATGGACGCACGCGCGCCTGTTTGTTCAACGGTGAAGCTGAATACGACAGCATTCGGGCAGTTAAGCAGAAAGTTTCCATTCCGATTATCGCGAATGGCGACATAACTGACCCGCTTAAAGCCAGAGCGGTGCTCGACTATACGGGAGCTGATGCTCTGATGATAGGACGTGCCGCTCAGGGAAGACCCTGGATCTTTCGGGAAATCCAGCATTATCTGGACACTGGAGAGCTGCTTGCTCCCCTGCCTCTGGCAGAGGTTAAGCGCTTGCTTTGTTCGCATGTTCGGGAACTGCATGACCACTACGGTCAGGCGAAAGGGTACCGAATTGCGCGTAAACACGTTTCCTGGTATCTCCAGGAGCACGCTCCAGATGACCAGTTTCGGCGCACATTCAACGCCATTGAGGATGCCAGCGAACAGCTGGAGGCGTTGGAGGCATACTTCGAAAATCTTGCGTAATGAAATAAAGAGCTGACAGAACTATGTTCGAACAACGCGTAAATTCTGACGTACTGACCGTTTCTACCGTTAACTCTCAGGATCAGGTAACTCAAAAGCCCCTGCGTGACTCGGTTAAACAGGCACTGAAGAACTATTTTGCTCAACTGAACGGTCAGGATGTTAATGACCTGTATGAGCTGGTACTGGCTGAAGTTGAACAGCCACTGTTGGACATGGTGATGCAATACACCCGCGGTAACCAAACCCGCGCTGCGCTGATGATGGGTATCAACCGTGGTACTCTGCGTAAGAAACTGAAAAAATACGGCATGAACTGATACTAGTCAGTTAAATGCTTGTTTAAAAAGGCGCTCTTCGGCATGGGGAAGCGCCTTTTTTATTCCCTGCTTCACTCCGTCAACGCTTTGTAAACCTTCACTTATCCCGCTTTAAAACCGCCGCTTTTGGTGTATATTTCCCCCACTTTACTGGCGCTCTTCTCGCGGAATGACACAATGATTCGTAAATACTGGTGGCTGGTTGTTTTTGCAATCTCCGTTTTGATTTTCGATGCACTTCTGATGCAGTGGATTGAACTGATGAGCACCGAAACCGATAAGTGTCGCAATATGAACTCCGTGAATCCCCTGAAACTCGTAAACTGTTCAGAGCTCGACTAGCCGCCTGATTGCGCAAACTCCCCGTGATTACCCACTAAAAACGGGGATTTAAATCCCTTTGAGCCATTACCCGACGGTGATAATGTCTCGCCCTTCTCAACCGCTCTAGCGTAACCCCACACTCGAGTAGAACCGTCCATGCTGGTCAGCCAATACAACCATATCCTTGTTGTCCTCTCCTTTGTTGTTGCCATCCTTGCCGCGTATACCGCACTGAATATGGCGGCACGTGTCGCCGGGAGTGAGGGTATCGCTGCCCGCGTCTGGCTGGCTGGCGGCGGTATTGCAATGGGCATCGGCGTGTGGGCTATGCATTTTATCGGCATGCTGGCGATGGATCTCTCCATGAGCATGAGCTACAACGCCAGCCTGACGGTGTTATCCATGTTCATCGCCGTCGGATCGTCACTGTTCGCGCTCTGGCTCGTGAGCTGCGATCGGCTACGCTTGCGCCGTCTGCTGCCCGGTGCGCTGGTGATGGGAAGCGGTATTGTTGCCATGCATTACACCGGCATGGCCGCGCTGGAAGTGATGCCCGGGATAATCTGGGACAAGGTCTGGGTGGCCATTTCGGTCGCCATTGCGCTTGCCGCTTCACTCACGGCATTATGGCTGACCTTCCGCCTGCGTCACGACGCCGCGCAGGTCGTGCTGATGCGCACGGGTGCCGCCATCACCATGGGCATAGCCATTGCCGGGATGCACTACGCCGGGATGAAAGCCGCACAGTTTCCGATGTCCACAATGGTTCACCATGAGGGTATCAACGGGAGCTGGCTGGCGGTGCTGGTGAGCGTTGTCGCGCTCTCTATTCTTGGGATTACCCTGTTGGTATCAATGCTGGACGCCCGCCTTCAGGCGCGTACCGCCCTTCTGGCCTCGTCCCTTGCGGAAGCTAACCGGGAACTCGCACAGCTGGCCCTGCACGATACCCTGACGCGGCTGCCCAACCGTATCCTGCTGGAAGACCGACTCGATCAGGCCATCAGCAAAGCCGATCGCGAGGGGACCCATTTTGCCCTGATGTTCATGGATCTCGACGGCTTTAAAGCCATCAATGACGCTTACGGCCATGATGTCGGTGACAAGCTGCTGATTGCCGTAACGGAGCGCCTGCTGCATCTCCTGAAGGGCCAGTTCACCCTGGCACGTATCGGCGGTGATGAGTTTGTTCTGCTGGCTGAGGGGGAAGGCCCGGACGATGCGGCATCGCTGGCGAATTCGCTGGTGCGCGCGATCGATAGCCCGTTCAACCTCGACCACTATGAACTGATGGTCACCCTCAGCATTGGGATCGCGCTGTATCCTCACGACGGCAAAACCGAACGTGAGCTCATGTTTAACGCCGATGCGGCGATGTACCATACCAAGCATATGGGCCGGAACGGTTACCACTTTTTCCAGCCCTCGATGAATACGCTGGCGCAGACCCACCTTCAGTTAATGAACGATCTGTGGATGGCGATCGATCGCAATGAGCTCCGCCTGCTGTATCAGCCAAAATTTCACGCCCCCGCCGGCCCTCTCCTTGGATTTGAGGCGTTATTGCGCTGGCAGCATCCTAAGCAGGGGTTACTGACCCCGGACCTTTTCCTGCCGCTGGCGGAAAAAACGGGGCTGATTATCCCTATCGGCAACTGGGTAATTAATGAAGCCTGTCGCCAGCTGCGTGAATGGCATCTTCAGGGACATCAAAGCTGGTCAATGGCGGTAAACCTGTCGACGCTGCAGTTTGAACAGCCTTCGCTGGTCAACACGGTTCTCAACTGCCTGGCACTTCATCATGTGCCACCAGAAATGTTGATCCTGGAGGTGACGGAAACCACGGCCATGAGCAACCCGGATGAAAGTGTACGGGTGCTGACAGAGCTGACGAAAGCGGGCGTAAAGGCCTCCATTGATGATTTTGGCACCGGCTATTCAAGCCTGCTGTACCTCAAGCGCTTACCCGCCTGTGAATTGAAAATCGACAGGGCGTTCGTGAAAGAGCTCAGTGGAGAAAGCGAGGATGCCACCATTGTCTCCGCGATTGTGGCCCTCGCCAAAACACTCAATCTGAAAGTCGTGGCTGAAGGCGTAGAAACCGAAGCACAGCAGGCCTTTTTGACCGAGTTGGGCTGCAACACCCTTCAGGGTTATCTGTTAGGTAAACCCGTCAGCGCGCAAACCATAGAGGCGCTTTGTGCACGAGGGGAGATGCTACCTGGCGCAGGGCTGTAAGCATCATCATGAGGCGATACGCGAATGACAGGGAGTGTCGCCAGAATGCTATCGACCAGGGCGGGTGCCTGCTGATAAAGATTGAAACTTTCGTTATTCATTAACCAGTTTTTAATTATTCCGCTAAAAAAGCCGTGGAATACGATCAAGGTCAGATCAACATTTACCTTTGGCGAAATGATGTTCCGTGAAATACAGGCCTCCAGCGAGGCACGCAGCGTGTCATAATTGAATCCAATCCGTTTTCTGATGTCTCTCTCTGAAATCATGTCACTGCTAAATTCACATTTATGATACAAAATTTGTAAAAGTGCGCATTGTCGAGGCTCACGCGCAATATACTGCAACGCAGTAATAAATTGCTCACGAAGTATTAACAATGGATCATCACCTTCGGAAAGGGAAAGCCTGTCGCGAATAATGTCGCGAAGCGGTAATTGCTGCTCCCAGATGGCATTAAATATTTCAGCTTTACTGGTGAAGTGCCAATAGATTGCACCGCGCGTCACATTTGCAGCATCCGCGATGTCCGTCAGCGTGGTATTGGCTACGCCACGCGTCGCAAACTGCCCGATAGCCGCCTCAATCAACTGCTGCCGGGTTTGTTGAGCTTCTTCTTTCTTTTTCCGCGCCATAGACAACGACTCGCTACTCACAAAGTTTATACGTAACACAGGTCAGGAGAAAGAAAGTATTCACCAATTCCCGTTTTAGTTTTGCACAAAAAAAGTCAATCTTCTTAATTTATAGTTTAGCTAAATACATATTTAAGTTTAAATTCATGCCATGAATAAATGAGGCACATTAAGCGCTATTTAACTGATTAGCTTGCCGGAAGAAGACAGAGAAATAAACCGAGTCTGATTCTGATTTTTCTGCTCAGACCTTGCCATTCGCACTTATAAATTAAAAAACATTAAATACCCTCATTATTATACGCAGCTACATTTTATTTTTTTATCCCGCTGCCCCTGCTACCGATTCACGCTAAATATCGGTTACCGGGTATTTAAAGGAACAGTAATGACGAATCATTTCAGACGCTTACCCTTAGCCGGTTTCATTGTCTGCGCTGTGCTGCTCTCAGGATGCGATGGCCAGGAAAACCAACAACAACATCCGCAGGCTCCCCAGGTCACTGTGCATATTGTGAAAAGCGCACCGCTGGCTGTCACCACTGAACTCCCGGGCAGAACAGATGCGTTCCGCGTTGCAGAGGTTCGTCCGCAGGTTAGCGGTATTATCCTGCGTCGCAACTTCA
This sequence comes from Enterobacter sp. PL1, assembly GCF_945957325.1. Classification (NCBI taxonomy): domain Bacteria; kingdom Pseudomonadati; phylum Pseudomonadota; class Gammaproteobacteria; order Enterobacterales; family Enterobacteriaceae; genus Enterobacter; species Enterobacter sp. PL1. The sequence goes on from NZ_CAMFKT010000003.1 coordinate 289,520, forward strand.
CGGAGGGCAGCGATGTAAAAGCTGGAGATTCGCTTTACCAGATTGATCCTGCAACCTATCAGGCGGCTTACGACAACGCCAAAGGCGAGCTGGCGAAGGCCCAGGCGGCGGCCAATATTGCTCACCTGACGGTGAAACGTTATCTCCCGCTGGTCGGTACACAGTATGTCAGCAAGCAGGAGTATGACCAGGCCGTGGCCACGGCCCAGCAGGCAGACGCCAGCGTCGTCGCCGCCAAAGCGGGCGTTGAAAGCGCGCGCATCAACCTTGCCTATACCAAAGTGACATCGCCCGTTGATGGTCGCATCGGCAAATCCAGCGTAACGGAAGGGGCGCTGGTCACAAACGGGCAGGCAGCGGCGCTGGCAACGGTTCAGCAGCTTGATCCGATGTATGTCGATGTCACCCAGTCCAGTAATGATTTTTTGCGCCTGAAGCAGACGAGCCTGCAAAAAGGCGATACCACCAGCAGCGTTGAGCTACTGATGGAGAACGGGCAGCCCTATCCGCTGAAAGGCACATTGCAATTCTCAGACGTCACGGTGGATCAAAGTACCGGCTCGATTACCCTGCGCGCCATTTTCCCGAATCCTCAACATCTGCTGTTACCGGGTATGTTCGTTCGCGCCCGGATTGATGAAGGTACGCAGCCGGATGCGATTCTGGTTCCCCAACAAGGCGTGACTCGTACGCCGCGAGGCGATGCCACCGTGATGGTGGTGAACGATAAAAACCAGGTTGAGTCTCGCACCGTCGTTGCGCCTCAGGCGATTGGCGACCGCTGGCTGGTGACGGAAGGGCTGAAAAACGGTGACCGCGTGATTGTCAGCGGGCTACAAAAGGTCAGACCGGGCGTAACCGTCGTCGCTACGCCTGATACCACCACCGCTCCAGCCAGTTAAGGGACGACGACATGGCTAATTTCTTTATTCAGAGACCGGTTTTCGCCTGGGTACTTGCCATCATTTTGATGATTGCTGGTGGGCTGGCCATTCTCAAACTTCCCGTCGCACAGTATCCGACCATTGCGCCTCCCGCCGTGGCGATATCCGCGACCTACCCGGGAGCAGATGCTCAAACGGTGCAGGATACCGTGACCCAGGTTATCGAACAGAACATGAACGGTATCGATAACCTGATGTATATGTCCTCCACCAGCGATTCAGCGGGTAACGTCACGATCACCCTGACCTTCGAGTCCGGAACCGATCCGGACATCGCCCAGGTGCAGGTGCAGAACAAGCTGCAGCTCGCCATGCCGCTGCTGCCGCAAGAGGTGCAGCAGCAGGGGATTGGCGTTGAGAAGTCCAGCAGCAGCTTCCTGCTGGTCGCCGGTTTTGTTTCAGACAACAAAAACCTCACGCAGAATGACATCTCCGACTATGTTGCCTCGAACGTCAAAGATGCCATCAGCCGAACGTCTGGTGTCGGTGACGTGCAGCTGTTCGGCGCCCAATATGCGATGCGTATCTGGCTCGACAGCAATGCGATGAACAAATACCAGCTGACGCCGCTGGATATTATCAACCAGCTGAAAACGCAGAACGACCAGATAGCGGCAGGCCAGTTGGGCGGGACGCCATCCATCCCAGGACAGCAGCTGAATGCCTCGATCATCGCGCAAACCCGCCTGAAATCACCGGAAGAGTTTGGCCGCGTGACGCTCAAGGTGAACCAGGACGGCTCGATGGTGCATCTGAAGGATGTGGCTCGCATTGAGCTGGGTGGCGAAAACTACAACATGGTGACAAAAATCAACGGGCAGGCGGCAACCGGCCTGGGGATTAAGCTGGCAACAGGGGCAAATGCGCTGGATACAGCGGCAGCCATCAAGAGCAAGCTGGCACAACTGCAGCCGTTCTTCCCGCAGGGGCTAAAAGTCGTCTACCCCTATGACACCACACCGTTTGTGAAAATCTCCATCCACGAAGTGGTGAAGACCCTGTTTGAAGCGATTATTCTCGTCTTCCTGGTTATGTATCTGTTCCTGCAAAACCTGCGGGCAACGCTCATCCCGACTATCGCGGTTCCGGTCGTTCTGCTGGGTACCTTCGCGGTTCTGGCGGCGTTCGGTTTCTCCATCAATACCCTGACAATGTTCGGCATGGTGCTGGCGATAGGTCTGCTGGTTGATGACGCTATCGTGGTCGTTGAGAACGTTGAACGCGTCATGGTCGAGGACAAGCTGCCGCCGAAAGAGGCTACGCAGAAATCGATGGGACAGATCCAGGGGGCACTGGTGGGGATCGCCATGGTGCTCTCGGCGGTCTTTATCCCGATGGCCTTCTTTGGCGGCTCGACGGGGGCGATCTATCGCCAGTTCTCGCTAACTATCGTTTCCGCTATGGCATTGTCAGTACTGGTTGCGCTAATCCTGACGCCAGCGCTCTGTGCAACGTTGCTTAAGCCCGTATCCGCCGATCATCATGAGAAAAAAGGGGGTTTCTTCGGCTGGTTTAATGCGCTCTTTGATAAGAGCGTTGAGCACTACAGTAACAGCGTGAGCGGTATCTTGCGCAAGACCGGACGCTATCTGTTGGTGTACGTCATTATTGTCGGTGGAATGGCGGTGCTCTTCCTGCGCTTACCGACCTCCTTCCTCCCCGAAGAGGATCAGGGGGTGTTTATGACAATGGTTCAACTCCCCGCAGGTGCAACCCAGACGCGTACTCAGCAGGTTCTCGACCAGGTTCAGGACTACTACCTGAACAAAGAGAAAGCAAATGTTGAATCCGTCTTTACCGTAAACGGCTTTAGCTTTAGCGGCCAGGGTCAGAACTCCGGTATTGCCTTCATCAGCCTGAAGCCCTGGGAAGAGCGTCCTGGGGCGGAAAATGGCGTTGAAGCCATTGTGGGTCGCGCGACAAAAGCTTTCAGTCAGATTAAAGACGGCCTTGTATTCCCGTTTAACCTGCCCGCTATTATTGAGTTAGGTACCGCAACGGGCTTCGACTTTGAACTTATCGATCAGGCAAACCTGGGGCATACCCAGCTGACGCAGGCACGTAACCAGCTGCTCGGCATGGTGAAAGAGCATCCTGACCTGCTGGTGCGCGTACGTCCAAACGGCCTTGAAGATACGCCTCAGTTCAAACTGGATGTCGATCAGGAGAAAGCACAGGCGCTGGGCGTTAGTCTTTCTGACGTCAACCAGACGATTTCGACGGCCTTAGGGGGCACCTATGTGAATGACTTTATCGATCATGGCCGCGTGAAAAAAGTCTATGTACAGGCCGACGCGAAATTCCGTATGTTGCCAGGGGATATTAACAACCTTTATGTGCGCAGCGCGAACGGGGAAATGGTGCCGTTCTCAGCCTTTAGCAACGCTCACTGGGTTTATGGTTCACCTCGTCTGGAGCGCTACAACGGAATGCCTTCGATGGAGATCCTCGGCGAATCAGCCCCGGGTAAAAGTACCGGTGAGGCCATGGCTATGATGGAAAGCCTCGCGGCAAAATTGCCTTCCGGCATCGGTTATGACTGGACGGGAATGTCTTACCAGGAGCGACTTTCAGGTAACCAGGCGCCTGCACTGTACGCCATTTCACTGATCGTGGTGTTCCTGTGTCTGGCAGCGCTGTATGAAAGCTGGTCCATTCCGTTCTCCGTTATGCTGGTTGTGCCGTTGGGGGTCATCGGGGCCCTTCTCGCAGCCTCGCTGCGCGGGTTAAACAATGACGTCTATTTCCAGGTCGGCCTGCTGACCACAATTGGTCTGTCGGCGAAAAACGCCATCCTGATCGTCGAATTTGCTAAAGACCTGATGGAGAAAGAAGGTAAAGGCATCATTGAAGCTACGCTTGAAGCGTCAAGGATGCGCCTTCGACCGATCCTGATGACCTCACTGGCCTTTATCCTTGGCGTCATGCCGCTGGTGATCAGTACCGGAGCCGGGAGCGGTGCGCAAAACGCCGTCGGTACGGGTGTGATGGGGGGAATGCTTTCCGCAACGCTTCTGGCGATTTTCTTCGTGCCCGTCTTCTTTGTGGTTGTTCGTCGACGCTTTACCCGCCATAAAGATTAACATTTCCCTAAAAAGGCACCTCTGGTGCCTTTTTTATTTTTAACATAAACAATGAATTAGGCATTAAGCAAAAGCCATGTTAAAAATACAGTGATTTGCATTAAGTAAAAATACTCTCTTACCCCTTCATAATTTCTCCATTAATTCGTCCGGAAATCGATTTTTCTCCACGATTTTTACAAACTACATAATTTGAGATTATTCCTCGTGTAACGCGGACTTACCCCGGTGGTAAAATAACCTCTAGTTCGTTAATTGCCCTCCTGGCTTTATAGCGGACGAGAAATATTACTGAGGTAACATCATGAAAAGATTCATTTCCGTTGCACTACTCGCTGCGCTGCTTGCTGGTTGCGCGCACGACTCTCCATGTGTACCGGTTTACGACGACCAGGGCCGACTGGTTCATACCAATACCTGTATGAAAGGCACCACCCAGGACAACTGGGAAACAGCAGGTGCGATCGCTGGCGGCGCTGCCGCAGTGGCGGGCTTGACGCTGGGTATTGTTGCCCTGACGAAGTAACATCAGTTAAGAAAGCGCGGCTCTGGCCGCGCTTTTGCTTTTAATCAGTGCACTATTTTCAAAGAAGTAAAAAAATAGCCCCGTATTTATTCGTGCCTTTCATTTCAGCCTGAAGCCAGTCACATCTTTTTCGTACACTTTTTTAAATTACCTGTTCTATTGTGATGATTTTCACACATTAATATTATTGAATATCCTGCCAATATTCACTCTGGAAACTATCTCTTCTTTTTTCTGGCGCGCCTCAAAACTTTTGCTCCAATTTGTGGCACAGGTTGTAATTTCGCACCGTTTCAGGGCGCTCGTTTTATTTAAGCCTGTCTACACTCAGCATTAAGCGTTCACTCATCTCTTATTTTGCCGAACGCAAAACTGGCATTACGTTTGCTTTATAAACGTTGGCCAAAGCCACAGACAGGTAAAGCGTTTAAAAAACGCCTCTATAACGATAAATTTCGCCACACAGGAAGCATTATGAAAAAGACGATGATAGCCAGCCTGGCCGCTGCAGGCTTGATGTTTGCCGTAGCCGGTCAAGCCCATGCGGGAACGACACTGGATGCCGTTAAAAAGAAAGGTTTTGTTCAATGTGGTATCAGTGACGGTTTGCCTGGCTTCTCTTATGCCGATGCGAACGGCAAATTTACCGGTATTGATGTAGATGTCTGCCGTGGTGTTGCCGCCGCCGTTTTTGGCGATGACAGCAAGGTAAAATATACCCCGCTGACGGCAAAAGAACGCTTTACGGCACTGCAGTCCGGCGAGGTTGACATGCTCTCCCGTAATACCACCTGGACCTCCTCCCGCGACGCGGGTATGGGGATGTCATTTACGGGCGTGACCTATTATGACGGGATCGGCTTCCTGACCCACAATAAAGCAGGCCTGAAAAGCGCCAAAGAGCTGGATGGTGCGACCGTTTGTATTCAGGCGGGTACCGATACCGAGCTGAACGTCGCCGATTATTTCAAAGCAAATAACATGAAATACACGCCAGTGACATTCGACCGCTCGGATGAGTCGGCTAAAGCGCTGGAATCCGGCCGTTGCGACACGCTGGCCTCTGACCAGTCACAGCTGTATGCCTTACGCATTAAGCTGAGCAATCCGGCAGAGTGGATTGTCCTGCCTGAAGTGATCTCCAAAGAACCTCTCGGCCCTGTCGTTCGTCGCGGCGATGAAGACTGGTTCTCTATTGTTCGCTGGACGCTGTTTGCCATGCTGAACGCAGAAGAGATGGGCATCAACTCGAAAAACGTGGATGAGAAAGCGGCTAACCCATCTAACCCGGATATGGCGCACCTGCTGGGTAAAGAAGGCGATTTCGGCAAGGATCTGAAGCTGGATAACAAGTGGGCCTACAACATCATCAAACAGGTGGGCAACTACTCTGAGATCTTTGAACGCAACGTGGGATCGGAAAGCCCGCTGAAGATCAAACGCGGCCAGAACAATCTCTGGAACAACGGCGGTATTCAGTACGCGCCACCAGTACGTTAAGTCATAGCTGTAACGGGCACTGCTCATGCAGTGCCCACTCCAGAGTCATGGTTACTGAGGTTTCTTTATGTCCCATCGCCGCTCAGCCGTAAAAGGATCGCTATCCTTTTCTCATCCCGCGGTCCGCGCCTGGCTATTCCAGATTATTGCTATTGTTGCGGTTGTTCTCATCGCCGTGTATCTCATCCACAACACCATCACCAACCTGAACAATCGCGGCATTACCTCCGGTTTTGCGTTTTTGGATCGCAGCGCGGGCTTTGGCATTGTTCAGCATCTTATTGATTACCAGGAAGGTGACACGTACGGACGCGTATTCGTGGTCGGTTTACTGAATACGCTGTTGGTATCGGCGCTTTGTATCGTCTTCGCGTCGATACTGGGCTTCTTTATTGGCCTGGCACGTCTTTCAGAAAACTGGCTCCTGCGGAAGCTTTCGACGGTTTATATCGAGACGTTCCGCAATATCCCCCCGCTGCTGCAGATCTTCTTCTGGTATTTCGCCGTACTGCGTAACCTTCCTGGTCCCCGTCAGGCCGTCGACGCGTTTGAGCTGTTTTTCCTGAGTAACCGTGGGTTGTCCATTCCTTCTCCTCAGCCGGGCGAAGGACTGTATGCTTTCATCGGCGCAATTGTGATAGCGCTTGCCCTCTCCGCTGGGGTATTCCGTTTTAACCGCAAGCATCAGATCAAAACCGGTCAGCTTCGTAGAACCTGGCCCACCGCAGTCATCCTGATCGTTAGCCTGCCGCTAGTGGCACACTGGCTGTTTGGCGCCGCGTTGCACTGGGATGTTCCTCATCTGCGAGGCTTTAACTTCCAGGGGGGAATGGTGTTAATTCCTGAACTGGCGGCCCTGACATTGGCGCTATCGATTTATACCTCAGCCTTTATCGCTGAGATTATTCGTGCCGGGATCCAGGCCGTCCCGCACGGGCAACACGAAGCGGCACGCTCATTAGGATTACCGCATACGGTGACGCTTCGCCAGGTCATTATTCCGCAGGCGTTGCGGGTCATCATTCCGCCTCTGACCAGCCAGTATCTCAACATTGTCAAAAACTCGTCGCTGGCCGCCGCTATTGGTTACCCGGATATGGTGTCACTCTTCGCCGGAACCGTGCTTAACCAGACCGGACAAGCCATTGAAACCATCGCCATCACCATGTCTGTCTATCTCATCATCAGCCTGGTAATTTCACTGCTGATGAACCTCTATAACCGTCGTATAGCACTGGTCGAGCGCTAAGGATCTATGATGACAAAAGCGATACTGTCGCACGCCTCGCGCCCTGCCAACTCGACAGGTGGACGTTTCATTCTCTGGGCGCGAAAGAATCTGTTCTCCAGCTGGAGTAACAGCCTGCTGACGATTGTCTGCCTGTGGCTCATGTGGGAATTGATTCCTCCCCTGCTGAACTGGGCGTTTTTACAGGCCAACTGGGTCGGTTCAACCCGAGCTGACTGTACAAAAGCCGGTGCCTGCTGGGTGTTTATTCATGAACGTTTCGGTCAGTTCATGTATGGATTGTATCCGCATGAACAGCGCTGGCGGATTAATCTCGCGCTGGTTATCGGCCTGCTCTCTGTTGCGGTCATGTTCTGGAAAAAGCTGCCTCATCGTGGACGCTATATTGCCGTCTGGGCAGTGGTTTATCCAATTATTGTCTGGGTGCTCTTGTATGGCGGTTCTCTGGGGCTGGAACGCGTTGAAACACGCCAGTGGGGCGGACTGACGCTGACGTTGATTATCGCGTCAGTGGGGATAGCCGGTGCTCTGCCGTGGGGGATTTTACTTGCCCTCGGACGGCGTTCAAAAATGCCGATCGTTCGCGTGCTCTCCGTTATCTTCATTGAGTTCTGGCGCGGCGTGCCGCTTATTACCGTTCTCTTTATGTCGTCAGTCATGCTGCCGCTGTTTATGGCAGAAGGGACAACGATCGACAAACTAATTCGTGCCCTGGTCGGGGTGATTCTCTTCCAGTCCGCCTATGTCGCTGAAGTTGTGCGCGGTGGTCTGCAGGCGTTGCCTAAAGGCCAGTACGAAGCGGCGGAATCACTGGCTCTCGGTTACTGGAAAACGCAGGGACTGGTGATTCTTCCACAAGCACTCAAGCTGGTCATCCCGGGCCTGGTCAACACGATCATTGCCCTCTTCAAGGATACCAGCCTGGTGATCATCATCGGGTTGTTCGATCTCTTTAGCAGCGTACAACAGGCAACCGTTGACCCTGTCTGGTTGGGTATGTCCACCGAAGGATATGTCTTTGCTGCCCTAATCTACTGGATCTTTTGTTTTAGCATGTCGCGCTACAGCCAGCATCTGGAAAAGCGCTTTAACACCGGGCGTACACCGCACTGAGGAAAATATGAGCCAAATAACTATGACACCCGCCGACGCGATGATTACGCTGGAAGACGTGAACAAATGGTACGGACAGTTTCATGTCCTGAAAGACATTAATCTTAAGGTCAAACAGGGCGAACGCATTGTCCTGTGCGGCCCGTCCGGCTCCGGGAAATCCACAACCATTCGCTGTATTAACCACCTTGAAGAGCATCAGCAAGGACGCATCGTGGTTGATGGTATCGAGCTGAATGAAGATATCCGCAATATCGAACGCGTGCGTCAGGAAGTGGGAATGGTATTTCAGCACTTTAATCTGTTTCCGCACCTGACCGTTCTGCAGAACTGTACGCTTGCGCCGATTTGGGTACGAAAGATGCCGAAAAAGGAAGCCGAGGCGTTGGCAATGCACTATCTGGAGCGTGTACGTATCGCAGAGCATGCCAATAAGTTTCCCGGTCAGATATCGGGTGGACAGCAGCAGCGAGTGGCTATCGCTCGTTCACTGTGTATGAAACCGAAAATTATGCTGTTTGATGAACCGACATCTGCCCTCGATCCGGAAATGGTGAAGGAGGTTCTGGATACCATGATTGGACTGGCACAATCCGGCATGACCATGCTGTGTGTCACGCATGAGATGGGGTTCGCGCGAACCGTGGCTGACCGGGTGATCTTTATGGATCGTGGGGAGATTGTTGAGCAGGCGCCGCCGGATGAGTTCTTTGCGCATCCGAAATCAGAACGTACGCGCGCATTCCTGTCGCAGGTGATTCACTGATCAGCTCTTTTTGCCCGGTGGCGCTGCGCTTACCGGGCCTACCGTTTTCACGAGAATCATAACGCAAAAAGGCCATCCTTTCGGATGGCCTTCTCACTTATTTGATGTCTGGCAGTTCCCTACTCTCACATGGGGAGACCCCACACTACCATCGGCGCTACGGCGTTTCACTTCTGAGTTCGGCATGGGGTCAGGTGGGACCACCGCGCTAAAGCCGCCAGACAAATTCTTTTACTTCTTGCCGAACTTTAACCTAAGTATAAAGTGGTGCTGATACCCAGAGTCGAACTGGGGACCTCACCCTTACCAAGGGTGCGCTCTACCAACTGAGCCATATCAGCACGCTAAAT